>NZ_QUAL01000191.1 GCF_003579925.1 Jiangella rhizosphaerae | reverse complement strand
GGCACGAGCGGCGCTCGCCGCCGCGCGAGCGGCCTCGACGGCGACGCGCGACGCGGCGACGGCGCGGTCGGCCGCCTCGGCGGCACGTCGCGCCTGCCGTCTGGCCTCGTCCGATTCCTGGCCAGCCAGCTGGGCGAGCCGTTGTGCCTCCTCCGCCTCCGCTCTGGCCGCCTCGGACTCGGCCTTCGCCCGCTCGGCCTGCGCCACGGCCCCGATCGTCTCGAGGGCAGCGAGGCGCGTCGCCTCGGTCGCGCTCGCCCGCAAGTCGTTCAGGGTCTGCGCCTCGTTGTCGCGGGCCTGTGCCACGCCCCAGTCGATCTGGACGAACCGCTCCAGCATCTCCGGGCTGCCGTCCAGCAGCGCTCGGTTCGCCGCGGCTTTCACCTGCGGACCGCCTCCGGCCATCGCCCGGCCGACGACGGCCCGCAAGTCCATCCGGTACGGCATGCGCCAGCCCGAGTCGAGGAACCGGCCCAGCGCTTCAGGCGTCCCGTTGCGCAGCACCGCGTTGGCAGCGGCCCGGACCTCCGGTCCGCCGGTCGCCCTCATCTGGCCCACACGGGCGCGCAGGTCGATCTGCCGGGCGATCTCCCACCCGCCGTCGAGGAACGCCGTCACGGCACCCTCCTCGTTCGAGCGCAGGGCCGCGGTGGCCGCGGCGGACACCTCCGGGCCACCGTGGGAGGTGATGCGACCCACCTGTTCCCGCTCGTCCTGCGCCACCAGCCGGGGCAGCTGCTCGAGGAACGCGCAGACCGCCGCGTCGTCGCCCAGCAGCGCCTCCTCGGCGGCCGGGCTGACGTTCACCCCGCCGGTGACCCAGGCCTCCAGCACCACCTGACGTTCACAGACCGGAGCGTCCGGCGGCGTCTCCGCCGCGACGGCCCGGGTCTCGTTCATCGGGCTGCCCGCGAGGAGCAGCGAGAGCGCCCCGCCGATGACCGTCGCCCTCCGCCGCGAGGGCCTGCCGAGAATCGCGCGCATCGCCGTCAACCCCTCAGCCCACGACCCGGAGTTCCAACAGGTTCTCCCGGCAGTTGTCCGGCCAGTCCGGATGATCCTCGTCGCAGGTGACGTCCGTGCGTCCGAACTGCTCGGCCTCGTCGGGCTCCACGAGCTTGGTCCGCTGCGCGCCGGACTCGACGTGCACGACGGTCGCTTCGACGTCGTGGCCGGTCCCCGGCGAGCCCCCGTCCCCCAGAACCATGTGCACGTTCGGGATCCGGACCTTCACGTACCCCGTCGGGCCCAGGACCTTGAAGCACACCGCCGTCACCCCGAGGTATCGCTCGCCGACCTCCAGCTCGCCGTTCAGCAGGCCGGGGAACACCTTGATGACGCTGACCCCGGTGGTCGTGGCCTCCGTACACGAGACCCAGATGATCCCGCCGTCGCCGGCGAGCAGCTCGAAGTTCTGTGCCTCGGCCTCGTCGGTCCCCCAGTCCTCCCGGCCCGAGGTTCCCGTGAACTCGTGGTGGAAGTCCACGGGATACGTCCGGTTCTCCACGATCGAGTCGGCGCCGGCCGGCCGGATGACCGTGACGTCGGGGTCGCCGGGCTCGGTCCGGCGTCCGACCACCCAGGCGGTGCGCGAGCCGGGACGGTAGGCGACGAGGTCGGTGGGCGAGCCCCGGTGGTCGTTGTCGAAGGCGACCAGCCGGTCGCGCGCGTCCTGCATGTCGTAGCCGCCGATACCGCCGCCCTGGTTGGAGTACACGAAGGAGGGGGCCGGAGCCCAGCCGCCGCCCGCCTGGCGGAGCCCGGGCAGGATGGTCACCCAGCCGCCGTCGGGCCGGTAGAAGACGAGGTGGTCCATGCGCCCCGACCCGTCGTAGTCGTAGGCGACGAGCTGATCGGCGGTCGAGGCGAGCCGGAGGAGCTTGTGCCGGAACAACGAGCGATACGTCCCGTTGCTCGCCCGATCGATGACGCGATACGTCGAGCTCTCGGCGTCCGTGCTGACATTCCCCGGCCGGTAGGCCACGAGGCAGTCCTGGCGCCCCGACTGGTGGCAGTCGAAGGCGATCATCCGGTCCCGCGCCTGCCGGAGGTCGAAGCCGGCGATCCCGGCGCTGTCCGTCGTGTAGACGTCCGGCCCGGTTCCCCAGGAGCCGGCGGCGTTGTCGTAGACCCACGAGCGGACCGTGACCAGCCCGGAACCTGGCCGGTAGAAGACGAGGTGCTGTCCGGCCGTCGCCCCGTGGTCGTCCAGGGCCATCATCTGGGTGGCCGCCCCGTTCAGCCGGATCAGTTTGTGCCGGAAGACCCGCTGGTACCCGCCTCGCGGATCGCGCTCGAAGACGCTGTACGAACCGCTCTCGCTGTCCCCGCTGACCAGACCCGGACGGTAGACGACGATGCAGTCCTGCTTGCCGGTACGGTGGCAGTCGAACGCGAACACCCGATCGCGGGCGTCGCCGAGCAGCACGGTCCCGGCGGTCGGCACCGGCCCGATGCCGCGGTCGCCGTTCGTGAACACCTGCTGGAACGACCCGTCGGCCCGCCGCTTGACCACCCAGTACTTCTTCTGCGAGCCGGGCCGGTAGATCAGCAGGTGATCCAGTTTCCCGCTGCCCTCGTAGTCGACCGCGACGATCTGGTCATTGACGTCGGCGAGGTTGTAGCCACCGATGCCGTCGAGGCGCCCGTCGCCGTCGCCGTCCGTCGAGTGGTAGGAGTTCGCGAAGTCGGCGCCGAACCAGACCGCGTTCCGGTCGATCCAGTCCGCCAGGACGTCGGCGCGGGCCGCCAGCGCCGACCGGTCCCCGTCGGACGGCGCCACCAGACAGCCGTTCTTCGCCGAGCCGACCAGGACACCGACGATCTGCACCGCACCGTCCGCCGACCGCGTGACAGGAGCGCCGGCATCGCCGTCGCACGCCCCTGCCGACTCGGCGGGCGCGCTAAGCTCGAACGAAGCGGCCGAGACCTCGCTCGCCGACACCGTGGCGGCCTGCAACTCGGCAGGCGCCCACACCGACTCCGTCCGGCCGAAGCCGCTGATCGCCAGTGTCTCACCAGCCGTCGCGGGAGCCTCGGCGACTCGCCATGGCGCGATGTCCACGCCCAGCGTCAGCCGCGCCAGTGCCACGTCCTGGTCCGGATGCGGCACGATCCAGTCGACGTCGCGCACATATCCGTCCGCCGTCGACCGATCCGGCCGTCCCACCGTCGCCGTCGTTCCCGCTGGCGCCGCGCCGGTGCGTACCTCGTCGTTCCCGCCGGCGGCCGTGAAGCAGGACGCCGCGGTGAGCACCCACTGCGGTGCCACCAACGCCCCGGAGCAGGTCTTCTCCTCACCGACCTCGATCCGCACGAGCTGCCGGACCCAGTCCGGGTCGACCGGGCCGCCGCCGGTCACCGCCGCCGCCGGCACGGCCAGACCGACGGCGACGACTGACGCGGTGATCGCTGTGAACGACCCTCGCAGCCGTCGGACCCTGGGTTCCCTGATGCCTGCCATGACCGCCCCTCTCAGCACACCAGAACCTCGCTCTGGGGCGTCCCCCCAGCCGAGCCACATGATCGCCAAGGGCGTCTTCACCACGGCTTCACACCTGCGTCACCGCACGTCAGCGACCAGAGGTGCTCACGCAACGAACCCGGGAACCGATGAGTTCGTGGGGCCGTCCCAGTCAACCCGTGCACCTGGCTGTGGAGAGGGGAACGATGGACGGGCTACGTGACCAAGGGGTGCCGAGCATGGCGGTGATCGACGACGTCAGGCCGCTGGGCGCGGAGTTGGAGCGCTCGTACCAGGTGTACGTCCGCGGCAGGTTGAAGTTCCGCGTCGGGCAGATCGTCTACGTGGCGTTCTTACTCGACGAGAGCGTGATGGGCTTCGCGTTCCCCAAGGAGGAACGCGCGGCCCTCGTCGCGAGCGAGCCGGACAAGTTCCAGCTGCCGTCGCCGTCGGAGATGCGCTTCCACTGGGTCCACGCCCAGCTGGCGGCGCTGGACCGGGCCGAGGCCCGCGAGCTGGTCGTCGACGCGTGGCGCATGGTCGTCCCCAAGAAGCTCGCCCGCGCCTACGACCTCGCCCATCCCCATGGACCTGGCTGAGGCTCGTCACGGGCGTGCTCAGGAGGTCACGCCGGGAAGGTGGTCGGCGAACTCGCCGAGGAAGCGATCGACCATCTCGATCTCGAGCTTGTCCAGGTGGTGGGCCGGTTCGCGGCACACCGGGCTGTCGAACAGTCCCCGCCGGACGCTGATGAGCTTCTCGGCGGCGATAATGAGCTCGGTGTCCTGCATCCAGTAGGAGATGAACGGCAGCAGTCTGGCGTGCAGCAGGTCGCCGTCGTCGTACCGGCCGGCCTCGAAGTGCTCCCAGATCTCGAGGTAGATCTCGGTGAACGAGCACCCCGGCTGGCTGCCGACGGCGCCGCGGCGGATCGCATCGGGCAGTTGCAGGCCGGCGTACCCCTCGACCGACCGGAGGGGTGGATCGAGCCGCAGGAGCTCGCCGATCAGCGCGCCCGGCGGACTCGACTCGACCTTCACGTACGCGAGGTTCGGATGGACACGCGCGATGGCGGCGATGTCGGCCGCGGCCATGAAGGTGGCGGTCTCCTTCGGCGCGTACTGCAGGACGACGGGCACGGGAGCGACGGCGGCGCAGACCGCGGCGATGTGCTCGGCGAGTGCGTCGCGGGACGGGGTCAGGAAGTGCGGCGGGAGCAGGTTGATCGCGTCGGCGCCGGCGTCCACCATCCGCCGCGCGTGGTCGGCGGCCAGGCGGGTGGCATGGTCCTGCACCGCGATGATCGCCGAGACACCGGGTCGCCGCGAGGTCTGTGCCAGCAGGCGGCCGACCAGCAGTCCGCGCTCGGCCTCGGTCAGTTTGTAGAACTCCGAGGCGAAGCCGGGGAACATCACGCTCGTGACGCCGGTGCCGAGGACGTGGTGCACGAGCCGGTCGAACCCGGCCAGATCGACGTCGCCGTTCTCGGTGAAGGGGACTTCGAGCACCGGCGAGATGCCGGCGATGAGCGGGTCGGGAACCTGCCCCTCGGATGCCGGCCGGTCCGTGGCGCTGGAGCGAACGTCGATCACGAGTACCTCTCAAATATCGATGTCATTTTCGAGCTGGTGGACATGGCTCCACCAGGTAGGTGCGAAGCCTGCGCGTCAGAGAGCCAGGAGCGCCCGGAGCGTGCCGCCCAGGACGAGGGATCGTTCCCGGTCCGTGATCGGCCAGTCGCGGATGCGCCGTACCTCGCTCTCGGCGACGGTGTAGGGCTGGTCGGTGGAGAACACGAGCCGGGACGGGGTGATGGCCGGGTCCGAGCCCAGCTCGCTGAGCAGGGTGTCCCACGGGGCGTAGCTGGTGTCGCCGAGCAGGTTGGGCGCGGACCGCAGCGCCTCCGCGGCGTCGATCCAGAAGTCGGTGGCGCCGCTGCGACCCATGATGAACGTGACCTCGGGGAACCGGCGGGCGAGCAGTGCCAGGGTCAGCGGCAGCGCGTTCGGCGGCGTACCCGTCCGGACGTAGACCGGCCAGCGCTGGTCGGAGGCGAAGCGCAGCAGCGGGTCCACGAGGCCGTCGAGCAGGTCGAAACCCTGCAGCACGGAATCGACGGCGAGCGCCCGGGCTCCGGCGTCGCGGGCCCGCTCGAGTTCGGCGACGGCCTCGCCGCCGCGCCACGGGTTGGCCACCGCGTACGCGACCAGGCGACCCCTGGAGGCCGCCGCAGCCGCGGTGGTGGTCGCGTTCCCGCGGCGGTTCTCGTAGGCGATCGCCGCCTCGTCTGGGGCCACGCAGGCGACGTCGATGCCGAGGCGGTCCATCCGGTCCAGGAGGTCGGGGACCGTCAAGCTCGCCTCGCGGCCGTGTCCCACCCGGACATGGGCGTCGACGATCATGCCACCACACCCAGCGTCAGGCCGAGCGCGCCCAGGGCGTCGGCGTGGATGATGCCGTCGACGGTCTCGTCGCTGATCCGAGGCAACGCGGTCCCCTCCAGGATGTCGTTGACGCGACGCAGGCCGGCGATGGCCTCGGCGGCGGTCGCGATCGGGAAGTCCGAGCCCAGGAGCAGCTTCCCCGTCACGCCCCACTCCTGGGCGTAGAGCAGCGACTCGTAGCACACCCACGGCCGCAGGTAGATCGACGAGACGTCGGCGTAGACGTGCGGATGCTTGCGCACGGTCACCACGGTCTCGCGCGCCCAGGGATGGCCCATGTGTGCCATGACGATCCGCAGTTCCGGGTGCGCCAGAGCGATCTCGTCGACCACGAGGGGATACGTGTAGCGCAGCGGCGCCTGCCGGATGGGCGACGCCCCCTGGTGGAACAGGATCGGCAGACCATGCTCGGCGCAGAAGCGGTAGAACCGGTGCGCGGTCTCGGTGAGCGGGTCGAAGTCCTGGTAATTGGGGCCGAGCTTGACGCCCTGCAGGCCGGCGTCGATGCAGCGCAGCGCCTCGTCGACGGCACCAGGGTGCTCCGGGTGCACCGACATGAAGCCCACCCGCCGGTCCGGCGCCGCGCTCACGAACTCGATGGTGGCGTCGTTGGTGCGCTCCGGCGGGTACGGCAGGCCCGTCGCCGCCTCGGGGTCGGGGACGGCGATGTTGAACACGATCGAGACGTCGGCGGCGCTCGCCGCCTCGTCGAAGTCGGCCCAGCTGTTCGTGGTGACGACGGGACGGTCGGTGCGCCACGAGCTGTAGGAGCGGACCTCGGCGGCGGGCACCGGGTCGCGGTGCGTGGGCGTGTGCGTGTGGACGTCGACGATCATCGGGCGGACCTCTCGAGCAGGCGGCGGGGGTTGTCGACGAGCATCGCCCGGCGCCGGTCGGCCGAGATGCCCCAGCCGTCGATCTCGGCGACGCGGGCCACGGCGTAGTGCTGCTCGGCCTGGTCGGACAGCCCGGCGTCGGTGCCGAAGAGGATCCGGTCGGCCGGTCCGTGCTCGACGATGTGCCGGGCGGCGTACGGCGGCGTGCCGCAGATGCACAGATAGAGATTGGGCGTCTGCCGGCAGGCCTCGAGGGCCTCGCGCCAGCAGTCGTGCAGCCCGCCGTGGCCGAGGACGACGGGCAGACGGGGATGGCGGCGCGCCAGAGCGGCGATCTGCGCGGGTGTGGAGTAGGGCGGCGTGCCGTCGTGGCACAGCAGCGTCCCGCCGCGTTCCACCAGGACCTCGCAGATCGGGTCGAGCGTGCGTTCCTGCAGGCTGAAGCCCTGCAGCCAGGGATGGAGCTTCATGCCGCGCAACCCCAGCTCGTCCATCATCCGGGCCGCCTCGAGCGCGGCGTCCTCGTGCCGCGGGCTCACCGTCCCGAAGCCGATCAGCCGGTCCGGGTCGGCGGCGACGAAGGCCGCCAGCTCGTCGTTGGCCCGGGGCGACGGGTTGAACAGCCCGTCGTGACTGAGCACCACGGCGCGCTCGATGCCCGCGGCGTCCATGAAGGCGAGGAAGTCGGCGGCGTCGAACGTGGCGCCGCCGAGCCAGGACGACGTTCGCCAGGCGGGTGTGTGGGTGTGGAAGTCGATCACGTGGGCTCCTGGGCGAAGGTGGCGAGGTGTCGGGCGAGTGCCGCGGCGGCCAGGGCGACGATCTCCTCGCCGGTGGCGGGGTCGGCGCCGGCCGGGTCGTCGGACCAGCCGTCGATGTCGCGCCAGCGGCGCCGGCTGTGCACCTGCAGGACCTCGGCGGGCGGCAGCGCGCCGGCGCGGCGCGGCGGCTCGTAGGCCTCGCCGTCCGGCGGTGTCCAGCCGGTCGCCAGCATCATGGAGGTCTCGAACCGCCCGGCGTGGCCGGGGACGTTGAGGTCCGCGCGCGGATCGACCAGCCGCCAGTAGTCCAGATGCGCGACGGCCACGCCGTCGTGACCGGCGGCGACGTCGGCCGCGGCGGCGTGCACGACCCCGGAGTTGCCGCCGTGGCCGTTGACGACGACGATGCGGGTGGCACCGGAGGCGATCATGCTGCGCAGCAGATCGGTGAGGACGGCCAGCATGGTGGCGGCCGTCAACGACAGGGTGCCGCCGAACGGCAGATGATGGGCGGAAGCGCCGAACGGCAGGGCGGGCGCGACCACGACACTGACGCCGTGCTCCTCGTGCGCCCGGCGGGCGGCCGCCGCCGCCAGCAGCGCGGCGAGCCGGCTGTCCGTCCCGGTGGCGAGGTGCGGGCCGTGCTGCTCCACGGCGCCGACGGGCAGGACGACCACCGACGTCGGCAGCGCGGCGTTGAGCTGCTCGCGCGTGGCCTCGTCCCACGACAGGATCATCGCGCCCACCGCCCGCCGTCGACGCCGGCCGGCGTGGCCCGCACCCGGCGGTCCAGCGCCTCGGAAGCCGCCAGGGCGCGAAGGCCCTCCTCCCACGTCGGGCTCAGCCGCCGGCTGCCGCTCTGGATGCCGCCGACGAACGCGTCGAGCTGCCGGTCGAAGGAGCGGGGCACCCGCTCGCCCTCGAAGCGGACGACGTCCTCGCCGTCGCGGCCGGTGATGGTGAGGTCGAACGTGTGCCCGTCCAGCCGCACGGTGGCGGCGTCGCCGACGAACGTGAGCTCGCAGGGTGGCAGGGCGGTGGTGAACCAGCCGAACTCGACCAGGGCCTGCGACCCGTCGGGATAGGACAACCGTCCACCCACCAGGTTCGGCGCGGCCAGGTCCGCCGCGGTGCGCACCGCCCAGCCGTCCTCCAGGCGTCCGTCTCCGCCGAGGACGTGGCTCAGCCAGTCGAAGACGTGGGAGCCCTCGTGCAGCGCCGGGCTGCCGTGCTCGAGCGTCGTGCCGATCAGCGCGAGGTGGGCGGCGTCGGCCTCGTCGCGCACCTCGTCGTAGATGTGGGCGCGCACGAGGATGGGCCCGTCGCCGAGGCGGCGCTGCTCGATCCAGGTCCTCAACCGGGCGATGGCGGGGTCGTGGCGGTAGGTCAGCCCGACCTGGAGCCGCCCGAGCAGCTCCGGGGGGAGATCGAGAATGCTCGTGGCCGCTTCGACCGAGGTGGCGACCGGCTTCTCGACCAGGACGTAGCCGCCGCGCTCGAGCACCGTCCGGGCGAGCACCGGGGTGACCCACGGCGGCGTGGCGACCACCACGGCATCGACGGCGGGAAGGTCGTCGAGCGACGCGAACGTGGGCAGCCGGCCGGAGACCAGCTCGGCCGCCCGTGCGCGGCGGGCGGCGTCGACGTCCACCAGACCGGTCAGCTCGACGCCGGGATGACGTAGCAGGGCGGGCAGGTGCGCGCCGACGCCGATGGCGCCGAGACCCACCAGAGCCATGGTAGTCTTCGTCGCCATAATCCTTCCAAATGTCGAAAATTCCTTCGATATTCTCCGATCGTAGAGGCTCTGAAGGCATCGACGCAAGGGTCTTCCGGTGCGCCTCAGTCGCGGCGCGCGCGAGCTCCGGAATAGCCGAGTTTCACCGAGATGGCCGACGCCAGCTCGATGAGCCGCTGGCCGACCGCCCGCTGCTGGCGCACCGAGGCCAGGTCCTTGGCGAACGCGGTGACCCCCACCGCGCCGGCCACCCGGCCGTCGGCACCGAAGAACGGGGCGGCCACGCACGCGACGTTGGCCTCCTCTTCCTCGTACTCGACCGCGTAGCCGTCGGCCCTGACGACATCCAGCAGGGCGAGGAAGTCGTCCTTGGAGCCGGCCTTCGCCCGCGGGCCGCGGCCGTCGGCGAGATGATGCAGCAACTCGTCCAGCTCCCCCGCCCGGTACTGGGCGACGATGGCACGCCCGAGGGCGGTGAGGTTGAAAGGCGACAGCTTGCCGGGGTAGGTGTCGAACTGGATGATGCCCGTGGCCGCGGCCTTGGCGACGTAGACCACCGAGGCGCCGTTCAGGACGCCGATGTGCACCGGCATCCCGAGGTCGTCGGCCAGCCGCTGCATCTCCGACTGCGCCACCGTGGCGAGGTCGACGTTGCGGGTGAGCCGCACCGCCAGCCCGTACAGCGCCAGGGTGGCGCGCCAGAAGTGACTGCGGCCGACCACCCGGCGCGAGGCATAGCCGCGGCGTTCGAGGGTGTAGACGATGGACGCGCAGGTCGCCAGCGGAATGTCGGTCAGCTTGGACAGCTCCGTCAGCGTGAGGCCGTCGTCGTGCGAGACGAGGGTCTCGAGCACCGTCAGCGTCCGGCCCGCGGCGGGTGCCGGGTCCTTCTCCTTGCCCGCCGTACGTCCCCCGGCTCCAGTGACCAGTTCTGCGCTCATGTCCGAAGACTAGACCGGCACCAGGACATGGACACGCGCTCTCTCCGTCATCTCGAAGCCGCTTTCGAATGGTCGCCACCTGCGTCAGCCGGGAAAGAGCGACCAGACGGCGTCGTCGAGCGGGATCCCGAGGCCGGGACCGTCCGGCAGCCGGGCCACGCCGTCGGCGATCATCGCGGGCGTCGACAGCACGTCGTCGACGTAGTAGTGCCGGCCGATGATGTCGTGCGGGAAGTCCTCGGCCAGCGAGTCCAGGGCACACGCCACCTGGATCTGCGCGGCGGCACCGACGCCCAGCTCGCCGTTGGACCCGATGACGACCTCCGATCCCAGGGCGCCGGCGACGCGGCCCATCTCCACGGCGCGGCCGGGTCCGCCGCTCTTGCCGATGTAGAGGCTCACCACGTCCGCCGCGTCGGCGCGCAGGACACGGACCAGGCTGGCCATGCCGAAGACGCTCTCGTCGGCGACGAGGCACAAACCCAGGCCGCGCAGGGCGGCCATGCCCTCGATGTCGTCCGGGGCCACGGGCTGTTCGAGGAACGCCGGCGTGTGCGGTGCGAACAGCTCGATCGCCCGGGCCGCGTCGCGCCGTCGGTAGCCGCCGTTGGCGTCCAGGCCGATGAAGCCCTCCGGGCCGACCAGCTCGCGCAGCTCGGCCAGCCGCTCCGCGTCGCGGGTCACGTCGAGACCGACCTTGAGCTTGTGCGCGGTGAAGCCGGCGGCGCGCGCCGCGGCTAGCGCGGTGCGCAGCCGGTCGCCGGTCCCACTGAGGCTGCACTTGACCGCCACCCGGGAGCGGACCGGCCCGCCCAGCGCCACCGCCAGCGGCACGTCCAGCGCCCTGGCGTAGGCGTCCCACAGGGCGGTCGCGACACCGGCCTTGGTGAACGGGCTGCCCGCGAGCACGGTGTCCATCCGGCGTTCGAGCGCGGCCACCGGCGCCAGCGGCTGCCCGGCCAGAGCCGGCGCCAGCGTCGACTCGATGACGTGGGCCGCGGTCGCACCGTCCTCACCACTCCACGTGAGCGTGCCGCTCACCTCGCCGAGTCCCTGGACGCCGGCGCGCGTGGTCACCCGCACCAGCAGGAAGTGGGACTCGTCGTGGGTGCCGCGGGCGCCGGAGACGAGCAGCTCCGGCCGCACACGCGGCGTGACCCTGGCGACGTCGATCGCCGTGATCACGTCCGCGGTCACTCGGTAGGGCACGGTCATGCCGCACCGTCCTCCTCCGGACGCCACGGCGTCCACGTCAGGGTGAGGTCCAGACCCAAGGTGTCACCGGCGGCGAGGTCGTCGTCCATGCGCCCGGACGGGCTCGTCACGGGCTCGACGCACACACCCTGCTCGTGCGCGGTGAAGACCGTCGCGAACGCGCCGGTCCACGTGAGGGTGAGCGTGCCCTCGCCGGGCCAGACGACGGAGACCTCCGGCACCGGGCAGCGGACCGTCTCGTTCCACGGCGGCGGCCCGAGCCCGACGAAGCGGGTCGACGGCGAGCCGTCGCCGTGGCGATACAGCATCCGGGTGCCAAGAGGAAGGTCGACCCGCGCGGCCGCTCCGTCCGGCGAGAGGTACCGCCGGAACCATGGGTGGAAGCCGATGGCGGCCGGCATGTCCTCCTCGGCGCGCAGCTCCAGCCGCAGGTGGAGGGCGTCGGTGGCGAGCTCCACGGTGAGCTCGACGGTGCCGGCGAACGGCCAGTCCTCCCCCAGCGCCGCCACCGCCCGGCCGGGAGCCGTCGGCGTCCAGGACGAGCGCCGCACGGTGCCGTGCGAGGCGTGGCCGCTCGCCTCCCGCGGCACCCGCCACGTCCGGTCCCGCCAGGTGAACCGGCCGTCCAGCAGGTCGCCGGTCCACGGCGCCATGACGAACGAGCCCCACCACAGCGGGTCGCGCCCTTCGTGCGGGACCAGCAGCTCGCGTCCGCCGAGGTGCAGCGACGTCAGCCGTCCGCCGTCGTCGAGGTCGAGGGCGGCCGAGCTCCGGGGCGTGTCCAGCCGCAGCAGGCGCGCGGCGGAGCCGGCCCGCACCCCGAGGCTCACGCGTGCGGCTCCGCGGCGAAGACGTCGCGCAGCGTGGACAGGATCCGGTGCGGGCGGTCGGCCGCGAACACGTCGATGGTCGCGACCATCGACCCCTCGCTGTGCAGCTCCCAGGTGCCCGGTTCCTCGAATCCCGGGTCCACGACGTGCAGCCCCACGGTCTCGAGGTTGTCCACGCCGACGTCGACGAAGGCGTGCTCGGTCTGCGTGGTCGCCACCAGGCGGAACGTGAGCCGGACGGTCGCCTTCCCCGCCACGGCCGGGGTGACGTCGATGGGGCCCTGGAACGCGTCGCCCTGCAGCCACAGGTTCTGTGGCTGGTCGACCACGTCGAAGTCCCAGACGACGTCGTCGTCGAGCGCGACCTGGAGCCGGTAGTCGCCCGGCTTGAGGTTGCCCATGACGAACTCGCGGCGGAACCAGAACGACAGCTCGTAGCGCGGGCTGCGCGGGTCGACCCGTACTTCCTGGACGGCGCTGGCCTGCTGGCCGGGGGTCACCGGCTTGCGTGACGCGAACAGCGCGAGCCGGCCGTTTCCGTACATCGCCCGGTTGTCCGTGGCCGGCGCGGGCGCGCCGTCCTGCTGGGTGCCGTAGGCCACGACGCCGGCGATCTGCTCCTCGGCGGCGAGGCGGACGCCCGTGCCGACGGTCTCGCGCACGTAGTCCTCGGTGGGCGGCAGCGGTGCGTCGAGGAACCGGCCGGTGTAGACGAGGAGGATGAGCTGCAGGTCGCGAGGCTCGGTGTGGGTGCGGATCTCGGCGATGCAGTCGCGCAGCGACGAGGTGATGGTCGTGTTCTCGTTGCGCCCGTCGAGGTAGGGGTAGATGATCCCGTCGATGAACGGGGCGTACTTGTCGAGGAAGGCCGGATCGGTGGCCTTGCCGATGTACGCGCAGGTGTAGAACCCGAGATCGGGGTTGACGTCGGCCTGCGCACGCTTGATCCGCTCCATGTAGTCGGGCGTGAACAGCAGCGCGTTGTCGCCGATCTCGAAGTCGTCGATCGCCCAGGAGACCAGGTTCGGGTAGCGCACGGAGAGTTCGGCGATGGCGCGCGCCCAGGCGACGTAATCGGTCATGAAGGGACGCGAGGCGCGGCCGTTCTCGGTGGTCTCGCTGGGCGGCACGATGTAGGGAATGACGTCGATGCCCGCCTCGTGCGCCGCCGGCAGGAACTCCTCGCGCAGGTCGTCCCAGTCGGTCGGCGAGTCCCACACGCCGTACAGATACGTGTTGACGTTCATCTCGACCAGGCGCCGCACGAGGGCCGGCGTGTCGATGTGCCGGTAGCCGTCGGCGCGGGCCTCGCGTTCGCGGATCGTCCCGCCGATGGTGTTGCCGCCGCAGAGTGTGGCCTTGATGCCGTGCTCGGGGATGCGTGGCCGGCCGCGGAACGAAGACATGGTCAACCTTTCGAGGAGGGTCAGGACTTCATCGCACCGGCGAGCACGCCGCGGATGAAGTAGCGCTGGAAGAGGACGAAGAGCAACGCCATCGGCACGATGCTGATCACGGCGCCGGTGGTGAGCAGCGAGATGTTCTGGGCGAACTGGGTGTTGGTCGTCGCGATGCCCACCGGCAGCGTCATCATGTGCTCGCTCTGCGCCATGAGCAGCGGCCATAGGAAGGTGTTCCAGTTCGCGACGAACGTGAAGATCGCGAGCACCGCCATGGGCTGGCGGCACAGCGGCAGGATGATCCTGCCGAAGATGCTCGCGTGGCCCGCGCCGTCGATCCGGGCGGCCTCGAGCAGCGAGTCGGGGATGCCCCTGACGAACTGGCGCAGCAGGTACACGCCGAACGGCCCCGCGGCGGCCGGGATGATGAGGCCGCTGTAGCGGTCGATCATGCCGAGCTCGGAGGCCAGCAGGTACACCGGCACGAGCGTGGCCGAGAACGGGAGCATCATGGTCGCGAGCATGACGCGGAACGTCACGTCCCGGCCGGCGAAGCGCACCTTGGCGAAGGCGTAGGCGGCCAAGACGTCCACGGCGACCGTCAGCGCCGTGACCGCCAGCGCCACCAGCACGCTGTTGACGATCCAGCGCAGGAACACCTCGTTCGACAGCAGCCGCTCGTAGTTCGCGACGGTGAGGTTCGTCAGCGAGAAGTCGGCGAAGACCGAGTCGTGCAGCGACGCGACGACCAGCAGCAGCACGGGCCCGGCGCACACGAACGAGATGACGATGGCGGTCAGGTGGATGGCGGCGGCCCGGGCGCCGCGGCGGGCGTTCCGGCGCGGCCGGGCCCCGAGGGGGCGGGCTGCGATGACGCTAGACATCGTCGGCCTCCGACCGGCTGCGGTTGATGAAGATCCCGGCGATGACCGCGGTGATCACCAGCAGCACGAGGCTCATGGTGGCGGCGTACGGCACGCTGCCGCCGTTGAAGGCGTTCTGGTAGACGTACCACATGGCCGTGTAGGTCGCGGTGCCCGGACCACCCTGCGTCATCACGTAGACCAGGTCGAACAGCTGCACCGCGTTGATAGTGACGAGCACGAGCACCACCTGGGCGACCGGCCTGATGAGCGGCAGCTTGATCTTCGTCAGCACCTGCCAGCCGCCGGCGCCGTCGATGCGGGCGGCGTCGACCAGATCGGGATCGACGTTGTTGAAGGCCGACATGAACAGCAGCGAGTAGAACCCGATGCTGGTCCACACCGTGACGACGGACAGGAACACGATGGCGGTGGTGCCGTCGGTCAGCCAGGGGACGTCGAAGCCCAGGGCGGTGGTGACGCGGTCGAGCGGACCGGTCTCGCGGTCGATGAGCATCTTCCAGATCAGCCCGGCCACCACGATCGAGAGCAGCGACGGCGTGTAGATCAGCGACCGGTAGACGCCGATGCCGCGGATCCGGCTGGAGAGCAGCAGGCCCACCGCGCAGGTGACCACGAGGGTCAGCGGGATGACCACCAGCATGAACAGCGCCGTGTTGCGCAGCGTCTCGTGGAAGAGCGTGTCGCGCACGACGTTGCGGTAGTTCTCCAGACCGGCGAAGGACAGGCCGGTGAGCAGCGAGCCGCGCTGGAACGTCAGGTAGACGGTGTAGACGAACGGGAACGCGATGAACGTCCCGAACAGCAGCACCTTGGCCACCAGGAACGGCAGCGCCGGCAGCAGCTCGCCGCGCCTGCGCCGTCGGGGCGGGGGCCGGTCGCCGGATCCGGCTCCGGGCGGACCGGCCGTCCGGACCGGCGCGGCGGACCCGCCGGGCGCGGACGCGGGGCCGGCGTTCTGTAGGACTCCTCCACTGTCGACCTGCACCGAGCCTCCTTCCGGCAATGTTTCTGTATATCGAAGATTCATTTCATATGCAGCACGCTAGAGGGTGTGGCGGCGAGGCACAAGACCACGCCGCGGGTCACGGCCCGTAGACCTCCACCTCGGTCACCAGCGCGTAGGCGTAGCCGTTGGTCGCGAGCGTGACGATCCTGACGGCGTCGGCGCGCACGCTCGGGAAGGTCGACGTGAACCCGCCGGCGGTGTGGCCGCGGACCGATGCCACCGTCGTCCAGCCGTCGTCGGTGTGCAGCTGGACGTCCCAGTCGCGCAGGGCGAACCGCGTCTCCGGATGGGTGTGGACGTCGACCCTGCCGACGTCGGCCGGCCGGGCGAGACGGATCTCAAGCTGGTCGGGGAAGACGCCCGGCGAGCCGTCGGCCCAGGCCGTCGGCGGGCGGTTGTAGCCCTCGAGGGTGTAGGTCCGATCGCCGTCGACGACGCCGCACGGCATGGTCAGGTTGCCGACGGTCGACGCGGTGGTCTCCTGGCCCAGGGCGAGGTTGGCGCCGGGCCCGGCGTCGCGCTCGGTCACCGTCACCGGGACCGTGAGCCGGCTGAACCCGGACCGCACCGTCAGCTCGTACTCGCCGGGTGGGGTGTCACCCGGGACGACCACGTCGACCGGCGTCAGGGCGGGTCGGTCGGCGGGCACGTACGTGGTGAAGGTGTCGCGCGAGAGCCCGATCGGCTCCGGCGCCGCGACGTCGATCGTCGGATAGGCCGGCTCGCCGAGGCTGCGCGCCCCGACCCGGACGGTCGAGGGCGAGCACAGCCCGGGGTCGACGGCGACCCGGCCGGGATCGGCGCTGAGCTCGAGGGACGCGGCCCGCGCCGGTTCGACGGGCGTGGTGCTGCCCTGCGGGGCGGCGATGGCGAGGACGCCGGCCGCGATGACGGCGGCGGACGCGCCGAAGGCGGCGATGGTCGTGCGGTGCCGGGGTTGGGGCATGGTGCCTCCTGGCGGCGAAGCGGGTGGGCGGCGACGGTGGGCGGCCGGCATCAGGCCTGCCGGAGGCCGGGACGGCCGTTCTCGACGTAGAAGGTGGCATCGGTGCGCAGCGGCGCGCCCGGCCGGCTCACGTAGGGAACGACCTTGAAATCGGTGCGCCACAGCTCGGAGGTCAGCTCGCACCGCACGTAGCCGCGCTGCACGTTGTAGTACGGGATGTGCGGCAGCTGCGAGGCCAGTGCGTCGCGTCCGGGATCGGTGTCGCGGCCGTCGCCGGAGCTGCTGATCGAGGTGCCGACGAACTCCGTGCCGACGGTGGCCGAGTCCGGGTCGTCGAAGTCGGCCTTGATCTCGCACGCGTTGTTGGCGTGGACGTCGCCGGTCAGGACGACGGGGTTGGCGACCCGGCGTTCCTGGAGGAAGCCGACGATGCGGTCGCGACTGGCCTCGTAGCCGTCCCACGCGTCCATCTCGTATGACTCGCGGTCGTCGGCGGCGTTGAGGTCGAGCTGCGAGAAGAAGACCTGCTGGGCCAGGACGTTCCACCTGGCCGGCGACCCCGCCAGGCCGTCGAGCAGCCACTGCTCCTGCGTGGCGCCCAGCATGGTCCGGTTCGGGTCGCGGCTCTCGTCGCTGGGCGGCTTGACGCCGTCGCCGTTGGCCTGGTCGCTGCGGTACTGCCGGGTGTCGAGCACGTTGAACCGGGCCAGGCCGCCGTAGTCGAAGCGCCGGTAGAGCGGAAGGTCCGGCCCGTCCGGGAGGCTGCCCAGCCGCAGCGGCATGTGCTCCCAGTAGGCGCGGAACGCGTTGGCCCGGCGGACCAGGAACGCGGCCTCGGCCTCCTGCGGGTGGTAGAAGGAGTAGTCCGACGCCCAGTTGGAGAGCACCTCGTGGTCGTCCATGGTGACGATCCACGGAAACGCCGCGTGGGCGGCCTGAAGGTCCGGGTCCGTCTTGTACTGGGCGTACCGCGCGCGGTAGTCGTCGAGCGTGAGCAGCGTGCGCTCCGGGAAGTGGCCGCGGCCGAGCGTGCCCTGGTCGGCGCCTTCGTAGATGTAGTCGCCGAGGTGGAGCACGACGTCCAAGTCCTCGCCGGTCAGGTGCTGATAGGCGGTGTAGTGGCCGACCACGCGGTGCTGGCAGGACACGAAGGCGAACGCCAGCGAGTCCGGTGCGGAGCCGTGGGCGGGCGCGGTCTTGGTGCGCCCCGGCGGCGAGATGCTGTCGCCGGCGCGGAACCGGTAGAAGTACCGCGCCGCGGGCCGCAGCCCGCGCACGTCGACGTGCACGGAGTAGGCGAACTCCGGCCGGGCCAGGACGTTTCCACGCCGCACCACGCGCCGGAACGCCTCGTCCTCGGCGAGCTCCCACTGCACGGGGATCGAGATGCGCCCGTCCAGGCCGCCGAACGCGGCGAGCGGGTCCGGCGCCAGCCGGGTCCACAGCACGATGCCGTCGGGAAGTGGGTCGCCCGACGCGACTCCCAGCGTGAACGGGTAGGGCAGCCGGCTGCGCTGCGGCGAGGTGTCGGCCGTCGCCAGAGAGCCGCCGAAGGCCAGAGCGGCCGCCGCGCCGGTGACGGTGAGGAAGCGGCGTCGCCCCCACCGCGCGGCGAGGAGCTCGCCGGACGTCGGGCGCGGTACCACGGGATCGTCGAGAGGCATGACAGTCCTCCGCTTCGGTGCCGGGAACGGCACGGGTCGACGTGCTGAGTGGGTGCCGCGCTCCGGTCAGGCGGCGCTGGCCATCTGCCGGATGCCCTCGGAGGCCTCGGAGATCATCGCGTCGAGCGGCTGCCCGTTGAACAGGTAGTCGTTGATCTTGCCGAGGAGGAACTCCTGCGGCTGGTACGGGAGCACCAGCGTGGCCCGCGCGTACTGGCCGTACTCGGTGGCCTCGTTGAGGAACGTGTTCATGCGCGGGTCGGCGAGCGGCTCCTCGTAGAAGTTCCCCTCGACGGGGCGGGTGGGCTGACCGAGGATCATGCGGATGTAGCGGTCGGCCTGCTCGGGCTGGAGCAGGAACCTGGCGAACTCGTAGGCCGCCTCGGGGTTCTCGCTCTCGGCGGCGATCGCCCAGTAGCCGCAGCCGGCGACGATGTTGCGGCCCGCGGGCCCGCCGGGCAGCGGGACGACCTTGAGCTGCGCGTCCGGATACTGCTTGCAGAGCTCCTCGGACAGCGGCGGCATCCACTGCATCCCGGACCTGCCCGAGATCGTCGCCTGGCTCCAGCGAGCGTCGTCGGCGAACGTCCCCTGCGGAACCGTCGCGCCCGAGTCCACCAGGCGCTTCATCACTTCCAGCGCCTCGCGGCCCTCGGGGTTGTCGAAGCCGATGTCGTCACCGGCCTCGTTGATGTAGTCGCTGCCGTAACCCCAGAAGTACTGCCAGACCCAGTTGTCCTCCTGGGTCGGGATGGACGACCACGCCATCCCCCAGTGCTCGACGTTCTCGGGGTCGAAACCGGGATCCTTGAGGTTGCGGCCGCTGGTGTCGAACGTCAGAGCCTCGGCGAAGCCGATCATCTCCTCGAACGTCGTCGGCAGCGGCGGCTGGCCCGCCTTCTCCCAGATGGCGACGTTGAGGCCGAGCGGCTGGAAACCCTGCGTGAACGGGACGGCGAGCAGTTCCCCGTTCGCGCCGGTCGCGGCGTCGAGGTACGACTGCGGCTGGCCGTTCGTGAAGTACTCCAGGTCGTCGTCGCTGGCGAATTCGCGGAAGTCGGCCAGCACGCCGGTCTCGCGCCACTTGTTCATCCACGGAATGATCTGGTAGGCCACGTCGGGCGGGTTGTTGCCCGAGTAGCCCGCCGTGTACTTCGTGAGCGCGTTCTCCCACGGGATGACGAGGCTGGTCGCACTGATGTCGCCACCCGAGGCCTCGTCGATGCCCTTGGCCATCTCGTCGGTGAAGGCCTTCATCGCCTCGGGCGACGCGTTCGGCGTCAGCCAGAAGGCCAGCTCGGCGCTTCCTCCGCCGGAGCCACTGCTGCTGCTGTTCTCGCCCAGACCGCACGAGCCGAGGAACGCGGCGAGGCCGGCGGCGCCGCCGAGCTGGAGGACTCTACGACGCGACATCTGGGCGGCCACAGGGGTGCGAGTGAACACGGGAACTCCTGTCGTGGATCTTCGATATTTCGAAGATAGAGTCGATATATGCAACCATAGTGCGGTGGCGGCGACCAGCGCAATGGGTTGCGACCCAGTTGTCTGCGCTCCCCCAGCCGCCGGCGTCGAGGAGAGGACACGCACATGCGGGAGTGGAACGCCACCGAACTGCCCTCGGCGGGCGAGGCCGATGACTGGCTCGCAGAGCTCGGCGTCGACGTCGGCGACCGCGCCGCGATCCTGGCGCTCCGCCCCGCGCTCGCGGCGTCGCCGGACCTGCTGGCGCTGCTCGCGGACCGCCGACGGCAGCTGATCACCGGGATGGGCGACCCGCGGCCGATGCCGATGTGGGGCGACATCGGCGCCCCGCACGAGCGGGTCGGGAACCTGTTCTACGTGTGGGTGTTCCTGTCCGTGCTGCCCGCACTGCGCGTGTTCCATGAACGGCACGGCGTGACGCGGCACAGCGGCAACCGGATCCTGGGGAACCTGGCCGGCCAGCTGAGCGCGTACCGGTCGCTGCACGGCGTCGCCGGGCTGAGCGAGCAGAACTGGCTGACGCGCCACTTCCGCGGCACGATCTTCGACCTCGGCCGGCTCCACGTGGAGCGCACGTACTTCGACGAGGACCTGCCGGCATCCTCCCGGCCGGCACCGGCCCTCGGCGAACCCGTGCTCTCGCTGCACATTCCCGAGGGCCGGCTGACACCCGCGGCCTGCGACGACTCCGTCGCCGCCGCCACCGCGTTCGTCCGTCGCGAGTTCGGGCACGAGCGGTACCGCTTCGCCGTCTGCACGTCGTGGGTGCTGGATCCGCAGCTCCGCTCGTACCTGGCGGAGAACTCGAACATCCTGGCCTTCCAGCGCAGGTTCGAACTCTCTCCCCGCCGCGGACCGGACCGGACCGACACAGTGATCGAGTTCGTGTTCAAGCGTCCGGCAGCGGACCTGGCCGCGCTCCCGCAGGACACCTCCCTGCAGCGCGCACTGGTCGGTCACGTTCGCGCCGGCCATCCGTGGCACTTCCGCACGGGGTGGTTCGCCCTCTGACGTCATGACCGCGGCCGCCCGATCCGCGCCAGCTCGTCGCCGATGACCCCCGGGTGGTCGGTGGTGAACCCGTCGACGCCCAGGTCGAGCGCCCGACGTAGCTGATCGGGGGTGTTGACCGGCCACACGCTGACCTCCATGCCGTGCTGCCGGGCCCGCGTCACCAGCGCCCGGGTCGTCCCCGGCCAGCCGAACAACACCCGGGAGGCGGCCAGGTCGGCCGCGTGCGCCAGAGTCTCGGCGGAGCCCGCTGAGGCGATCAGCCCCACGGGCGCGGCAGGGAACAGCCGGACGAGGTCGGCGACGACGCCGGGATCGAAGGCGCACGGTGAGATCCGGCCGAGGTCAGCGGGCCGGCTCTGCAACAGCTCGGCCAGCGGCTCCACCGCCTCCGCCGCCTTGATCTCCACTTGCAGCCGCGCGCCGACGCCGTCGAGCACCTCCTCGAACGACGGGATCCGCTCACCGCCGGCGTCGAGCGCCTGGATCTGCTCGAGCCGCAGGTCCGCGACGGCGCCGGTCCCGTTCGTCGTCCGGTCCACCGTCGCGTCGTGGATCACGACGAGCCGCCCGTCGGCGGACACCCGCAGATCGAGCTCGATCTCGCCCGCTCCGTCGGCGACCGCACGCCGGAACGACGCCAGCGTGTTCTCCGGCGCCTCCGCCGGAGAGCCGCGGTGTGCGCAGATGAGCATGACAGCGCTCCTCTCTCGGCCGGGTCCGGCCGGATATCACAGGCAGGGCGGGCGAACATAACACATCGGAGCGTTGTAGTTAACGGACAAGTGTGTTATCTCTACGATGTGCACACGGAGTCGCGGCCCGCCGAGGCCATCTGGGTCGGTATCGACCTCGGGACCCAGAGCGTGCGCGTCCTCCTCGCCGACGACGCCGGCCGCGTCCTCGCGCTCGGTTCCGGCCGGCTCACGAGCCGTCGCCCCGCCGCCGGCGCCCGCCGGCACGAGCAGGACCCGCGCCAGTGGTGGGAGGCCGCCGGTGCGGCTTCGCGGCAGGCGTTCGGCGCGCTCACGCTCACCCAGCGCCGAGCGCCGGTCGGTGCGGTCGCCGTCTGCGGCACCTCCGGAACCGTGCTGCTCAGCGACGAGCACGGCGTCCCGCTCACCCCCGCGATCATGTACGACGACGCTCGCGCGGCGGACGAGGTGGACCGGCTGAACGCGCGGCTCGGCGCCGGGGCACCGGTCCAGGTGTCCTGGGCGCTGCCGAAGATCGGCTGGCTGCTGCGCCGCCACCGGGCCGGTGGTGCCGCTGGCGCCTACGTCGCGCACAGCGCCGACGTGATTGCCGCGGGGCTGGTCGGACACCGTGTGAACACCGACAGCAGCCACGCGTTGAAGTCCGGCTACGACGTCGTCGCCGGGCGATGGGACCGCCGGCTCCTCGACGCGGCCGGCCTCGACCCGGCGGCCCTTCCCGCCGTCGTCGCGCCGGGCAGCACGCTGGGCACCGTCACCCACGACGCCGCCGGCCACACCGGCATCCCGGCCGGCACCCCGGTCGTCGCCGGAATGACCGACGGGTGTGCCGCTCAGATCGCCGCCGGCGCGCTCACACCCGGCGCGTGGAACTGCGTGCTCGGCACGACGCTGGTGCTCAAGGGCGTCTCCTCCGTGCTCATCGACGATCCTGCCGGGGCCGTCTACAGCCACCGCCACCCCGACGGCGGGTGGCTCCCGGGCGGCGCGTCCAACGTCGGGGCGGGCGCCGTCGCGGCGGAGTTCGGCGGCGAGGACCTCGACGCGCTCGCCGGCGAAGCCGGGCGCCGGTACGAGCCGGCCGGCGCCGTCGTGTATCCCCTCACGGCCCGCGGTGAGCGGTTCCCGTTCGTGCGTCCCGACGCCACACGGTTCGAGCTGGGCACCGTGTCGAGCCGTGCGGAGCGGTACGCGGCCGTCATCCAGGGCGTGGCCTTCGTCGAGCGCCTGTGTTTCGAGCGACTCGCCGAGCTGGGCGCCGACGTCTCCGGTCAGGTGAGCATCACCGGCGGGGCGACGCGCAGCGGCTACTGGAACCAGCTCCGCGCCGACGTCCTCGGCCGGCCGCTGATCCTGCCGCGGACCCCGGAACCGGCCTTCGGCATGGCCGTGCTCGCCTCGGCCGCACGGCGGCCGGCCGTGGCCGAGCGGGCCGCGGCCATGGTCGCCCGGCGCGCCGTGATCGAGCCGCGCGCCGACGCGCACGAGCGGCTCACCACCGGCTACCGGCGGCTGGTCGCCGAACTGGACCGCCGTGGCTACCTGGGTGCCTCGCTCAGGGCGAGCCGCCGATGAGCACCCTGGTCACGCTGGCCCGGCACGGCCGCACGCCCTGGCACGAAGGCAACCGCTACACCGGCTCCAGCGACATCGGCATCGACGACGTCGGCCGGCGCCAGGCCGCGGCCCTCGCGGCCTGGGCCGCACGCACCGGCCCCGACGCCCTCTACGCCTCCGGCCTGCTGCGCTCGCGCCAGACCGCCGAGGCCGTCGCGGTCGCGACCGGTCTGGCCGTCGCCGTCGACGACCGGCTGGGCGAGCTCGACTTCGGCGCGGCGGAGGGCCGCACGCTCGGCGAGCTGCGGTCGGCCGATCCCGACGTCGTCGCCCGCTTCCTGGCCGACCCGGTCGATCACCATCTGCCCGGCGGCGAGCATCCAGAGCGCGCCGCGGACCGGGCCGAGGTGGCGCTCCGCGAGATCGCCGCCCGGCACCCTGACGGCCACGTCCTCGTCGTCGCGCACAACACCATCATCCGGCTGGTCGTGTGCCGGTTCCTCGGCGTTCCGCTGCGCATGTACCGCACCGCGCTGCGCGGCATGGAACCCACCGCGACGACGGCACTGACCTTCGACGCCGATGGGGGCGTGATGCTGGAGCACTACAACCGCGAGGCGACCGGCGATGACTGAGCGGCCGACGTCGAGGCTGGACCGCCTGCAGCGGATCGCCGATCACGTCCTGCGTGAGGGGTCGGTGTCGGCCGGCGAGCTCGCGCAGGTGTTCGGCGTCAGCCTCATGACGGTCCATCGCGACCTCGACGAGCTGGAGCGCCAGGGCGTGGTGCGGAAGTTCCGCGGCGGCGTCAGTGCCCAGCCGTCCAGCGTCTTCGAGAGCAACCTGCTCTACCGCCTGCGGACCGCGACGGCGGAGAAGGCGGCCATCGCGCGGCACGCGCGCACGATGATCGAGCCCGGCATGGCGGTCATGCTCGACGACTCCACCACCACGCTCGGGGTGGCCGAACTGCTCGGCGAGGTCACGCCGCTCACGGTGATCACGAACTTCCTCCGCGTCATCAACGCGACCAGCGCACAGCCCGGCGTCCGCCTGATCGCGCTGGGCGGGGAGTACTACCCCACGCACGACTCGTTCCTGGGCGTGCCGTGCATCGAGGCGATCGAGTCGCTACGCGCCGACGTGCTGTTCACCTCGACGTCCGCGGCCTCGGCCGGGCACGCCTACCACCAGGAGCAGGAGATCGTGCTGGTCAAGCGGGCGATGATGCGCTCGGCGAACCGGAAGGTCCTGCTCATCGACCACACCAAGCTGGGCGGCACCGCGCTGCACCAGCTCGCCGCGCTGACCGACTTCGACGACGTCGTGGTGGACGGCGGCGCACCGGCCGACGTGGTCCGGGCACTGCGCGAGAGCCGCGTCAACGTGCACGTCGCGCCGCTGCACACCGACTGACGTACGGCCGCGAGGAGGCGATCATGTACATCGGCGTCGACATCGGCACGTCGCTCACCAAGGCCGTCGGCTACTCCGTCGACGGCGCTCAGCTCGCTGTCCACAGCGTGCCGACCGAGCTGACACACGGCGACGACGGCCGCGTCGAGCAGGACGTCGACGCCGTCGTGGACTCCGTGGCGACGGTGGTCCGGGCGGTGGCCGACCGCCTGCCGGGGCCGCCGGACCTCGTTGCGCTGACGGGGCAGGGCGACGGCTGCTGGCTCACCGGCGCCGACGGCGTCCCGGTGCGGCCCGCGGCGTCATGGCTGGACGGTCGCGCTGCCGGCCTCGTGCGCCGGTGGGACCGCGACGGCACGGCCGACGAGATCCTGGCCCGCAACGGCGGGATGATCTTCCCCGGCGCCTCGGCGGCGATCCTGGCCGCCCTCGACCGCGACGAGCCGGACGTCCTGGACCGCGCCGGCACGGCGACGCACTGCGTCGGGACGGTGTTCGGCCGGTTGACCGGCGAGCGCGCCATCGACATCTCGGACGCCTCCTATCCCCTCCTCGACCCCCACCGGCGTGCGTGGTCCGACGAGATCCTCGAGCTCACGGGGCTGACGCATCGGCGCGACCTGCTGCCGCCCGTGGTGACTCCCGGCGGGCCCGCGGCTGCGCTGCGGGCGTCCGCCGGCTCGGCGCTCGGCGTGCCCGCCGGCACCACGGTGAGCGCCGGGCCGTACGACCTGATCGCCTCCGCCCGCGGCAGCGGTGTCGTCGCGCCCGGTGACGGCCTGCTGATCATCGGCACCACGCTCGCCTGCCAGGTCGTCACCGACGACCCGGGGCCCATCGGGCACCGCGCCGGTCTCCTGCTGGGGACCTGGCAGGCGGACCGGTGGATCCGGGCGATGCCCGCCATGGTCGGGACCGCCTCGCTCGGCTGGCTGCTGCCGCTGGTCGGCGCCGACGTGAGCGAGCTGCCGTCATTGCTGGCGGCGTCGCCGCCGGGCGCGCGCGGGGTGCGGGTCCTGCCGTACTGGTCGGCGTCCGGCGAGCGGGCGCCGTTCGTGGACGGGTCGGCCCGGGGCCGGTTCGACGGGCTGCACCTTGGCACCACCCGCGCCGATCTGGTCCGGGCGCTCTGCGAAGGGCTGGCCTTCGCCGCCCGGCACTGCTTCGACGCCGCGGGTCTGGCCGGACGGCTCGCCGTCTGCGGCGGGGGCGCGCAGAGCGCGGAGTGGACCCAGCTGTTCGCCGATGTGCTGGGCCGGCCGCTGGACGTCGTCGACGTGCCGCAGGCCGGGGCGTACGGCGCGGTGCTGTCCGCGTTGGAGGCGCGCGGCGAGGAGCCCGGATGGCCGGTGCCGTCGCACGCGGTGGAGCCCGATACCTCGCGCGCGGCGCTGTACGACGAGGCGTTCGCCGGCTACCTGGAACGGGTGGAGCGAGCTCGCGCGGAGTGGGCCGCGACGACGACGGAAGGACGGGCATGAGCCGGATCCTCTTGGCCGGGGACCACTTCGTCCGCAACGACCTGCTCGCCGACCGGCTCCGGGACGCCGTGGGTCATCCGGTGGAGCTGCGGACGCTCACGCTGCCCTGGCCCCACGTGCCGTTCGGCCCGGTCGCCGAGGTCGACGAGGCCTCCGACGCCGAGGACGAGATGCTCCCCCTGCTCGATGGCGTCGAGGTGCTCGTCACGCAGATGGCGCCGGTCACGCGCCGGGTGCTGGCGGCCGCCCGCTCGTTGCGGCTCGTCGTCTGCACCCGCGGCGGGCCGGTGAACGTCAATGTGCCGGAGTGCACGGCCCGCGGCGTGCTCGTGTGCAACACCCCGGGCCGCAACGCCGTCGCCGCGGCCGAACACGCCGTCACGCTCATCCTCAGCACCGTCCGGGCGATTCCGCGCATCCACAGCACGGTCGCCGCCGGCCAATGGCGCAGCGATCTCTACGCGTACGACGAATGCGGGCTGGAGCTCGGCGGGTCGACCATCGGGCTCGTCGGCTACGGCGCGATCGGCCGGCGCGTGGCCGCGATCCTCCGGGCCTTCGGGGCACACGTGCTGGTCACCGACCCGTACGTCACGGCGGCGGACCTGCCGGACGGTCTCGCGCTGGTCGAGCTGGGCGAACTGCTGGCGCGCAGCGACGTCGTCAGCCTGCATACCCGGCTCACCCCCGCCACCGCCGGCCTCATCGACGCGGCCGCGCTGGCAGCGATGCGGCCGGGCAGCTACCTGGTCAACTCCGCCCGTGGCGGCCTGGTCGACTACGACGCGCTCGCCGCGGCACTGGACCGCGACCATCTGGCGGGCGCGGGGCTGGACGTCTTCCCGGCAGAGCCGCCACCACCCGACTGGCCGCTGCTGCGCTCGGACCGGGTCGTCATGACGCCGCACCTCGCCGGTGCCACGAGACAGACGGCACACCGAGCGGCCGAGCTCGCCGCCGCGGCCGTCGCCGCCTGGGTCGCCGGTGACACACCCAGCGACCTCGTCAACCCTGAGGTCGCCGGAGGGCCCCCGGGATGACCGGTGGGGCGGCTCAGCGCTCCACTCGCCGCAGGTCGCGTACGGCCGGGATCGCCAGCAGCAGCGCGCAGGTGACGATCGCCGCGGCCGCGGAGACGAACAGCAGCGGCACCGTGCCCGCGATGACCGCGAGCGGCCCCGCGACCGCCTGGCCGATCGGCTTCATCACCAGCGAGCCGGCCGCGTCGTACGCGTGCACCCGGCCGAGGACGTCCTGCGGGATGTGCGTCTGCACGCTGGTGTGGAACATGACGATCCAGAACGCCGCGCCGACGCCGCTCATCGCGAAGCACCCGGCGACGACGGGCGCCGGAAGGCCGAGCGCGACGCTCAACGGCATGACGGTCCACAAGCTCATCGCGAAGGCGCCGGGCCCGGAGCGGATACCGCGGGCGCAGTCTGAACGCGACGAGCCCGCCCAGCACGCTGCCCGCTCCGAGCGCCGACATGACGAGGCCGAACGTCGCCGATCCGTGGTCGGTGACGATCGTGCTGTAGCCGAGGGTCATGGCGGGACCGGAACCGGCCAGCTGCCAGAGCATGTAGACGACGATGACGCTCCACAGCCAGGTCCTGGCCCGGAACTCCCGCCACCCTTCGACGAGGTCGGCGCGGAACGACGACACGCCACCCCGCTCGGCCGGGCCCATCGGGACCGAGCGGATGCGGAGCAGGCAGGCGCCGCTGATCGCGTACGTCAACGCGTCGAGTGCGACCACCGCCGCGGGTGACGAGACCACCAGCAGCAGACCGGCCAGCGACGGACCGATCACGGCGGTGACGGACTCGGAGATGCGCAGCGTGGCGTTCGCCTTCTGCACGTCGCGAGCCACGCGCGGGGTGATGCTGGCGACGCCCGGCTGGAACATCGCGCTGCCGGCCCCGACCAGGGCCAGCAGTACCAGGATCTGCCACAGATCCGGCGTACCCAGCAGGAACAGCAGCGCGAGCACCGTCTGGACGCACAGCCGGGCCGCGTCGGAGATGATCATCAGCCGCCGGGCGCCCAGGCGGTCGGACAGCACGCCGCCGAAGATGATCAGCGCCGCGAACGGCGCGATCAACGCGGCGAGCGCGTAGCCGACGCCGCTCGCCCCGTACCCCGCTTCGATCACGGCGGCCGTGATCGCGACGGGGAGCATCGTGTCGCCCAGCAGCGAGGACGTACGAGCGGCGAAGAACAGGCGGAAGTCCGCCGTCCACAGCGGCGGCTCGGACGCGTCGTCGACGTGCGGGTCACGCGTCGGGTCCGAACCAGCCACTGCTCACCGTCCCAGCTGCCGTCGATCGCGAACAGGGCGATACTCCCGCGTGGCAGTCTCCACCATTCCCTGGAGCGCGGTGATCACCCGCCCGTGTGACGGCGTCCCGGCGGACGTGAAGCAGAGATGAAGCGGCCTCGTGATTCGCTGGACCCGTCCACGGTTCGTCGCGACAGGAGGACCCGATCGTGTCCCGCTCAGTGCTGTACATGTCCATGTCCCTCGACGGCTTCATCACAGGTCCCGACGACGGCCCGGAGAACGGCCTCGGCACTGGCGGCGAGGTGCTGCACGCCTGGCTGTTCGACGGCGACAACGAGGCCCGCGGTGGGGCCGGCCTCCCGGTCATCCGTACCAGCGCGGCCAGCCTGCCCGTGGTCCACGAGATGCTGGCCACCGGCGCCGTGCTGACGGGCCGGCGCACGTTCGAGGCGGCCGGCGGGTGGGGTGGCGACCACCACGACGGCGTCCACATCGAGGTGTTCACCCGCACCGAACCGGGCGCCGACGCGATTCAGGGACCCCACGTCCACTACGCCACCGACGGCATCGAGGCGGCCATGGCACGCGCCAAGGCGGCCGCCGGCGACCGCGACGTGATGGTGCACGGGGCGACGACGGCGCAGCTGGCGCTGCGGGCCGGGGTGCTGGACGAGCTCGAGATCCACCAGGTCCCCGTGCTGCTCGGTGGCGGCCGGTCGCTGTTCGGCGCGTTGGGCTCGGCCCGACCCCTCGACCTCGTCCGTGTCATCGACGCGCCGGGGGTCACTCACCTGCGATACCGCGTGGTCCGCTGAGCGCGCGCGGCGCCGTCGCCGAACCGCGCTCTGCCGGCATGTCGAGAACGCCGCTGCGGCTCCGTCCCCGAAGCACGAGACCGAACGAGCACCGGAGGATCGCAGTCATGACACACGTCAAGCAGTTCGACCATGTCGGCATCACCGTCGACGACCTCGACGCGGCGACGACGTTCTTCGTCGCCCTGGGACTGGAGGTCGAGGGCCGCGGGTTCCTCGAGGGCGAGTTCATCGACACGGTCACCGGCATCCCGGACTCGCGGTCGGAGATCGTCATGCTCCGGCCGCCCGGCGGAGGGACCGGGCTCGAGCTCGCGCGCTTCGTCCGGCCCGACCACGTGCCCGGATCGCCCACCGCGATGGCGAACGAGCTGGGTATACGTAACGTCGGCTTCGAGGTCGACGACCTCCAGGCGGCCGTCGACCGGGTGGCGGCGGACGGATACGGGCTGGTCGGCGCCATCGGTCAGTACGAGAACAGCTGGCGCATGGCCCACGTGCGCGGGCCGGAGGGCATCGTCGTCGCGCTGGCCGAGCGGATCGGCTGACACGAAGACCTCACACAGCCTGCGAGCCGATGACGGAGAGCAGTCGCAGCTTGTCGTGGCTCTCGCTGCCCGGGATGGCCGTGTAGACGAGCAGATAGTGCGACTGGTCAGGGTCGATGAGCGTCTGGCAGGTCAGCTCCAGGGCGCCCACCTCGGGGTGGACGAAGTGCTTGACCTCGTGCGGGCGGACGCCGACCTCGTGGTCGTCCCAGAGCGTGCGGAACTCCTCGCTCTCGGCGAGGAGGCGCTCGGCCAGCTGTGCTGCCCGGGATCCGGGGCCGCGGCGCGTGACGACCTCGCGGGCGCCGGAGACGAACATCCGGGCGAGGAACGCGTGGTCCTCCGGCGCGTACAGCTGCCGGGTGGCCGGCATCGTGAACCAGCGGTAGGCGAGGCAGCGGGCGGCGCCCGTGTAGCGCGTCGTGTCGCCGGTGAGGGCGACGCCGAGCGGTGTCTGACGCAGCGTCTCGCCCACCTCGGTGACGATCTCCGCCGGCGTGTCGCCGAGCCGATCGAGAATGCGCTGCAGGCCGGGGCTGATGTGCTCGCTCGTCTCGCCCCGGGCGGGCGGGTGATGACCGGCGAGCCGGAACAGGTGGTCCCGCTCGTCGAGCGAGAGGTGCAGCCCCTGCGCGATCGAGGCGGTCATCTGCTCCGACGGCTGCGGCCCGCGCTCCTGCTCGAGCCGGGCGTAATAGTCGGTCGACATATGGCAGAGGACCGCGACCTCCTCGCGCCGCAGCCCGTTGGTCCTGCGACGCGGCCCGCGCGGCAGGCCGACGTCCTCGGGTTGGAGCGACTCGCGGCGGTGCCGGAGGAACTGCGCCAGCCCGGTCCGATCGATCATGTGTCGTTTCTACCGCCCGGGCTCACCCGTTGCCACGGATCGTCGCTCCCCCCATCTCGGCGGCGCCGGGGCCGGCCCAGCTGAGAGGGCCTGCCGCGTCAGTCGTCGAGGATCCGTTCGGCGAGCTGGCGGGCCGCCGCGGCGGGGTGCGTCTCGGGCCGGACGGCGCCGACGGCCAGCGTGCCGTCGATGAGCAGGAGCAGCTGATCGGCGGCGTGGGACGGCCGCGGGTGGTCGAGGGCGCGCAGCTCGCCCTCGAGGAGGTCGTGCACGTGCTCGCGATAGCGGCGGATGACGTCGTGCCCCGGGTGGCCGGGGTCGGCCAGGGCGAGCTCGGCGCCGAGGTACCGGCAGCCGCGGAAGTCGGGCTCGGCGATGACGTCGCCGAGCCGGTCGAAGACGGCCAGCAGGCGGCGGCGCGGGTCGTCGCCCGCTGCCTGCATGGCCCGCTGGTACGCGGCCTCGTCCTCGGCGGCGCTCAGGCGCAGGACCTCGGTGATCAACCCGTCCTTGCCGCCGAAATGCTCGTAGAGCGACCGCCGGGCCACGTTCGCGGCCTTCAGCAGGGCGTCGACGCCCACGCCGACGCCCTGCTGGTAGGTCAGCTCCTTGGCGGCGTCGAGCAGGCGTTCCCGCGGTCCCGGCCCGGTGCGTGTGGTCACGCCGCTCAGTCTACTTGACGAGTAGATCGATCAGTCTATACCGTGAATGATAGACCGACTGGTCTATCTATTGACGAGGAGTCCCGCCATGCCGACTCGCACGACAGCCGACACCATCGACCGCTTCAACCGCGTCTTCACCGACCACGACGCCGAGGGACTCACCGACCTGGTCGGGGACGACTGCGTCATGGAAGCCATCCAGCCGGCCCCCGACGGCGCCCGCTACGAGGGACGTGACGCCTGCCTGACGTTCTGGCGGGCGCTCGCGGCAGACCGCACCAGCCGGTTCGAGCCCGAGGAGGTCGCCGTCTCCGGCGACCGCGCGACCATCCGCTGGCGGTACCACTTCGGCGACGGTCCGGCCGACTCGGTGCGCGGCGTGACTCTCCTGCGGGTGAGCGACGGCCTGATCGTCGAGGCCCTCGCGTACGGCAAGACCGGCGGCGTCCCGCTGGCCGCCGAGACCGTCGGCGCCGAGCGGACCACCCGCGAGGTCCTCGACCGGTACAACGAGGCCTTCCGCCGGCACGATCCGGCGCTGCTGAACGACCTGATCGCCGACGACTGCGTCATCGAGGACTCGGGCCCGGCTCCGGACGGAGCACGCCGTGAGGGCGGCCCGGCATGCCTGGCGCGATGGTCCGAGCTCGCGGGGAACCGTGCGCTGCGGTTCACACCGGAGACGGCGGAGGTCCACGAGGATCTCGCGGTCCAGCCGTGGCTCCTGCAGTGGGGCGACGGCGAGCAGGACCGCGTCCGCGGCGTGAACCTCATCCGGGTCCGCGGTGGCCGCATCGTCGAGGCGCGCGGCTACGTGAAGGCCTGAGGGCAGCGCTCCCGGCCGGCGTCACGACCCCAGCTGGTCGCGGCGGCGGGTGAGGTAGGCGATCTCGGCGCTGTTGCCCGCCAGCCCGATGGCCGCGTCGTACGCCGCGCGCGCCTCGTCACTGCGGCCCAGGCGGCGCAGCAGGTCGGCGCGGGTCGCGTGGTAGGCGTGGTAGCCGGACAGCGTGTCCTCCAGACCGTCGACGGCGGCCAGCGCCACCGCGGGGCCGTCGAGCTCGGCGGCCGCGACGGCCCGGTTCAGGACGATGATCGGCGACGGGTCGAGGCGGACGAGCTGGTCGTAGAGGGCGACCACCTGCGACCAGTCGGTGTCGCGGATGTCGCGGGCGGAGGTGTGCACGGCGTTGATCGCCGCGAGGATCTGGTAGCGGCCCGGAACCGCCCCGGCGGCGGCAGCGGCCAGCCGTTCCCGCACCAGCCGGTGACCCTCGGCGATCAGCGCCGGGTCCCAGGCGCCGCGGTCCTGCTCGTCGAGGGCCACCAGCTCACCGCCGGCCGAGACTCGCGCGGTGCGGCGGGCCTCGGTGAGCAGCATCAGCGCCAGCAGGCCGGCCACCTCGCCGTCGTCGGGCAGGAGGGCACGAAGCAGGCGAGCGAGCCGGATCGCCTCGGCGGTGAGGTCGGGACGGACGGGATCGGTGCCGGGGCCGGTCGCGAGGTAGCCCTCGTTGAAGACGAGGAAGAGGACGGCGAGCACGCCGGAGACGCGTGCCGGCAGATCCTCCGCGGACGGCACCCGGTACGGGATGCGCGCGGCCTTGATCTTGGACTTCGCGCGGCTGATCCGCTGCCCCATGGTGGTCTCCTGCACCAGGAAGGCGCGGGCGATCTCCGGCACGCTCAGACCGCCGACCATGCGCAGCGTCAGCGCCACCCGGGTCTCCATCGCCAGCGCCGGGTGACAGCAGGTGAAGATCAGGCGGAGCCGATCGTCGTCGATGGCGCCGAGAGGCTCGGAGGGGCCGTCGCCGTACACCATCTGAGCCTCCCTGTGCTTGTCGTCGCGCTTGTGCTCGCGCCGGAGCCGGTCGATGGCCTTGCGATTGGCGCTGGTGGTCAGCCACGCGCCGGGATTCGGCGGCACGCCGTCGGCCGGCCACCGCTCGACGGCGGCCGCGAACGCCTCGGCCGCCGCCTCCTCGGCGACGTCGAGGTCACCGAAGCGCTTGGTCAGCGAGGCGACGATCCGCGCCCACTCCTCGCGGTGGACCAGGCCGATCGCCTCGTGGACGTCGATCGCGCTCACAGGAACGGCCGCACCTCGACCCTCCGGTTGCAGGCCTTCGACCCCGCGGCGGCGAGCCGGAGCGCGACGTCGAGGTCGGGGGCCTCCATGACCCAGAAGCCGGCCATGTACTCCTTCGTCTCCACGAACGGCCCGTCCGTGATCAGCGCCTCGCCTCCCCGGTTGTCGACGACGGTGGCCGTGCCGGGAGCGGCGAGGCCGCCGGCGAAGACCCAGTGGCCGTCCGCCTTGAGCCCGTCGTTGAACGCGTGGATGGCGGTCATCTCGTCCGGGGTGGCCGAGTTGCTCGTGTCGTCGATCACGGAAACCAGGTACCTCATGCCGGCATCATCTCCTGTGGCCCGCGGATGGACTCAGACATGCAGGGTAGGCCGGTAGACGAGCTCCTGCGTGCGGCCGTCGAGCGTCCGGCTCTCGATCAGCTCGAGGTCGAAGTCGGCCGCACCCCGGAGGACCGGGTCGGCCCCGGTCCGCCCGGTGATCACCGGGAAGAGCGTCACCTGGACGCGGTCGACCAGGCCGGCGGCCAGCAGCGCCCGGTTCAGCGACAGGCTGCCGTGCGAGCGCAGCGGCACCTCGGACTCCTCCTTGAGCCGGGCGACGACGTCGACGGCGTCGCCGTTCACGAGGGTGGCGTCCGGCCAGTCGAGCGGTTCTCGCAGCGTCGTCGACACCACGGTGGCCGGCAGGTTCCGCATCCGGGTGACCCAGGGGTCCCGGACCTCGGACTCCTCGGTGCTCGCGGCCAGCATCCGCGCGAACGCCCGATACGTGGTGGCGCCGAAGACCATGCGCTGCTCCTCGCCGTACACGGCGAAGCGGTGCGCGAGCAGCTCGGGGCCCTGCTTGCCCCAGTAGCCGCCCCAGTCGCCCCCGGGGCCGACGGAGCCGTAGCCGTCGAGGCTGGTGAAGACGTCGAAGGTGTAGGTAGCGGTCATGATGCCCTCCCTGGCTCAGTTCGTGGCGTACTGCGGGCGCCCCGCCGGCCGGTAGACCTGGAGCGTGATGCCCTTCGGGAAGGCTCGCGACTCGACGAGGTCCAGCGCCAGGTCCGGGCCGGCGTCGGGGAACAGCCGGGTGCCCTCGCCGACGACCACGGGGCAGACGAGCAGGTTCAGCTCGTCGACGAGGTCGCGCTCGAGCAGCCACCGGGTCAGGGCGCCGCTGCCGTGCACCTGGAGCTCTCCTCCCGGCCTGTCCTTCAGCTCCCGGACGGCGGCCGCGAGGTCACCGCACAGGACGGTCGTGTCGGCCCACGCCGGTTCGGTGAGCGTGGTCGATGCCACGTACTTCGGCGTGGCGTCGAGGGCCCGTCCGATGGTGCTGTTCGCCATGTCCTCGATCGCGCCCCAGGTGCCGGCGAAGAACTCGTAGGTCCGCCGGCCGAACAGGAACGCGTCGGCGCGCTGGTACACCTCGTCGACGTACGCCATGGCCTCGTCGTCGAACAGCGGCAGGGCCCAGCCGCCGCGCCGGAATCCGGGGTCGAGGTCCGGATGCCGCCCGCCGTTGCCCTGCATCACACCATCGACGGTGACCTGGACGGTGGTCGTCAGCTTCATGATCGCGGGGTTCCTTTCGGTCGGGGCGCCCCTCGCGGGCGGCCTCTCACCCCCGCTACGAACGCCCCTGCCCCGATTCGACACCACCGCCGGGATTTCTTTCGAGCCATTCGGCGAAGGCCGGCCCGGCGATGACGGCGTCCGGGCCGGGCAGGACCTGGCCGGACTCGTAGAGGACGCTGTCGGCGTCGTCCGGGTCACTGACGCCCACGACCTTCACCGGGTCGCCGTCCCGGGCCGCCAGCATGGCCCCGAGGTCGACGAGGTTCTCCACGCGCGGCCCGGCGACCTCCACCATGGGCCGCGATTCGCCGGCGGTGGCCAGGCCGGCGAGTACCTCGGCGACGCTCCGCGCGGCGACCGGCTGCCTGACCATCGACGGCAGGTGGACGACGTCGCCCTGCCGGCCCCACGTCATCATCGGCCCGACGAACTCGTGGAACAGATCCGCGCGCAGGATGCCGACGGGGATCGGGCCCGCCAGCCAGGCCTGCTCCTGCTCCTGCTTGGCCGCGCCGTAGCTGGTGGTCAGCTTGTCCACCCCGATGATCGACACCAGCACGGCCCGTCGCACGCCGGCCTGCTCCCCCGCCCGCTGCAGGTTCGTCACCGCGGCCCGGAAGAAGGCGGCCGCCTCGTCCCTGTCCGGCGACGGCCCGGTGGCCGCGTCGACGATGCACTCCACCCCCGTCAGTGCCGCCGCGAGGCCCTCCCCCGTCACGACGTCCACGCCGGTGCTGCGCGACATCGGGACCGCCTCGTGCCCCGACTTCTCCAGAAGGTCGACGACGTGCCGTCCGACCCGGCCGGTCCCGCCGGCCACCGCGATCCTCATGTCATTCTCCCGTCACATCGACTCGTGCTGACTCGTCAGAGCTATGACGGAACGTGCGGGAGAAAGGTAACGGTGGACGAACGAGATCGGCTCGCCGAACGGTTCGAGGCGCATCGGGGGCACCTGCGGGCGGTGGCGTACCGGATGCTCGGCTCGCTGAGCGAGGCCGACGACGCCGTACAGGAATCGTGGCTGCGCCTCAGTCGCGCCGACACCGCCGAGGTCCGCAACCTCGGCGGCTGGCTGACCACCGTGGTCGGCCGGATCTGCCTGGACATGCTGCGCTCGCGGGCCGCGCTCCGGGAGGAACCGCTTGGCGTCCGGGTGCCCGACCCCATCGTCGGCCCCGCCGACGGGACCGACCCGGAACAGCAGGTGCTGCTCGGCGACTCCGTCGGCCTCGCCCTGATGGTCGTCCTGGACACGCTGCCGCCCGCCGAGCGCCTCGCGTTCGTGCTGCACGACATGTTCGCCGTGCCGTTCGACGCCATCGGCCCGATCGTGGGCCGGTCGGTGGCCGCGGCGAAGATGCTGGCCAGCCGCGCCCGACGCCGCGTCCGGGCCACCGCCGCCGTTCCCACCGCCGTTCCCGGCGCCGACCGGGCCCGCCAGCGCGAGGTCGCCGACGCCTTCCTCGCCGCCGCCCGCGGCGGCGACTTCGACGCGCTGCTGGCCGTGCTCGACCCCGACGTGGTGCTCGTGGCCGACCACGGCACCCACCCGGCCTCGGCCGTCGTCCGCGGCGCGCGGAACGTGGCCGAGGGCGCGATGAGGTTCGCCGAGCTCGCGGTGTACGCGCTGCCGGTGCTCGTCAACGGCGCACCGGGCTTCGTCACCGTCCCGGACGGGCGGCCGGTGTCGGTCCTGGCGTTCACCGTCCGGGGCCGCCGGATCGTCGAGATCGACGTCCTCGCCGATCCGTCCCGCCTCAGCCGGCTCGCTCCGGCGATCCTGCCGCCCGTCCACTGACACCCGCCGGTCGATGGGGACGCCGCCCCCACCGCACGTGGGGTGGGGTGTGCGAAGGGCCCGGCCGCCGCGTGGTGGGCGATGAGGGCTGTGGCGCCGGCGAGGAGGAGCAGGGCGCCGGCGAGCAGCAGCGGGGTGGAGGTGCTGCCGGTGTCAGACCGGCGGGATACGCTCGGCGTCCGATGAGCACCTACGAGTTCCGCATCGACGGTCACCTGAACGCCCACCCGGGCGACATGCCGGGCGAGCTGCGCCTCGAGCACCATCACGACGGCACCACCACGCTGACCGGCCCGGTCGCCGACCAAGCCGCCCTGCACGGCATGCTGGAGCGGCTGCGCGACGCCGGAACCACACTGCTGTCGCTCCGCGCGCTCCCCGAGCCCGCCGTCACCCCGCTCCAGCGGATCGACTGGCCGGTCCGCACCGACCGCCTCACGCTGCGCCCCGGCCGCCCGGCCGACGCCGACGGCGTCTGGCAGTACCGCCGCCTCGAGCCGGTGGCCCGGTGGCTCACCGAGCTGCCGGCCGACGCCGACGCCTTCCGTGCGCGGTTCGCGGCTCCCGCACGGCTGGCCACGACCCTGGTCGTCGAGCGCGACGGGCAGCTGATCGGCGACCTCATGGTGCGGGTCGAGAACGCCTGGGCCCAGGCCGAGGTGGCCGACGCCGCCCGCGCGGTCCAGGCCGAGCTGGGCTGGGTCTTCGACCCCGCCCATCAAGGGCAGGGCTTCGCCACCGAGGCCGTCCGCGAACTGCTCCGGCTCTGTTTCGCGGAGCTGGGCCTGCGCCGCGTCACCGCGCTCTGCTTCGCCGACAACGAGCCCTCCTGGCGCCTCATGGAACGGGTCGGCATGCGCCGCGAGTCGCACAACGTCGCCGACTCGCTGCATCGTTCCGGCCGCTGGCTCGACGGCCTCGGCTACGCCCTCCTCGCCGAGGAGTGGAACCGCCCGATCTGACGGCGCGTCGCACCGCGTCATTCGGCTCGCAGGACGGCGGCCGGGGCGAGACGCGTCGACGCACGCGCCGGGAGGGAAGCGGCGGCGATGCCGACGACGACGGCGGCGGCGGCGATCAGTGCGGTCCAGGTCGCGGACAGCGTGAAGCCGGGTGCGATGCCGAGACCGTCGGCGAAGGCGGCCCACGTCGCCCGGCCCAGCGCGACACCCAGCGGCAGGCCGAACGCCAGGCCGACACCGACGATCGTCAGGGCCTGCCAGCGCAGCGTGGCGCGGACCTGGCGGCCGGTCGCACCGAGCACCCGCAGCACGGCCAGTTCGCGGCGCCGGCCGCGGGCGGCGGCTCTGACGACGACGCCGAGGCCGACGGCCGACGCGGCGGCGATGACGACCGCCAGCAGGACCGGCGCGGAGCGCATCGCCGCCACGTCGGCGATCTGCGGCGGTCGCACCGGGTCGGTGTAGACGAACGGCCGGTACCCCAGCGCGTCCCAGGACGTGAGGTCGTCGTCGACAGCGGCCAGGAACTCGTCCGGATCGACGCCCGCGGCCAGGTCGATCGCGATGAACGACCCGAGCTGGTCGGCCAGTGTGGTCGCGTCGACCTCTCCGCGGTCGGCGGCGGATTCCAGGGCGCGTTCGAGGAACGGCGCGGGAAGCACGAGCCCGGTGCCGAGGCCGGCCCGGTCGGTGAGGATCGGACCGATCGGCGGCAGGACGACGAGACCGCTGATCGTGCCCGTGTGGCTGCCGTAGCTCGTCGAGACGGTCACGGTGTCCCCCACCTCGAGGCGGAGGCGCCGTGCCGTGAGCGCACCGACGGCGAGCTGGCCATCCCCCACCGGCGGGTCTCCCTCGACGACGGGGAGCGGCAGTCCGGCGAAGCCCGCGCGGTGGGCGACGAACGGCACCGCCTCACCGTCGAGATTCGCCGACCCGAGCGCCGCGACGCCCCAGCCGTCGACCTCGGGACGGTCGAGCGACGCCGCGATCGCGTCGATCGCGGCATCACCGTACCCGCCGCCGGTGATCGCCGCCGCGTCGTAGGACCAGCCGTAACGGGCAGGCGTCTCGATCACGCGGGCGAGATTCGTGCTGAAGACCACCGAGCCGAGGACGGTGAGTACTGCGGTCACCATCGCCCCCAGCACCACCACGGCGGCACCACCGCGCAGCGCGGCGCGCACCCCGAGTGTGAACGGAACGTTGCCGCTGCGCGCGGCCGCCGTCGCCAGTCTCGCCGGGCGCGCGTCGACCTGCTCGGTGACCTTCGCCGCGCTGAACGCGGCCACGGCGACACCGGCGAGCAGCACCGCGACCGACACCCCGGCCACGGGCAGCACGACCGGCCCCGGCAGCACCAGCGCCGGACTCGGGTCGACCGCGCGGGCGCTGGCCACCGGCCCGATTCCGGAGGCGAGCCATCCCAGCAGCACCGCGCCGGCCATCCCGGCGGCGACGCTTCCGGCGAGCGGCACGGCGATCGCGGCCGCCCGCTGCCACTGCGGCGCGCCCACCTGCCACCACACCCGGGCCAGCGGCCGCACCGGCCGGGCGATCCTGACGACCGCCAGGACGGCGAGCACGAGGCTCGCACCCGTCGCCGCGACGCCGAACAGCCGCAACGCGGTGACGCTCGGGTCCAGCGACCGGTCGATGCGTTCCTCCTCGTCGGCGGTCACCTTGGGGACCATGTAGTAGCGGACGTCCTCGGCCACCATCTCCTCGGGCAGCCGCGCCGACTCCTCCTCGAACCGCGCGGCGATCGACGTCAGGACCTGCCCAACGGCGGCGTCGCCGCCGGCCACACGGAGGGAGAAGTACTCGTAGGTCACCGAGCAGCCCGGCGGATACAACCGCACGACGAGCTCGTCGACCGGCGTCGGCTCGTCCGGCAGCGTCGCCGCGGGGCACAGGTACGGGGCAGCGAGGTCCTGGCTGACCAACGCCGTCCGGCGCGGATAGAGCTCGTCGGCGAGCACACCGTCGGCGAACACCCCGATGCCGACGACCTCGGCGGTCTCCCGCCCGGCCGGCTCGACCAGGACGTCCGGTGAGGCGTGCCCCGTGGCCTCGGTGTCGCGGGCGTCCCAGAACGACAGCGGTACCTCGTCACCCACCTCGACGCCGAAGTCCCTGGCGGCGTCGACGCTCAGGAACAGCTCGTTCCCGCCGGCGATCATCCGCCCCTCGTGCACGACCGGCCGGTCCTGCTCGACGTACCGGCCGTCCGGCGACACCTTGAGATGCAGCTCGAGTCCGGCGTCGACGTTCGTCACCGGGCGCGGCGCGCCGTCGTCCATCGTCGCGAACAGGAGGACGTCGCTGTGGATCTCGAGCACCCCCGGTGTGGCCTCGACGATCGCGCGGGCGCGGTCGGTCCGCAGGCTCGGGTTGACGACGACCTCGGCCACCTCGGCGTCGCGCAGGTAGTCGGCGTAGGCGTGATCGGTCCGCCACGCCGCGACCAGCGCGGCGATGCCGGCCCCGCCACCCACGGCCAGCACGAGGACCACGCCGGCCAGGGCCGGCACGCGGCCCTTCACCGCCTGCCTGGCCAGCCGGAACAGTACCGACATGGCAGCACCGTAGGCCCGCCGGCCGGCCGCGACCACCCTGCCACCATGCCGGGCGGCCGGGGTGCTGGCACACCCCGCCCGTCGGTCACCGCATCCGTGGATCGTGCGTCGGGTCGGCGTACATGGACGGGCAGCCGTCGTCGACGGCCTCGGTGCGCAGTTCGTAATGCCACGGTTCGTTGCGGTAGATCTGGCACAGCCCGTACTCGGCGCCGTGGTCGGACAGCCACGCCGTCGCGTCGGACCCCCCGAGGTCGACCGCGTCGCCCGAGACGTGCAGCGACGTCTCCGGGGTGGACACCCAGCGGGCGGCCTCCTCCTCCGAGCCGTACTCGGCGATCGCCTCGCGCAGCAGCCGATCCTGGTACTGCGGGGAACGCCAGCCGCTGTTGACGACGAACTCGACCCCGTCCTCCGCGGCATCGCTCGCGGCCCGGCGCAGGGCGTCGAGCAGATCGGGGTCGAGGTTGCCCACGGCCGGGATCTCGTCGTCGAAGACGGTCGCGCCATCGGGCACGGCGCCGTCCGCCTCGCCCAGCGGCCGCGCGTCGCCCGGCCGGTCCGGGCGGCGCTCGTCAGCGTCCGACTCGACGCCGGTGACGGCGGGCGCGGGGTCGCCGTGCAGGACGTCGATGGGCGACGCGGCCGAGGACGACGACGACACCCGCGCCTGATGGACGAGGACGCCGGCGATGGCCGCGCTGATGACGACGAGGCCGGCGACGATGGTCGAGCGGCTGCGGCGGGCTGTTCGTGCTGGTTCCCGGTAGGACATGCCGTCAGTCAAGACAGCCCGATGTTGCCGGCCCGTATGCGCTTTTCGATATGCCGGCGATACGCGCCGGCTCGTAGCATCGAGAGCGTGCGTGTGTTGATCGTCGAGGACGAGCCCTTGCTGGCAGACGCCATCCGCGACGGCCTGCGCCTGGAGGCGATCGCCGCCGACATCGCCGGCGACGGCGACACCGCGCTGGAACTGCTGAGCGTCAACCCCTACGACATCGCCGTCCTCGACCGCGACATCCCGGGCCCGTCCGGCGACGAGATCGCCACCCGCATCGTCGCCTCCGGCAGCGGCATGCCGATCCTCATGCTCACCGCCGCCGACCGGCTCGACGACAAGGCCTCCGGGTTCGAGCTGGGCGCCGACGACTACCTCACGAAGCCGTTCGAACTCAGGGAGCTCGTGCTCAGGCTCAGAGCACTCGACCGCAGGCGCGGCCACACCAGGCCGCCCGTGCTCGAGATCGCCGGGCTGCGGCTCGATCCGTTCCGCCGCGAGGTCTACCGCGACGGCCGCTACGTCGCGCTCACCCGCAAGCAGTTCGCCGTCCTCGAGGTCCTCGTCGCCGCCGAAGGGGGTGTGGTCAGCGCCGAGGAACTACTGGAACGAGCGTGGGACGAGAACGCCGACCCCTTCACCAACGCCGTGCGCATCACCGTCTCCGCACTGCGCAAACGCCTCGGCGAACCCTGGATCATCGCGACCGTGGCCGGCGTGGGCTACCGCATCGACACCGCGTCCGGCAGCGGACCCGGCGCACTCGCGGGAGCGGACCGTGGATAGGGCGCCCGGTGTGAGCGTCCGCCTCAAACTGACCCTCAGCTATGCCGGGTTCGTCATGCTCGCGGGTGCCCTGCTGCTGGCCGTCGTGTGGGTGTTCCTCCTGCGCTACGTGCCCGACGGCCCGCTCATGACGCGCGGCCCGTTCGTCCCCAACCGGTCCGACCTCGAGCGCGCGTTCCTGCCGAAGGCGGCCGCGATGCTGGTGGTCCTGCTGGCGTTCGGTCTCGCGGGAGGGTGGGTCCTCGCCGGCCGCATGCTCGCCCCGCTGAGCCGGATCACCGGCGCCACCCGCCTGGCCGCGACCGGCTCGCTCTCCCACCGCATCCGGTTGCCGGGCCGCAAGGACGAGTTCCGCGATCTCGCCGACGCCTTCGACGGCATGCTCGCACGGCTCGAGGCGCACGTCGCCGAACAGCGACGGTTCGCCGCCAACGCCTCCCACGAGCTGCGCACCCCGCTGGCGATCACGCAGACCCTTCTGGAGGTGGCGCGCAACGACCAGCACCACGACACCGGCCGGCTGGTCGACCGCCTCCAGGTCGTCAACACCCGGGCGATCGACCTCACCGAGGCGTTGCTTCTGCTCAGCCGCGCCGATCAGCGGTCGTTCGCCCCAGAGGACCTCGACCTGTCCCTCATCGCCGAGGAGGCCACCGAGACGCTGCTGCCGCTGGCGGAGGAACGCGGCCTCACCGTCGAGACGTCCGGCGACGTCACCCGCACCGTCGGCTCACCCGCGCTCCTGCTGCAGCTGGTGACGAACCTCGTGCACAACGCGATCGTCCACAACCTGCCCGGCCAGGGCGGCGTGTGGGTCACGACCCGCGCTCACCCCACCGCCGCGGAGCTCACCGTCGAGAACACCGGCCCCAGGCTCAGCTCGCACGTGGTGTCCACGCTCGTCGAGCCGTTTCAACGCGGCACCGAGCGCATCCGCACCGGCCACGCGGGGGTCGGCCTCGGCCTGGCCATCGTCAAGAGCATCGCGAAGGCCCATGACGGAACCCTCACCCTCGTCCCCCGCCCCGCCGGCGGGCTCCGCGTCACGGTGCGACTGCCCGCCGCTCCGGGAACCTGAAGGCCGCCCGCGCCCGAAAGCCGACCGCCTTGGCACGCCTCACCGTCGCCCGGGATCGGTCATATCGGACACGTCGGCGACGACCAGCCCTGCCAAGGGCGCGGACCGAGCCGGCGCGGGTCCGGCGGCCGCGGAGCCCGTGGCGCTGCCGAGCTGCCCGACGGCGACCTGCCAGCCGTAGGCCTCGCCGGCGCCGGACGGAGCGGCCGCGCACGCGGTGAGCTCGTCGGCGGCGGCCAGCCACGGCGAGAGCCCGAGGCCGAACACGAGGACGGCCAGGGCCAGCTGCGTCGTCGTGCCGGCCAGCGCGAGCGGCAGCGAGCTCGCCGCGAGCAGAGCGAGTCGCCGCGGGTAGACGGCGGCCAGGCCGGCCCTGCGGCCGCGAACGGTGACGACGGCGCCGCCGACGAGGCTGCCCAGCGACCACGCGGTCACCAGCCAGGGCGCAGCGGCGGGCGCGTCGGCGGCCGAGGCGAATGCGGGCAGCAGCACCCACATCGCCCCGATGCCGCCCATGTACGACAGGTGCACCAGGCTGACGGTGCGCACGGCCGGCCGGCGCAGCGGCGTCTCGCCGGCCCGCCGGCCGGGTGACGGCCGGGTGCGCACCCGCGGAACCGCCGCCATCATCGCGACGACGGCGACGACGCCCAGCACCGCGCACGCGACGAGCGCCGCCGGAGGACCGCCCATCGCCACCCACCACGCCACCCACACCGGGCCCGCCACGTAGATCAGCTCCTGGGCCAGGGCGTTCGCGGCGTAGGCGCGGCTCAGTCCCCCGGCGGGCACCATGGCCGGCAGCAACGCCCGCCCGCTGCTCACCGCGGGCGGCGACGTGAGCCCCGCGACGAACGCCAGGGCGAGGAACCACCTGGCGTCCGTGGTGAAGGCCAGCGCGAGCTGCGCCGCCGTGCAGGCCATCGTCGTGACACCGAGGACGGCCCGATGACCCCACGCACCGAGCAGCCGGCCCCACAGTGGCGCGGTCACCGCCATGCCGAGCGCGCCCGCGGCGGCCGCCGTGCCGGCCGCGGCGTAGTCGCCGGTGTTGTGCTCGCCCAGGCCGCCGGCCGCGTCATTCGCGCACGACAGCAGGCCCTCGACGAGCTGACCGACCGCCTCAGCCCGGCGCAACGGCGGCAGCTCGCCGAGATCGCCGCCGCCGTCCTCGCCCCCGCCGCGACGGGCGAGACCACGCTGGCGCGGGTGTGCCGTCTCTGCGACCGCTCCTGCTGCGCCGAGTGCCCGGCCCACGCCGGCTACGTCGCGGCCGCTCCGGAGCGGCGGCGGCCGGAGACCGCGTGAAGCGCCGCGTCGCCGGGTACGGCTCCTCGTTGAGTGACCGATCGGCAGCGGAGGCCGACATGCGACCAGAGGACAGCACGAGTGGCGCGCGGAACGGCGACGAGGTGGAGCGCCGGCTGGAGGACATGGAGCGCGAGAGCCGCGAGCGCCTGGAGGACTGGCCCCACGAGGACGCCGCCGCCGGCACGGCGTCCCCCGGCGAGCAGGCCGGTGGGGTCGAGCCACAGACCGTGGCCGACGTGATGACGCGGGAGGTCGTCGCGGTCCCCGTCGCGGCGTCGGTGGCCGACGCGGCGCGGGCGATGCGCGACCACGACATCGGCGACGTGCTGGCGCTGGATGAGGGCCTGGTGTGGGGCATCGTGACCGACCGCGACCTCGTCGTGCGGGTGCTCGCCGAGGGCATGGACCCGGACGCGACCACGGTCGCCGACGTGTGCAGCGGCGACCTGGTGACCGTCCGGCCCGGCGACGACGCCGGCCGCGCTGTCGAGCTCATGCGCTCGGCCGCCGTGCGCCGGCTCCCCGTGGTCGACGACCAGGGCCGGCCGCAGGGCGTGGTCTCGCTCGGCGACCTGGCGCTGGCCAGCGATCCGCGGTCGGCGCTGGCCGACATCAGCGCCGCCCCGCCGAACACCTGACGCTCGGTCGTGCGCCCGGCGCGGTGCGCCCCCTAGGATCCTCGCGGCGCGAGGTCGGCGACCAGCGCGTCGAACCGGGCGCGCAGCCGCGCGTAGTGCTCGGCGGCCGAGGGCTGGGGGACGTACTCGGCGACGGAGACGTGGGCGGCGTCGACCGGCTCGAACGAGGACCAGAGCCCGCTGCCCACGAAGGCGATCGCCGCCGCGCCCAGGGTGGCCGCCTGCTGGTCGACCGTCGTCCTCACCAGCGGTACGCCCAGGATGTCGGCGTAGATCTGGTTCCACCCGTCGTGGCGGCTGCCGCCGCCGGTGAGCAGGACGTCGGCGGAGGTACCGCTCAGCTCGCGCATCCGGTCCAGGCTGCGGCGCAGCGCGAAGGCGATGCCCTCGAGCGCGGCACGGGCGAGGTCGGCGCGGCCGGTCGCGAGGTCCAGCCCCACGACGGCGCCGCGCGCACCGGCGCCGCCCTCCAGCGGCGTCCCGCCGGCGAGCATGGGCAGGAAGACCGGGCCGTCGGTGCGCGAGGCCGCGGCAGCGCCCAGGCCGATGAACTCGGCGCTGGTCAGGTCGGGCGCGACCAGCTCGCGCAGCCACTCCAGGCTGGTGCCGCTGCTGAACGTCGACAGCGCGCTGAGGAACTGTCCCTCCACGGCGTGCCGGAAGACGTACGGGCGCGCGCTCCACTCGACCAGCGGCTGCGAGGCGCTCACCGTGATCCAGCTCGACGAGCCCAGCGCGGCGTAGATGGCGCCGTCGGTCCAGGTCAGCGAGCCCAGCGCCATGCAGGCGTTGTCGACCGCGCCGAGGACGACGGTTGTGCCGGCGCGCAGGCCGAGCTCGCCGGCCGCGGCCGGGGAGAGACCGCCGAGGACGTCGGTCGACGGACGGGGCTCGGGCAGCAGGCCGGGGTCGAGGCCGGCCGCGGCGAGGAGGTCGACGTCGTAGCGGCCGGCCCGGATGTCCAGCGCGCCGCTGCCGGAGGCGTAGGAGACGTCCGTGCCGATCTCGCCGGTCAGGCGCAGGTTGAGCCAGTCCTTGGAGCCGAGCAGGTACCGGGTCCGGGCCCAGGCGGCGGGGTCGTCCTGCCGCAGCCACGCCGCTTTGACCAGCGGATAGAGGGCGGGGGTGAAGCCGTTCCCGGTGTGCTCGTACCACGACCGCTCGTCGACGGTCCGGAACAGCTCCTCCGCCTGCGCGGTGGCCCGGATGTCGGACCAGATCGGCGTGGCGTCGCGCAGGGTCTCGTGCGCGGCGCCGACCTGCACCACGCCGAGGCTCTGACCGGACAGTCCGACGGCGGCCACCCGCCCAGCGGTGTCGGGAACGGCCTCGGCCAGCCGGCGCACCGCCGTCACGACGGCCTGCCACCAGTCGCTGGTCCGCTGCTCGTTGCGGCCGGGCGCCGGATGCGACGTCGGGTACGGGACGACGGCGTCGGCGAGGCAGACGGCGTCGGCGGACCACAGCGTCGCCTTGCAGCCTCCGGTGCCGAGGTCGAGCGCCAGGACGGCGTCGCCGGTCACCGGATCTCCGCGGCGAGCTCGCTCAGGCGGTCGTACTCGGGCCCGGACGTGGCGATCGGGCGCGCGAACACCTCGCCGATCACCTGGGTCCAGCCGTGGACGAAGTAGGTCCAGCCGTCCTCGACGTGCAGGCCGCGGTCGCCGCGCTGGCGCCCGGCCTGGTCGAGGAAGACGAGGTCGCCGCGGTAGTTGAGCTCCCACACCAGCCCGCCGCGCGGGAACACCGCCGCGTCGGTCAGCGGCGACCCCGGCGCGTCCTTGCCCAGGCCGGTGGCGTTGACGACCAGCGACCCGTCCGGCAGACCCGCCACCACGCGGTCGTTGTCACCGGGCTCGGACACGAGGACGTACTCGAACCGGCCCGTGAGCCCGGCCTGTTCGTGCACCTCGCGGATGTGGTCGAGCCGGGCCTGGGCGCGGTCGGTGACGACCACCCGCTCGGGGACGTCGCCGGCGCCGGGACGCGTGAGGTACCAGGTGATCGCGACGGCGGACCCGCCGGCGCCGAGGCAGGCCACCTGCGCGCCCGACGCCCAGTGGCCGGCCGGCACGAAGGCGTCCAGCGCGAGCCCGCTGGAGATGGGGTCCTTCGCGTGGCAGGCCAGCCGCTCACCCGGCTTGGAGAGGCAGCCGGCCTCCCCCATCATCCGAGCGAACGCGTCGACCTCGTCGAACAGGTCGGCGCAGGCGCGATAGACGTCGATCTTGTGCGTGGTGACGAGCGCGCCCCGGCTCAGCGGGTCGCCGCCGATGAACTCCACGACGCGCCGGTAGTCGTCGGCCGGCGCGCCGACCGGCAGGTCGACGCCCTGGAGACGGGCCTCGATGCCCAGTTCCGCTGCCCAGCGCGGGAACACCCGCTGGATGGACGACCGGCCCGTGGTGACTCCGATGAAGTACAGCGTCGGCTCCGCGGCGGGCACGAGGTCGTGCGCCGTCATCGTCGTCACCACACCGCTCATCGTGGACTCCCTCACAGCCGCCGGCGAAGTTGGTAGTCACACTACACGACGGCGGCACAGCACGCGCCCAGCGGGTGTAGTGAAACTACTCCGTGGCGGGGGCGGAGTCGGCCGCGGTGGCCGCAGCCCCCTTGCGCATGGCGGCGAGCTCGTTCTTCATGTGGTGGATCGCCTCGCGGTGCTCCGCCGGCCGGCGCAGCGCGACGCCGGTGGCCAGGACGTCGATGACCACCAGCCCGGCCAGCCGGCTGGTCGTGGGCGTGTAGATGTCGGTGTCCTCGAACGTCTGCACCACCAGCGCGACGTCGGCGAGGTCGGACAACGCGCCGGGCTGTCCGGTCAGCGCGATCACCGGACTGCCGGCGGCCTTCGCCGCCCGCGCGACGGTGAGCACCTGCGACGTGGAGCCGGTGTTGGAGATCGCCACCGTCACGCTGCGCGGGCCGCCCATCGTCGCGGCGATGAACTGCTGGTGGAAGTCGGCGGGTGCCTGGCACGGGACGCCGAACAGCGGGAACTTCTGCTGGGCGTCCTGGGCGATGATGCCGCTGGCGCCGAACCCGACGAAGAGCACGTCGGACGCGCCGTGCAGCAGGTCGATGGCCCGCTCGACGGCGTCGTGGTCGAGCGTGCGCCGGGCGCGGTCGAGACTGGAGATGGTGTGGTCGAAGATCTTCTCCGACAGCGCCGCCCCGCTGTCGCCGGCCTCGATGCCCGAGTGGGTCAGCGGCAGGCCGAGGGCGAGGGTCTGGGCCAGCTGGATCTTGAAGTCCTGGAACCCGGAGCACCCGACCGACGCGCTGAAGCGCATGACCGTCGGCTCGCTGACCCCGGCCGCCTCGGCCAGCCCCGCCATCGTGAGGTTGACGACGCGCACGGGGTCGCTCAGCACGAGTTCGGCGACGTTCCGCTCGGAGCGCCGCATGGTGGGCAGCGCCTGCGCCACCCGCTCCAGCGTCGTCCCGACGTACTGTGGCGCCTCTTCGCGCCGTTCGGCGGTGGTCACCGTGTCTCCTTGGTCGGGCGGCCCGGTCGATGCTCGTCCGGTGGACTGTGCGTTGTCATGCTATCCGCCTTGCGTAGGTTCGCTACCTCGATCATGGAGCGACGCGCCGGGACGCGCCTCGGCGGGCAGCACCACCTCGTGCCGCCCCGGCCCCAGCGGCCCGCCGCGGCCGGCGACGTCGAGCACGACGCCGACGGGGACCTCGACCTCGGCGGCGACGCCGGCCTCGGTCCGGTGCCAGCGCACCGCCAGCCGGCCGTACGGCGTGGTCACGGCGCCGCGAGCCCAGTCCAGCCCGGGGACGGCGGGCGCCAGCCGGGCCCGCCGCCAGCCGGGCCGGACCGGCCTCAGCCCCAGGACGTCGTGGTACAGCCAGTCGTCGATCGTGCCGAGGAAGTAGTGCCCGTGGGAGCGGGCGTCGGGGCTCCAGTGCTCCCACAGCGACGTGGCGCCGTGCGCCAGCCAGTGCCCCCAGCTGGGGAACTCCGTCTGCCGCGCCACCACGAGGGCGAGATCGGCGTGGCCGTAGCGGGTCAGCGTCGGCAGCAGGTACTTCGTCGAGAGCGCTCCGGTGCCCAGCCGGTTCCCGCGCTCGCGCACGTCGCGGGCCAGCCGGTCGGCGACCCGCTGCTCCTCCCCCGGTTCCAGCAGGCCGAACGCCAGCGCCAGGACGTTGTGCGACTGCCGGTACCCGTGGTCGCCGGCGCCGCGCACCATCGCGGCGCCGGCGTCGTGGAACTCGGCACGGAAGGCCGCCCGCACGGCGCCGGCCGCGTCGGCCCACCGCCGGCCGTCGTCGCCCACCACCTCCGCGGCCCGCGCGAGGGTGTCGAGCATGAGCGCCAGGAACGCGGTCGCCGGCACCCGGCTGTCCTCGGGCGCGTTGCCGCCGGCGGGGTCGGTCTCGGGGCTCACCCAGTCGCCCAGCGTCGTCGCGGCGATGCCGCCCGGTGAGCGGGCGAGCTCGTGGCCGACGTAGGCGGTCATGCCGTCCCAGTGCCGTTCCAGCGGCCGGCGGTCGCCCGTGTACCACCAGATCCACCACGGGATCAGCACGTACGCCGAGTGCCAGGGCGGCGCCGGCGTCCAGTCCATGCGCCACCCGCCGTGCGGCGCGATGACCGCGGGCGCGGGCGACCCGTGCCGGCTGTCGGCGATGTCGTCGACCCACTTGTCCAGCAGCGCGTGGGTGTCGAGGTTCATGAGCATCAGCTCGGCGCCGAGCATGCCGTCGCCGGTCCACCCGTTCTTCTCGTACTTCGGCGTGTCCGTCGGGAGGCCGTGCAGGTTGTTGAGCACCGTGCGGACGGTCAGCTCGTGCACCCGGTTCAGCAGGTCGCTGGAGCAGCGGAACGTCCCAGTCCGCGACGCGGCCGTGTGGACGACGACGGCGGTGAGCTCCGGGCGGCGCCGAGCGCACACCTCGACGTAGCGGAAGCCCTTGTAGCCGAACCGGGGCTGCCAGCGCACGGGCCGCTCGGCACCGGCCAGCACGAGCCGGTCGGTCTGGAACCGGCCCGCGTAGTACCCGTGGTGGTCCGCGACGTCGGCACGGCCGTCCGGGCCCAGCCGCTCCGCGTAGCGCAGCTCCACCACCTCGCCCGCGGCGTCCGCGGCCCGCACCTCGGCCCAGCCGGCGATGACGCGGCCGAAGTCGTACACCCAGGCGCCGTCGCCCACCTCGGCGACGTCGACGGGCTCGAGCCGGCCGGCCGCGGTGATCGGCTGCTGCCGCTGCCACTCCGGACGCCCGCGAGGACCCGGCACCACGGTGGCCGGCACCCAGGCCGCGGCGCCGGCCAGCTCGGCCGGCCGGCGGGCGTCGTAAGTCTCCCCCGCGTACAGGTCGTCCTCCCGCGTCGGCCCGTCCGCCGCCCGCCACCGCTCATCGCTGACCAGCCGCGTCACGCCACCGCGGGCGTCGGTGACCACGAGCAGCACGCGCGCGCACGGCTCGCCGCGCCACGGCGCCCGGTGCCAGTCCCAGGTGTTCGCCGCGGCCATCGCATAGAAGCCGCGGCCGAGCTCCAGCTCGAGGATGTGCCGGCCGGGCGTCAGCAGCGCGGTGACGTCGGTGACGACGTACTGCACGCGGGCGTCGTAGTCGGTGAAGCCCGGCGACAGGACGGCGTCGTCGACGGGCCGGCCGTCGAGCGTGGCGTGCGCGTAGCCGCCCGCGGCGACCACGAGGTACGCGGCCGCGGCGACGCTGCCGACGTCGACCGTGGTGCGCAGGACGGGCGCGGCACCGCTGGGATGCGGGTGGCCGATCCAGGCGGCGCCGTGCCAGTCGCCGTCGAGGACACCGGTGACGAACGACGAGCTCGCTTCGGCGCCCCCGTGGCTGGTGCGGACGTCCACCCGCCACCCGTACCGCGTCAGCGGGTGCAGCGGCGGCCCGTCGTACGGCACGTCCACGCACTCGGCCGACTCCACCCAGCCCGAGTCGCTCACCTCGCGGCCGGCGTCGTCGGTGACGCGGATCCGCCAGGCGTGCTGCACCACGCCGTTCTCGTCGGCCGCCACGCGCCAGCCGAAGCGCGGCGGCACGTCGACGCCGCACGGCTCCACGCGGTGCTCGGCCGTCAGGCCCTCGAGCACGATCACGGCGCCACCAGCTCCCGGTACTCCGGCTCGGCGGCGTAGCACTGGTCCAGCCGTTCGGCCAGTCCGGGCCGGGCGTGCAGGAACTCCTCGAGCGGCACCGGGCGGTCCTGCGGGCGGGTGCCCTTCTGGTTGATCTCGCCCAGCAGGCTCCACCGCCGGTCCCCGGTCTCCTCCGGTTCCCGGGCCGGCACGTCGTAGGGCGTGTAGTCGAAGACCTCGCGCCGGCCGTCCCGTTCGGCCACGCCGAGGCGGTAGTCGGCGGTCATGAACCAGGTGACCCGCTCGCCGGCGGCCGACGCCCCGATGCCGGTGCCGTCCTGCCGCAGCAGGTAGCGCAGGTTCTCGTTGTCCGGATGCCGGGCCATCCACTCCTCGCCGAGCTCGGCCATCGTCGGTGTCCGCAGCCGCGGCCACCGCTCGTGCTGCCAGGCGATCCACTCGCCCCAGAGCCGCAGGATGGCGGGGTCGACGTCCAGGCCGCGGCTCACCTCGCTGATCTCGTAGTTCACCGTCACCCAGCCCAGCCCGTTCCGTTCGACGGCGCGGTCGTCCAGGTGCGCCCGCGCCGTCGAGCGCAGCTGCCGCACGGCGTCGTCCAGCGGCAGCCGGTGCAGCGTCTCGATCGGCCCAGCCCCGAGCCGGGAGTTCAGCTGCCGGCCGGAGGCGTCGACGCCCATGCCGCTGTGACGGGCGGCGAGCAGGTCCACCGTCCAGCCGTCCATCGTCACCGCGTCGATGCGGTCGTCGCCGCGGCCGGGCACGAGGAAGTGCCGGCGCGACGGGTAGTAGGGGTAGGCGATCGAGCCGTCGCCGTCCTGCAGGTCGATGTCGAACTGGCTCCAGATGTTGCCCTGCACGACCCGGATGCCGCGGTCCTCGCGGACCCGCCGGATGTTCTCCGCGGCCAGGAAACCCGCCAGCAGCGACCGTGCCGGCCGGTCGAACGCGCCGGCCAGGACGTCCAGCGCGTCGTCGATCTCACGCGCGACGTCGTCGCGCGAGCCGTGGAGGTTGGCGAAGAAGCCGCCGGGCACGAAGGTCACGTCGTCGCCGTACTCGTCCGCCAGCTCGCCGACCAGCCGCCGGATCGCGCGGTACCGGTCCGACGGATCGGTCAGCGCGCCCCAGGAGAACCCCCACGTGACGCGTGCGCCCGGCGCCGCCTCGCGCACGGTGCCGGAGAACCGCTCGACCAGCTCGGGGGTGTGCCGGTCGAACTCGTCCTCCCACAGCCACCGGTCGCGGGTGGCCTCGATCTGGTGCCGGCGCACGACGGTGTTGATGGTGAGCCGGGGGCCGATGGGCGCGGGGCATGTCTGCGTCACGGCGGCAACGTACCCGCGATGGCCGCGATATCGGTAGTCTCACTAGCCAGATTGGGACATTTCGCCCAGCTTTACCCGCAGTGACTTGCTCGCCCTCGACCAACTGTGTAGTGTCACTACACCCGTGCGGGTCGGCCGACACGCCGACCCGGCCACGATCAACGTCGATCTTAGGAGAAGCCATGAAGACGTGGCTCAAAGGCACCGCGGTTGCGGCCGTCGCATCCCTCGGTGCACTGCTCGCCGGATGCGGCGGGTCGAACGCCGGCGAATCGTCCGGGGCGGTCGAGCTCAGCTTCCTCATGTGGGGCGACGGCGGCGACACCGACGCGGCGTACGAAGACGTCATCGCCGCCTTCGAGGCGGAGAACCCCGACATCACCATCAACGCGGAGTTCTTCAACACCAACGACTACGACAACCTGCTGAAGACCCGCCTCTCCGGCGGGGCCGGGCCCGACATCTACGGCTTCGACCTCGGCAACATCGAGAACTTCATCGCCGACGGCTTCGCCGCCGACCTCAGCGACGGCGGCGACTACCTCGACAAGCTGACGGAGCAGGCGGCCGAGGAGAGCGTCCGCTACAGCCCCGACGGCGGCGCGTACAACGTGCCGATCTCGCTGTCGGGCAACGGCATCGTGTACAACAAGGCGCTCTTCGAGCAGGCCGGCATCGCGCAGGTGCCCACCACGTACACCGAGTTCCTCGACGCGTGCCAGCAGCTGCTCGACGCCGGCATCACGCCGCTGGCGATGTCGGCCCAGGACAACTGGTGGCCGCAGTTCATCGTGTACTACGCGCTGGCCGAGCACGGCGCCGACGAGGACCTCGCCGAGCAGATGACCGCGGGCGAGGCGGACTTCTCCGGCAACGAGGCGTGGAAGCGGTCGCTCGACATCGTCAAGGAACTGGTGCCCTACTACATGCCGAACCCGGTCGGCACCAGCCAGACCGCCGCGCAGTCGGCGTTCCTGACCGGCGAGGCGGCGATGTTCCCGGCGCCGTGGATCCTGCCCGACGCGCGCGCCGCGAACCTCGACGTGGGCTACCTGAACTTCCCCACCACCGACGAGCCGGCGGACGCCATCTGGGGCTCCTACCAGGTGCGCTTCGGCGTCAACCCGGGCAACGACAACGTCGAGGCCGCGCAGGAGTTCCTGAACTTCTTCTTCCAGGACGACGTGTACCTGGAGTTCCTGTCGAAGGTGAAGCTCTTCCCGACGACCACGACGGTCCAGGTCGGCGCGGACGTCGACCCGCTCTACCCGGAGATGCAGGCCGCCTGGGAGGGCAAGACGTTCATGGCGCTGTTCTCGCCGCCTGACAAGGCGGTCCAGGACGCGCTGCTCGTCGGCCTGCAGAACATCATCAGCGGCCAGAAGACGACCGACGAGGTGCTGGCCGACCTCGACGTGGCGCTCGAGCAGTACCGCGCCCAGCTGTAGCAGCACAGGAGACCCGTGAACGCCACCCTGGTGATCGCCGACGACCGTGCCGTGGCCGAGTTCGACGCGTACAGCGGCGGTCTCGTCGGGCTGCGCGACCGCACCGCCGGCGCGCTCGTCCACAGTCCCGAGACGCCGTCGCTGTACGTGCTCGAGATCCCCCGCCACGGCGACCGGACGGTCGTCGTCGCCACCGCCGCCCAGCAGGTGACCAGCACACGGGTCGGAGCCGGCGGCCGCTCCCTCACCGCGGTATGGGAGCGGCCGGTGACCAGCACCGGCGAGAAGCTCGACGGCCGCATCGAGGTCACCGCCGCGCTGGACGACGGACGCCTGCGGCTGGCCCTGGAGCTGAGCCTGGACGCCGAGGTCGAGGCCGTGCGGTTCCCGTCGATCGAGGGCATCGCGCCCGCGGACGGCGACGAGCTGGAGCTGCTGACCGTCGACTACAGCCAGGGCGCCAGGGTCCGGCTGTTGCCGCGGTTCGACAGCAACGCGCCCTACTGGGGCACGCTGTACCCCGACTACGCGAGCGGGAACCTGCGGCCCGAGGTGGTCTGCAACCCCACCTCGCCGTTCGCGGTGCTGGCCGGCCGGTCGGGCGGGCTGACGGTGCTGCCGTCGTCGCCGACGCTGGAGTTCATCGGCTGGCGGGTCTCGCTGCGACCGGGCTTCCGCGACAGCCTCAGCCGCACCGCCGAGCCGGTGGACGGACGCAGGTCGGTGACCTTCGACGCGATCCAGATGCCACGGCAGAGCGGCGGGCGCCTCACCGCGCTGCCCATGACGGTCGCACCGTTCGCCGGCGACTGGCCGGCCGCGCTGGCCCCGTACCGCGACGGCCAGGGTGCGGCGCGGTCGTCCGGCGCCGCCTGGCTGCGCGAGCCGCGGTCGTGGCTGCAGGTCCAGCTGATGTCCACCGAGGGCGAGCCGCGGTACGACTTCGACGCGCTGACGCGGATCGTCGAGGAGTGCGCGGCACACGGCATCGGCGCGATCCAGGTCGTGGGCTGGAACGAGGGCGGCCAGGACGGCCTGGTGCCGGTGCACCGGCCCGCGGAGAAGCTGGGTGGCGAGGCCGGCCTGCGCCGGGCGCTCCAGCGCGCCCGCGAGCTCGACGTCAAGACCGTGCTGTACGTCAAGTACCAGTGGGTCGAGCGGCCCGGTCAGTCCTGGGACGAGCTGGCCGAGTACGTGTGCCTCGACGCCAACGGCCAGCCGTACGCCCAGCCCGGGCCCGTCTACCACACCTCGCGCAAGCGGTACGGCATGAGCACGCCGTGGTACGTGCCGCTGTGCTTCTCCTCCCCCGTGTTGCGGGCCAGGTTCGCCGCCGAGGTGGCCCAGCTGGCGAGCTGGGGCGCGGCCGGCGTCCTGGCCGACGAGTCGCTCTACCACGGCCGGGCGCTGCTGTGCTTCGCCGAGGGCCACGACCACCCGCCGGGCGCCTCCACCTACCTGTGGGACGGCGACTTCGTCGAGGACCTCCGGACGGCGGCCGCGGCGTCGGCCCGCGACTTCGTCATCGCCGGCGAGGGCGCCTACGACCAGCAGTTCGAGCACTACGACGCCTCCTACTTCCGCAGCTCGTCGGAACGGCACCTCCCGCTCGGCCGGTACCTGCGCCCTCGGGCGCGCATCGTCACCGCACTGACCGGCTTCGACGACCGCAACATGGCCAACCAGTGCCTGCTGTACGGCTACGCCATGAGCCTGGAGCCGTACAACTTCAAGGGTCGCCCCGCGGACATGCCGGCCACGGTGGCCTATGCCACCGCCGTCGACGACCTGCGCCGCCGGCTCGCGCCGTGGCTCTGGAACGGCACGTTCGCCGGCACGGAGGGGGTGGCGGTGACGGCGCCCGACCGCCGGTCCCGGCACGCCCAGGTGGCGGTGTGGGAGAGCCCGGACCGGCCGGGCCGCTGCGTCGTCATCGCCAACTACGACGACGAGCAGCGCTCGTACGAGGTGCACCTCCCGCCCGCCATGACGCGGCCGGGGGTGCTGCGGGTCGGCGAGGAGGCCGCGGAGCCGTTGCGCGACGGCCGGGTGGTCGTCGGGCCGCGGAGCGCCGTCGTCGTCGCCGACGAGGCGATCCTGTCCACCGGGAGGACTCGATGACCGTCACGAAACCCGAGAACCGCAGGCTGGTCCCGCCGGCCGCCGCGGCGCCGGCCGCCCGCCGGCGCTGGTGGGCCGACCGGAGCCCGGCCGGCAAATTCTGGCTGGCGGTCGCGCCGGCCCTGATCGTGTACGGCGTCTTCACGGTGTACCCGATGGGCCAGGTGATCGTGTCGAGCTTCACCGACGCCCGCGGCTTCAACCGGCCGGTGAACTTCGTCGGGCTGGAGAACTTCGCCCGCATCTTCTCCGGCGACACCGTGCTGCTGCAGGCGATCGGCAACACCGCGATCTACGGGTTCTTCAAGGTGATCGTCCAGACGGTGCTGGCGTTCCTCATCGCCGTCCTGCTGCACCGGCGGCTGCTGCTGGGCAACGTGTACCGGTCGATCTTCTTCGCTCCCATGGTGATCAGCCCGGTGGCGATCGTGTTCACGTGGAGCTTCATGTACGACCCCACCACCGGCACCATCAACACCACGCTGCGCAGCCTGGGACTGGACCACCTCGCGCAGGACTGGCTGGGCAGCTACGACCTGGCGCTGTACAGCGTGATCCTGGTCGACCTGTGGAGCGGGCTCGGCTTCAACATCATCATCTTCCTCGCCGGCCTCAGCACCATCCCGGGCGAGATCATGGAGGCCGCCAAGGTCGACGGCGCGCGCGCATGGACCACGCTGCGCTACGTCACCATCCCGCTCATGGTGCCCTCGATCGGCCTCGTGCTCGTGCTGGCCATCAACGGCGCGCTGCGGGCGTTCGACACCGTCTACCTGATGACCCGTGGCGGCCCGGGCAACGAGACCCAGCTCTACATGACGCAGGTCTTCCACGAGGGCCTGGTGCGCAACAACTTCGGCTACGCGTCCGCCATGGCCGTGCTGGTCATCGTGGTGCTGATCGCCATCGCGGCCGCCCAGAACCGGCTGACCAAGTCCACGACCGCCGAAGGAGGTGCGCGATGACCCGGGGCCGTGCCCTCCGCCTCGCCCGCCGGGCGCCGGTGAACCTGCTGCTCGTGCTGATCAGCGCCGTGATGGCCTACCCGCTGATCATCATGGTCATCACGGCGTTCAAGTCCAACCTCGAGGTCCTGCAGAACCCCACCGGGCTGCCCCACGAGCCCACCGTCGAGAACTTCTCCACGACGTGGGTCGAGGCCGGCTTCTCGAACCTGTTCGCCAACTCGATCCTGCTGACCGTCGTGAGCATGACGGCCGCCACCGTCATCTCGGCGCTGGCCGCGTACGCGGTGGTGCGCCGGCTCACCCGCATCGGCTCGGCCGTCTACCTGCTCATCGCGGCCGGCATCTTCCTGCCCATGCAGCTGGCGCTGGTGCCGCAGTTCCGCGTGGTGCGCGAGCTCGGGCTGGTCGACAACTACGCGGGCGTCATCCTCATCTACATCGCCGGGGCGATCCCGTTCGGCGTCTTCCTCATGGCCGCGTTCATGCGGCAGGTGCCGGCGGAGATCGTCGACGCCGCCGTCATCGACGGCGCCGGCTACTTCCAGCTGTTCCGCGCCATCTTCTTCCCGCTGGCGCGGCCCGCGATCGCGACGTTCTGGGTGCTGCAGGGCGTCGGCATCTGGAACGACTACCTCGTGCCCCAGCTGCTGCTCACCGACCCGGACAAGCGGACGCTGACCACCGGCGTCCTGTACTTCAAGGCCCAGTACCTCGCCGACTGGGGCAACATCATGGCGGCCGTGCTCATCATGAGCCTGCCGGTCCTCGTCCTGTTCGTGCTGGCCCAGCGCTACTTCGTCAGCGGGCTGTACGCCGGCGCCGTCAAGTGACGGCCACATCACCCTCGGAGAGCCGACTCATGACCAGCCAGCCTCTCGTCGCGATCACCGGCGCCAGCTCCGGCATCGGCGCCGCCGCCGCGCAGGCGTTCTCGGCAGCGGGCCACCCGCTGCTGCTCATGGCCCGCCGGGCCGGCCGCATGGCCGACCTCGACCTGCCGGACACCCGGGTCGCCGAGGTCGACGTCACCGACGCGGCAGCCGTCCGCGATGCCGTCGCCGCCGCGGAGGCCGCCTACGGGCCGGTGGACCTGCTGGTCAACAACGCCGGCGTGATGCCGCTGTCGCCCGTCGTGGACCAGCCCGAGGCGGACATCAAGATGCTGTTCGACGTCAACTGCGTCGCGCTGCTCACCACCGCCCAGGCCGTCCTGCCCGGGATGCGCGAGCGCGGCCGCGGCACCGTCATGAACATCGGCTCGATCGCCGGGAAGAACCTGTACCCGGACCACACCGTCTACTGCGGCACCAAGTACGCCGTCCACGCCATGACCGAGGGCATGCGCCGCGAGAACGCCGCGCACGGGGTCCGCGTCGTGCTGGTCGCGCCCGGGCAGGTCGAGACCGAACTGCTGTCGACCACCCGGTCCGCCGACATCGTCGCGGGCTACCTGGACTACCGCGACTCCATCGGCGGCGGGCTGCAGGCCTCCGACGTGGCCGAGGCGATGCTCTACGCCTACCAGCTGCCGCAGCACGTCTGCGTCCGGGAACTGGTGCTGGCGCCCACGTCGCAGGACGCGTGAGCACGTGGCCACCGTCCTGGTGACAGCCCGGTCGTTCTCCAGCGGGCGGCGCGACGTCGAGGCGGAGCTCGCCGCCCACGGCCACACCGTCGTCCGCGGGCCGGCCGGTCACGACCTCGCGAGCCTCGCGAACGATCTGGCGGGCGTCGCCGGCTGGATCGCGGGCACGTCTCCGGTCACCGCCGACCACCTCGCGCTGGCACCGCGGCTGCGGGTGGTCGCCCGGTACGGCGTGGGGGTCGACGCCGTCGACCTCGGCAGCGCGGCCGAGCGCGGCATCGTCGTGACGAACACCCCCGGCGCCAACTCCACCGCCGTGGCCGAGCACGCTCTGGCCCTGCTGCTGGCCTCGCTGCGCGGCGTCGCCGGCGGCGACCGCCGGGTCCGTGCCGGCGACTGGGCCGCCTGGCGCGGCCGCGAGCTGGGCGGGCTGACCGTCGGGATCCTCGGCTTCGGGCGCATCGGGCGCGAGCTGGCCCGCCGGCTCGACGGCTTCGGCTGCCGCATCGTGGCCGCCGACCCCTACGTCGACGCCGTGGCGATGCGCGAGCTCGGCGTCGAGCCGGTGGCCGCCGACGAGCTGCCCGAGCGGTGCGACGCGGTGAGCCTGCACGCCCCCGGCGGTCAGACCGTCGTCGACCGGTCGTGGCTACAGCGGCTGCGGCGGCCGCTGCACCTGGTCAACACCGCCCGCGCGGACCTCGTCGACGAGGACGCGCTCGCCGCCGCCATCCGCGACCGGCCGGACCTGTTCTACGCCGCCGACGCGCTGACCCACGAACACGGCGCGGGTTCCGGGTGTGCGCTGCTCGCGCCGGAGCTGGCCGAGCGGGTGCTCGTGACGCCGCACATCGCGGCGCAGACCGTGGAGGCGATCGACCGGATGGGCGGCATGGCGGTCGAGAACGTCGTCGCCGTGCTGGCCGGCCGCACACCGCCCAACCCGGTGCCCGCGACCCGGCCCTGACGTGGCGTTCGTCCGTACCGTCCTGGGCGACGTCCGCCCGGACCAGCTGGGCTGCGTGAACTACCACGAGCACCTGTTCCAGGTGACGCCGCTGCTCCCCGGCGACGAGCTCGACGACGAGGAGCTCAGCGGGCGGGAGGCCGGCCACCTGCGCCGGTCCGGCTTCGACGGGTTCGTCGACGCCACGCCTTGCGGCCTGGGCCGGCGCCCGGCCGCGGTGGCCCGGATCGCCGCCGTCACCGGCCTGCACGTCGTGGCCACGACCGGCGTGCACCGCGCCGCTCACTACCGCGACGACGACCTCGTGCTGGCCGCGTCGGCCGAGGCGATGGCGGCCCGCTTCCTCCGTGACCTGACCGGCGGCATGCCTGCCGACGACCGCTGGGACGGCGAGGGCGCCGCCTCGGCGGGCCCGGACGGCCGCCCCGTCCGCGCCGGGATCGTGAAGGTCGGCATCGGCTACTGGTCGATCGACGCCTTCGCGGCCCGGGCCATCGAGGCGGCCGGCCGGGCACACGCTGCGACCGGAGCGCCCGTCATGGTCCACCTCGAGCACGGCAGCGCCGGCCACGAGGTCCTGGACCGGCTGGCCGGCGCCGGCGTGCCCGCCGAACGCGTCGTGCTGGCGCACGCCGACCGCAACCCGGACCCCGTCCTGCACGCCGAGCTCGCGGCCCGCGGCGCCTACCTGGGCTACGACGGCGCCGCACGGCACCGCGAGTGGCCCGATGCCGTCCTCGTCCAGTGCCTGGCCGACGTCGTGGCGGCCGGCGGCGGCGATCGCGTCGTGCTGGGCGGCGACGTCGCGCGGCGTCGCCGGTACGCCGCCTACGGCGGCATGCCCGGGCTGGCCTACCTCGGGACCCGGTTCGTGCCGCGGGTGCGCGCGGCGATCGGCGACGCGGCCACGGACATGCTGCTGCGGGCCAACCCGGCCAGGCTGCTCGCCTGGCCGGGCTGACCCGCTCGCCTCGGTGTGGCCCGCCGTCTACTCGGCGGCGACCACGCGGACGGCGTCGAGGAACGCGGTGTTGTCGCCGTCGGTGGTGGTCGCCACGAACGACACCGTGTGCTCACCGGCCTCGACCGTGAAGGCGTCGGTCCGGTGCAGAACGTACTCCCCCGACGTCGGCGCGGCCGAGCCGACCTTGACGCCGTCGACCAGCACGTCGAAGGTCTGCAGCCCGCCGAAGTCGGTGCGGTTGGCCGCGTAGAACGTCAGCGCGAACCGTCCGGCCGGGAACCTGATGGTCTGGTCGATCCGGCTGCCCAGCCCCGAGTCGGTCTTCAGGTACGCCGTCCGGACGCCCTCCGGCGCCGGCGACGCGGGGTTGAACACGCTGTCGTTGTGCTGCACGCCGGCCCGGGCGCTGAACGTCCAGCCGTTGACCATCGGCCCGTTGGCGGTGCCGCCGGTCGCCGGGCTCTCGAAGCCGGCGTTGTAGATGGTCACCAGCGGCGGCTCCTCGGGGATGGTGGTGCTGTAGAAGCACCGGTTGTCCCCGCCCGGGTTCGGGTCGCCGCCGAAGCTGGCCGCCGTGCACTCGACGCCGTCGGTGAAGACGCCGTACGCGAACAGCCCGTCGGAGCCGAACGCCACGCTGGCCTCGCCCTCGAACTCGCACCGGCCCTGGCCGGCGTACATGCAGAACGTGTAGCCGTCGGGCGCGTTCTGCACGTCCATGACCTTGTAGAGCCGCGACGTGACGCCGGACGGCTCCAGGCCGTCGGCGAAGGCCACCGCGCGCAGGTAGGTCGTCCGCAGCGGCTGCAGGAACACCGGACCCGTGTACAGCGCCGAGTCCGCGGTCGGCACCGAGCCGTCGAGCGTGTAGCGGATCTGCGCGCCCGGCGTGCCGGACGTGATGAACACCGCCTCGCGGGAGTCGTACTTCCCGGGCTCCAGGCTGAACACCGGCGCGTCGGTGACGCCGGGCTTCGACGCGGGCGTGACGGTGACCTGCGCGACGCCGTAGTCGGCGGGGTCGCGGCGGCTGGTCGCCCGGATCGCGACGGTGCGCTCGGTGTCGACGTCGGGCGCGGTGTAGCGGCCTCGGGCGTCGATGCGTCCGTTGCCCTCGCCCACGACGCTCCAGCTGACCGGGCCGCGGCCGTCCACGAGGCGCGCCGACAGCTGCAGCGTCTCGCCGCCGGCCACGGTCGACTGCACCGGCGTGACGGCGACCTGCGTCGCCGGGTCGGCCGTGGTGTAGACGACGTAGCTGTGCTCGGCGCCGAGCGCGGTGTCGGTGAACGCGTTGCCGGCCGGTCGCAGCGTGCCGCTGGTCGCCGGGAGCAGCGCGTTCGGCTCCGGCTGCGCGACCGCGTCGGTGAACTCGATGCGGTGGAAGGCGTCGGTGACGGTCTGGCCGGTGAACTCGACGGTGACGTCCTTGGCCTCGCCCGGCGCGGTCTCGACGAGGACGGTGAGCTCGCCGTCCTCGTCCCGGAACGCCGCGGCGCGCACGTCGTCACCGTCGGTCGAGGTCGCGACCACCTCGCTGTGCTTCGGGATGTACCGCGACAGCAGGCCGGCCTCGTAGAACGCGGCGGTCGGCTCGATGCCGAGGATCACCGAGTCCCACAGGTTGAACGCACCGTTGGTGTCACCGGCCGGGTCGTCGGTCATCACGCCGTTGAGCTGCCAGACGAGATTGGACTTCACGCCCTCGTTGGCGCTCTTGATGACGTAGTTGGCGTAGCCGGTCTCCCACACGCTGGTGCCGGGGTTCGTCCAGCCCATCTCGGTGAGGTGCAGGTCGGCGTCGCCGATCAGCGACCGCCGGTCCGCGATCGACTGGCTCAGGTGGTCGTAGGACTCCCCGTAGAGGTGGAAGCTGTAGCCGTCGAAGACGTCCGCCGCGTGCTCGGCCATGTAGCCGGTCCAGTCGACGGCGTTCACCTCCTCCGGACCCCAGATCTCGATGTCGTCGCGCAGCCCGTCCTGGCTGAGCCGCTCGTGGACGGCCCGGGCCATCTGCGCGTAGTAGGCCCGCTCGTCGCCGGGGGCGTCGAAATCCCAGCTGCCGTTGGGCTCGTTGTAGAACGTCAGGTAGCGGACGTTGTCGTAGCCGCGGTGGGTGATCAGCTCGTTGAGCAACGCCGACGCCGACGCGCCGTACGCGGGCAGGTCCGCCGGCGCGCTGATGTACGGGTCGGGCAGCCCCGGGATGGTGAACCAGTCGTGGATGCGCTCGCCGACCTTCCAGCCGAAGTTCAGCAGCACCTCGGTGCCGGCGTTCTCCAGTGCGTCCAGGTAGCGGTAGAACGTCCGCATCTCCGGGCTGTCGAAGTCGTACTGTCCCTTCTCCAGCTCCATCCAGTCCAGCTGGAACCAGACCCGCGCGACCGCCGGCCGAATGGTCGCGATCCGCTCGACGTCGACCTCCCAGTCGGCGTCGTCGTAGCCCAGAGCCGTGGTGTCGTCCATCAGGCTCCACGGAATGATGTTGACACCCACGCCCAGGTAGTCGTCCTGGACGACCTGCCCGAGATCGACGCTCACCGTCCGCGCCGCGTCGGCGTTCTCCTCGTTCGGCTCGTTCGGCTCGCTCGCGCTGGACGGTACGACCGCGCCGGCGATGAGCAGCAGCGCTCCCGCGGCCGCGGCACTTCGTCGTCGTCGCATGCCTTCTCCCTCTCGTCGCTGACAGTGGAGGCTCAGCCCGCTTTGTGAGTAGTACTACTACACAGACTGGTGGCGGGAGACGCTATCGGCTCTTCGTCCAGCTTGCAAGGGGCGATCCACCCGATCCGGACAGCCGTCTCGGTAGTTCCGCTACTTCGGCGGGGTTGTCGTCGTCGCGCGTGGCACGCTGAAGGTGACCACCCGCGCTCGAGTCTGCGAGCGGAGGAGTTCGATATCGAGGTGTAGACGCTGACGCCAACTGTTGGCATCAGCGTCTACACGCCGAAACAGAACCTCCCCACCCCGCCGAGCGTCGGGCCTGCACGACTGTTAGCCGACGTCGAGATTGCCGACGCTGCGGCCGTGGAGATGCCGATGAATGCGTGGGGCGTGTCTCGTGGTGTGGTGGTCACGGTGGCGGCGTCGTCGTCACGGTGTCGCGGTCGGCAGGTGATGCCTTCGCGGCCGGTGAGGGGGCCACGGCCGCGCGCGTGGCCGTCGGCACGATGCCGGCTCCATCGCGAACGCCAGCGACCTTCCCACCGGCACGACCACCGTCGGCTCGGAGCAGGCCGCGAGCTACTCCCCCGCCTCCGCGACGACGGCGACCGCGGCCTCGATGTTCATCCCGAACCGGCGCACGCCCAGCGCACGCATCGCCTCGATCGTGGCGACGCCGCGGACGCCGCCGGCCGCCTTGATCAGCGCCCGGTCGCCGACCTCGTCGGCGATCAGCCGGATGTGCTCCACCGTCGTCGGCGCGCCGGACCAGCCGGTCCCCGTCTTCACCCACGGCACGCCGGCGTCGACGACGCAGCGGCTCGCTGCCCGGACGGCGTCGGCGTCGAGGTGCCCGACCTCGATGATCGCGCGCAGCGGCACCGCACCGTCCACCAGGCGTACGACCGCGGCCAGCTCGTCGCGCACGTAGTCGAGCTCGCCCGAGCGCAGCCGCCCGATCGCGACGACGACGTCCAGCTCCTGTACACCCGCGGCCAGCAGCTCCTCGGCCTCGGCGAGCTTGGTCCTGGTGGTGGCGCCGCCCGAGGGGAAGCCGACCGGCGCGCCGGCCAGGGTGTCCGAGCCGTCGAGCAGCTCGCACAGCACGCCGAGCCAGGCGGGCAGGACGTGCGCGCTGACGAATTCGTGCCGCCGGGCCGTCGCCGCCAGCCGCTCCACGTCGGCCCGGGTGTGGTGCGCCTGCACGCAGCTGATGTCGATGTGCCGGGCCAGCGCCCGGCCGCCGGTCGGCTCAGTCACGGTAGCCCCGGTGGTCGGGGTTGGGCCGGGTGGCCCAGCCGTCGCCGTCGCGCACGACCAGCTGGCGCATGCCGCCGGCCTTCTCGATGAGCGCGTAGTCCTGCCCGGCGTCGGTGGGATAGCAGAACAGCGTGGCCAGCCGCGACGTGCCGACGTTGACGCTGCGGTGCACCCAGTGCCCGGGGATGTGCACGGCGTCGCCGGGGGTGATCTCGATGGCGTGGCTCTCGCCGTCGAGGGAGTCGAGCAGGATGACGCCGCGGCCGCTGAGGCCGTAGTAGAGCTCCGCGCGGTCGGCCCGCCGGTGCAGATGACCCCGCGTCATGAAGTACTCGTCCCCGATCGAGCCGGCCTCCAGCACGCTCAGCCCGACGGTGAGCGACCCGTTGCCGTCGTCCGGCGTGCTCGACTCGACCCAGTAGACCGGACGCCCGTCGTCGGCGGCAAGCGCCGCCTCGAACGCCTCGGTGTCCCGGTAGAGGCCGGTCAGGTCGCCGAGGAACTTCTCGTAGCGGCCGTCGCCGCCATGCAGTGCTGCGCCGTCCGAGGCGGGACGCAGGCGCACCGGCGCGGCAGGTACGGGACTGGGACTCACGGACTCTCCTCTGGTCGGGTCCAGAGGTCCGGAGAAAGGTAGTACTACTATCTCTTTCGCCCGGACCTCGCGTAGCATTCGGCGAAACACGAGGGAAACGTGTACCTTGACAGGCCCAAGTTGTAGTCAAACTACCACACGCCGCGGAGGGGACCATGTACCGGGAACGTCTGGAGCTCACCGACAAGGTCGCCGTCGTCACCGGCGGCGCCCGGGGCATCGGCCTGGCCGCCGCCACCGCCCTGCACGAGATGGGCGCCACCGTCGTCCTGGCCGACGTCCTCGACGAGCTCGGCGCCAAGTCGGCGGCGTCGTTCGGCGTCGACGGCCCGGCGGTCGAGTACGTGCACCTGGACGTCCGCGACCACCAGGCCGTGGGCGCCGTGTTCGACACCGTCGTCGCGCGGTTCGGCGCGCTGGACGTGGTCGTCACGTCGGCCGGCGTCGCGTCGCACACCCCGGCTCTCGAGGTCACCCCCGACGAGTGGCAGCGCGTCCTCGACGTGAACCTCAACGGCTCGTTCTGGTGCGCCCGCGAGGCCGGGCGCCGGATGGGCGCGGGCGGCAGCATCGTCGCGATCGGCTCGATGTCGGGCGAGATCGCCAACGCGCCGCAGGCCCAAGCCGCCTACAACGCCTCGAAGGGCGGCGTGCACCTCATGGTGCGCTCGCTCGCCGTGGAGTTCGCGCAGGCGGGGGTGCGCATCAACGCCGTGGCGCCGGGCTACGTGGCCACCGACCTCACCGCCGACGGCGTGCCGGCCGACTGGATCGCGGACTGGCGCCGTCGCACGCCGATGGACCGGCTGGCACGCCCGGAGGAGGTGGCCTCGGTGGTGGCGTTCCTGGCGTCCGAGGCCGCGTCGTACATGACGGGGTCCGTCGTGCTCGTCGACGGCGGCTACACCACCTGGTGAGCGCCCCCGCCCGAGAGGACTCCGTGAACGATCCGGAGCGCCAGCTCGACGACGTCGAGCGCGACCTGTACGAACGTGCCGCCATCGTCGGCGACGACCACGCTGACCGCCACGCCTCGCTGCTCGTCGTGCCGCTGACCCTGCTGCCGCCCGCCGGGCGCCCGAGCGACGGCGGCGCACGCGACGCGATCAGCCTGGCCGGCACCTGGCGGATGTCCGGCCACCGCCCGGTGCGCGAGTTCTCCATCGGCCACTGGACGGCACCGGCCGGCGCCAAGCCGGACGGGCGGCCGCCGGAGTGGTGGCGCGAGGACACCGACCGCGGCGACTGGCTCCCGGCGACGGTCCCCGGGTCGGTCCAGGCCGCGCTGGTCGCGGCCGGCGAGCTGCCCGACCCGCACTGGGACGCCACCACCTACGACGAGCTCACGGCCCATGGCGAGCCGGCGGACTGGCCCTGGCACTTCCGGCGCACCCGCGTCGAGGACCAGGAGTGGTGGCTGGCCCGACGCTTCACCGTGCCGCCGCGGTGGCGCGGCCGGCGCCTCCGGCTCGCCTTCGACGGCATCGACTACGCCGCGACGGTGTACGTCAACGGCATGCCGCTCCGGCACCACACCGGCATGTTCGGCGGCCCGGAGGTCGAGGTCACCCGCCTCGTCCGCCACGACACGGAGAACGAGGTGGTGGTGCGGATCTTCCCGCCGCCGCGCGACTGGCACGGCGTGCCGAAGGGCAGCCCGGGCTGGGGCTGGCACTACGGCCACCTCATCAGCATGGGGATCTGGCGCGACGTGCGGCTGGAGGCGGTGCCCGACGTCGAGGTCGAGAACCTCTTCGTCCGCACCACCGGCCTCGAGCGGCACCGGGCCGAGCTGCGGATCCGCTTCGACCTCACCAACCACACCGGCGAGACCCTCGACGTCGAGCTGGCCGGACGGATCGACCCGCCGGACGGCGGGACGGAGTCGGTCCACGCCTTCCGGGCCGCGGCCGTCGCCCGGCCGGGCACCGTCCGCTACGAGGCCGCCGTGACGATCGACGACCCCGCGCTCTGGTGGCCGGCGGGCTACGGCGACCAGCCGCTCTACCGGCTGCGGATCGCCGGGCGCGACGACGGCGTCGGCGGCGCCGAGACAGAGTTCGGCATCCGCACGGTCGAGATGGCCGCGCTGCCGGACTGGAGCGGCCCGGAGCACTACCGGTGGCAGTTCGTCGTCAACGGCCGGCGGCTGTTCGTCAAGGGCGCCAACTGGTGCTGGACCGACCCGCTGCTCTCCGCTGAGTTCGACACGAACGCGCACCTCCTCGAGCTGGCCCGCCGCGCCAACCTGCAGGTCCTCCGCGCGTGGGGCGGCGGCATCGTCGAGAGCGACGACTTCTACCGCGCCTGTGACCGCCTGGGCCTCATGGTGTACCAGGAGTTCCCGCTCACCTTCGGCGTGCCGGACGCGCCGGTCACCGACCTGGCCGTTCTGGACCAGCAGGTGAGCCGGGTGGTCCAGCGGCTGCGCAACCACCCGTCGCTGATCATGTGGGGCGGTGGCAACGAGAACGCCCGGTCCGCCGGCGGCGACGAGGCGCATCTGCTGATGGGCCGCCGGTGCGCGCAGCTGGACCCGTCGCGGCCGTTCCACCGCACCAGCCCGTGGGGCGGCAGCGCCCACAACTACCGCGTCTACCACGAGGGCGAGCCCATCGACAGCGGCTACCGCGCCGTCGACGCCGCCTTCTACGGCGAGTACGGGCTGTCCAGCCAGTCCGGGCGCGAGAGCATGCTGCGCTTCCTGCCAGCCCGGAAGCTGGCCTCCTGGCCGCCGCCGCCCGACGGCGCCATCCTGCAGCACCAAGCCCAGTTCGGGCTGTTCGACCTGGTCAAGCAGCTGCGGTACGCGAACTACGGCCCGGTCGACGGCTGGGACACGATGATCGAGTACAGCCAGCTGGCCCAGGGCGACGCGCTGCGCTACGCCTCGGAGCTGGCGCGGGCCGGCAGCGGGACGCACTGCGGCGGGTTCCTGTTCTACAAGCTCACCGACCTCTTCCCCGGCGCCTCGTGGTCGGTCGTCGACTTCTACGGCGTCCCGAAGCTGTCCTACTACCGGGCGCGGCAGTTCTGCCGGCCGCGCTCGGCGTTCGCCGTCTACGAGAGGCTGGAATGGAGCGCCGGCGAGCGGTTCCGGGCCGGCGTCCACGTGGCCAACGACACGCCCGTGCCCCTGGAGTCGGCCACCGTCACCGCCGTCGTCCACGACGCCGCTCTGCGGCCGGTCCACCGGCAGCGGGCGACGGTGTCGGTGCCCGCCGACGGGCGGGTCGAGGCCATGGCCGTCGACGCCGACCTCGGTGCGGCGGCCGGGCGGGTGTTCCTGCTCGCGGTCGAGCTGCGCGACGACCGCGGCGAGCTGGTCTCCGACCAGTGGTACTGGCTCAACCCGTACGCGAGGACCGCCCGGCTCCGCGAACTCGAGGCGCTGCCGCTCGACGAGCTCGCCCGGCTCCCCGTCGACGAGGTGCTGCGGGCCTACGCCGAGCCCCGGCCGGCGCCGCTGCTCGAGCTGCCGCGGACCACCCTGGAGCTGGAGGTGGCGGGCGGCCGCTCCGGGCACCTGCTGGTACGCAACACCGGCGCCGTCTCTGCGGTGAACATTCTGGTCGACGGCTTCCCGTCCGGCCTCGGCGACTTCCTCGACGACAACAGCATCTGCCTGCGCCCCGGCGAGGCGAGGGCACTCCCCTTCGTCCTGTCCTCCGCGAGCGCCGACCTGTCCCGGCTCGGCGTCCGCGCGTGGAACGCTCCCCCGGCACGACCCACGACCCGAAGGTGACCCCGTTGACCACCACCGACCTCACCAGCAGCGACTGGACCGTCCGAGCCCTCCGCGGCCCGGTGCCCGACGAGTTCGCCGCGGTGTTCGACGGCGTCCCGGCCACCGTGCCCGGCGTGGTGCACACGGATCTGCTGGCGGCCGGGGTGATTCCCGACCCGTTCGACGGCGACAACGAGGCGCGGCTGTCCTGGATCGGCGAGACCGACTGGGAGTACCGCACCGAGTTCGAGTGGGCCGACGACGGCGAGGAGCGGGTCGATCTCGCCGCGGACGGCCTGGACACCGTCGCGACGGTCCTCCTCAACGACCACGAGCTGGGCCACACCGCGAACCAGCACCGCCGGCACCGCTTCGACGCGCGCGGCGCCCTGCGCGAGGGCCGCAACGAGCTGCGGGTGGTGTTCGCCGCGCCGGTGCCGTACGCGCGGCGCATGTCCGAAAGGCTCGGGCCGCGGCCGCACGCCAACGTGCATCCGTACAACGCCATCCGCAAGACGGCGGCGAACTTCGGCTGGGACTGGGGACCCGACGTCGCGACGGCGGGCATCTGGCAGGGGCTGCGGCTGGAGTCGTGGTCGGGCGCCCGGCTGGCGAGCGTGCGACCGGAGACCCGGGTGGCGGGCGGCTACGGGCTGCTGACCGTCGTCGCCGAGATCGAGTGGGGCACCCGGCGGGTGGCGCCCGTCCTGCGGGCCGAAGTGGCCGGCGTCGCGGCTGAGCTGTCGCTGACCCGGCCCGTCCGGGAGGCCCGGCTGGAGCTGGTGGTGCCCGAGGTGCGGCTCTGGCAGCCGCGCGGCCGCGGCGAGCAGCATCGTTACCCGGTGACGGTGCGGCTGGACGGCGGCAGCGGCGCCTGGCGGCGGGCGATCGGGTTCCGCACCGTCGAGGTCGACACGACGCCGGACGAGGCCGGCACGCCGTTCGTGCTGCGGGTGAACGGCGCCGACGTGTACGTGCGGGGCGCGAACTGGATCCCCGCCGACCCCTTCCTTCCCCGCGTGACCCGCGAGCGGCTGGCCGCGTCGCTGCGCGACGCCGTCGACGCCGGTCTCAACCTGATCCGCGTCTGGGGCGGCGGCGCCTACGAGAGCGAGGACTTCTACGACCTGTGCGACGAGCTCGGCCTGCTGGTCTGGCAGGACTTCCTGCTCGCCTGCGCCGCGTACAGCGAGGACGAGCCGCTGCGCGGCGAGTTCGAGGCCGAGGCCCGCGAGGCGATCACCCGGCTGGCGGCGCACCCGAGCCTGGTGGTGTGGAACGGCGGCAACGAGAACCTCTGGGGCTATGCCGACTGGGGCTGGCGCAGCCGGCTCGGCGGCCTGAGCTGGGGCGAGGGCTACTACACCGAGCTGTTCCCGCGGCTGGTGGCCGAGCTGGCGCCGGGAACCCCGTACGCCGACGGCAGCCCGTACTCCGTCACGCCGTACCGCCATCCGAACGACGACGCCCACGGCACCATGCACATCTGGGACGTGTGGAACACCCGCGACTACGTCCACTACCGCGACTACCGGCCGCGGTTCGTCTCCGAGTTCGGGTTCCAGGGGCCGCCCGCGTGGTCCACGCTGCGCGCCGTCGTTCACGACGACCCGCTCGACCCGTACGGCCCCCAGCTGCTGACCCATCAGAAGGCCAACGACGGCAACGGCAAGCTCGAGCGCGGCCTGGGCGAGCACCTGCCGCCGCCGGAGACGTTCGAGGACTGGCACTGGGCCACCCAGCTGAACCAGGCGCGTGCCATCCGCTGCGGCATCGCGCACTTCCGCTCGCTCGTCCCGCACAACAGCGGCTGGATCCTCTGGCAGCTCAACGACTGCTGGCCGGTCATCTCCTGGGCCGTCGTCGACAGCCACGGCGTCCGCAAGCCGGTGTGGTTCGCGCTGCGCGAGGCCGCCGCCGACCGCTTCGTCAGCGTCCAGCCCGGCGACGGTGGCGCGCCGCTGCTGGCCGTCCACAACGACCGGCCCGAACCCTGGTCGGCCGGCCTCACCGTCCGCCGGATCACCGTCCACGGCGACGAGCTCGGCCGCTGGGAGGGCACGCTCGGACTGCAGCCGCGGGCGGCGACGACCGTCCCGCTCGACGACGTGCGACTGGCGCTGACCGACCCGGCGACGCAGCTGCTGGTCGCCGACCTCTCCACCGGCGAGCGCGCCCTGTACTACGGTGCCGAGGACCCGCGGCTGGCCCTCGAGCCCCGCCCGTTCACCGCCACGGCCCGGCGCGCCGACGGCGGCTACGTCGTGGACGTCGCGGCGACGTCGCTGGTCAAGGATGTGACGCTGCTCGCCGACAAGGTCGACCCCGCCGCCGTCGTCGACACCGGCCTGGTGACGCTGCTCGCCGGTGAGCGCTGCTCGATCCGGGTGACGAGCGCGGCGGACCTCGATCCCGCCGCTCTCACCGGCCCGGGCGTCCTGCGCACGGCCAACGACCTCGTGCGGCCCGCCGGCGGCCCCGGACCGCGACGATGACGGCGGCACGGGGACGGGGCATCAGCTCATCGCGGGAGGTCGGCGGCGCAGCGGAAGCCGATGTTGCCGGTGGAGCTGTCCGGGGTGTTGCTGGTGCGAGCGGCGACACGGTAGCGGTTGCAATAGGAGTCGTGGCACAGGTGGCTCCCGCCGCGGGTCACCCGCGCCTCCCCTGACGGCGGTCCCTGCGGGTCGTTGCGGGTCTCGGGCCGCTCCTCGGCGTGCCAAGTGGTGGACCACCAGTCCTGGCACCACTCCCACACGTTGCCGGCGACCTCGTACAGCCCGTAGCCGTTGGGCGGGTACGACTTCACCGGCGCGGTCCCGGCGTGGCCGTCGTCGCCGGTGTTCAGCGTCGGGAACCGGCCCTGCCAGATGTTGCACCGCCACCGGTTCCTCGGCACCAGCTCGTCGCCCCAGGCGTACTTCGCCCGCTCCAGCCCGCCGCGCGCCGCCAGCTCCCACTCGGCCTCGGTGGGCAGCCGCTTCCCCGCCCATGCGGCGTAGGCGGCGGCGTCGTTCCACGACACGTGCACCACCGGGTGCTGCGGCCGCGTCGCGACGTCGGACCCAGGCCCTTCCGGCGCCCTCCAGTAAGCGCCCTGCACCGCCCGCCACCACGGCGCGGCCGGCACCGTCGCGTCCATCACGTGCCGGGCCTGCTCGGGCCCGATGAACAGGCCGAACACGAACGACCAGCCGAACCGCTCCGCCTCGGTGACGTACCCGGTCGCCTTCACGAACGCGGCGAACTGCCGGTTGGTGACCGTCGTGGCGTCGATGAGGAACGGCGACACCGTCACCGCCCGCACCGGCCCCTCACCGTCGTCGGGGAACGCGTCGGGGTCGTCGCCGCCCATCCAGAACTGCCCGCCGGGGATGCGCACCATCCCCCGCGCCACGTCCTTGGCGTCCCGGGCCGGTGGCACGAACGGCAACTCCACCGGGGCCGCCGAGCCCTCGTGACCGGCCGACGGCGCGCAGCACCCCGACATCAACCCTCCTCGCTCCGGCGCCCGCGGCGGACGCTCGCCGACACCATCATCCCTTGCGGTCAGGCGCGGCGGGCGTCGGCGGCGGCGATGAGCTCGTCGAGGCGGTCGAGGGCCGTCCGCAGCGCGGCGATGCGACCGGCGATGCGGGCCCGCTCGGCGTCGAGCATGGCGCGCTGGCCGGCAGTGGTGGTGCCGGTGTCGACGCAGGGCAGCAGCTCGGCGATGCGGCGGCTGGACAGCCCGGCCGCGTAGAGCTGCTGGAAGAACCGCACGCGGTCGACGGCGTCGTCGTCGTACTCGCGCTGCCCTCCGGGCGTCCGCCCGGAGGTGAGCAGGCCCTGCTGCTCGTAGTAGCGCAGCGCGCGCACGCTCACCCCGGAGCGCCGCGCCACCTCACCGATGCGCACCTCGTCCTCCTCGCACGAAGACTTGACTCTGACGTCAGCGTCAGGTTCTAGCCTGCCACACATGGATCACACCTTTCCCCTCGACGGCGCGGTGGCGCTGGTCACCGGCGCCAACCGCGGCCTCGGCCGGCACTTCGCCGAACAGCTCCTGCGGCGCGGCGCGGCCCGCGTCTACGCCGCCGCACGCCGCCCGGAGTCCGTCGACCTGCCAGGCGTCGTCCCGCTGCGCCTCGACATCACCGACGACGCCGCCGTCCGCGCCGCCGCGGCCCGGGCCGGCGACGTGACGCTGGTGGTCAACAACGCCGGCATCAGCGCCTGGACGAACCTCCTGACCAGCGACCTCGACGCGATCCGCCGTGAGATGGAGACCAACTTCTGGGGCACGCTCGGCATGGTCCGGGCGTTCGCCCCGGTGCTGGCCGCGAACGGCGGCGGCGCCATCCTCAACGTCCTGTCCGCGCAGTCCTGGTTCGCCTACCCGGGCACCAACGGCTACCACGCCGCCAAGGCCGCCCAGTGGGCGCTCACCAACGGCGCCCGGCTGGAGCTGGCCGGCCAGGGCACGCAGGTGACGGCGCTGCATCTCGGCGCCGTCGACACCGAGTTCAGCGCCGCCTACGACGGCCCCAAGGGCGACCCGGCCGACGCGGTCCGGGCCGGCCTCGACGGCCTCGAGGCCGGCGCCGTCGAGGTCCTGGCCGACGCCTGGAGCGCGCACGTCAAGCGGTCGCTGGCCGACGACCCGTCCCGCCTGTACGACGAGATCCGCGCCGGCGTGGTCTGATCCCGACGCGGCGGATGAGGACGATATAGTAATCGTTCTCATTCTTAGCCGCCGCTGAAGGGACGACCGGTGCTGCGCGACCGCGCGTTCGTCCGGCTGTGGATCGCCACGACCGCGTCCGGGCTGGCCACCTGGGCGCTGCCGTTCGTGCTCGGGCTGGCCGTGCTGGACCGGACGCTGACCGGCACCGAGCTCGGCCTGGCGCTCGGCGTGCGGACCGCGGGCTTTCTTGCCGCGGTGCCGGCCGGCGGCGTGCTGGCCGACCGGCACTCGCGCCGCGGCGTGGTGCTCTGGTCCGGGCTGGCCGCCGCGGCCGCCTGCCCGGTGATGGCGGCCGGACTCGGCGGGTCCAAGGCCCTGTTGCTGGCCGGCGCCGCCGTCGCCGGGGCCGGCCAGGGCGCCTGCCGGCCCGCGTTCCAGGCGCTGACCGCCGAGGTGGTGGAGCCTGAGCGCCGGCAGCGGGCCAACGCCGCCATGAGCCTCGCGGTGCGGGTCACGACGCTGGTCGCCCCAGGGCTGACGGCGATCGCCGCGGCTGTCACGGGGCCGGGCGCACTGCTGCTGGCCACGGGGGTGCTCTGGCTGACAGCGGCGCTGTTGCCGCCCCGCGGCACGATGGGTACCGACGGCGCCCGGGGACCCCGGGCGTCGATGCTGCGCGAGTTCGCCGACGGTGTCCGCGAGGCCCGCCGCCACCCGTGGTTCCTCGCCGGACTGGGCGCGCTGACCACGGTCATCGCCACCGGGTACTCCGCGAGCGGAGTGGCGTTGCCGCTGGTCAGCCGCGATCGCTATGAGACGGAGGTGGTGCTGGCCGCAGCGCTGACCGCGTACACCGCCGGGGCGCTGGCCGGCGCGGTGCTCGTCGCGCGCTGGCGGCCGCGGGCGCCCGGCTGGATCGCGCTGGCGGCGCTGGCCTGCTACGGCCTCGTCCCGCTGAGCCTGCTCGCGCCGGTCCCGCCGGCCGCGGTCGTGGCCGCGTACGTCGTGGCCGGACTGGGCATCGAGGTGTTCAACGTCCTCTGGTTCACCGCGACCCAGCGCGAGGTCGAGCCGTCCAAGCTGGCCCGGGTGTCGTCGCTGGACTTCCTCGCCTCGTACGGCCTGGCGCCGGTCGGGCTGGCGCTGTTCGCCCCGGCGATGGACGTCGCCGGGACCACGGCCGTGCTGGCGGTCTGCGTCGGCGCCTGCTTCGCCGCGCCGGCGGCCGCGGCGCTGGTCCCGACGACGCGGCGGTTCGGCCGCTGAGCTCAGCGCTCCAGCGTCCGCAGGTACTCGGCGAACCCCTCCAGGCCGTCGATGTTGCGCGGCCCGCTGATGCCCTCGTTGTAGTCGAGGACGTAGTAGTTGTCCTGGACGACGGCCGGCAGGCCGCTGGTGATCGGCGACGACTCGAGGAAGTCGATCTTCTCCTGGGCCGGCTGGTCGCCGTAGTCGAGGATGATGATCACCTCGGGCGCGGCCTGGACGACGGCCTCCCAGCTCACCTGCGTCCACCGGGCGTCGAGGCCGGCGAAGACGTTGCGGCCGCCGGCGAACTCGATGATCTCGTTCGGCGGCACCTGGTTGCCGGCCGTGAACGGCTGGTCGGTGCCGGAGTCGTAGAGGAACACCGGGACCGGCTCGCCCGCCGGCGCGTTCTTCCGCACCGTCTCGACACGGTCGCGGTACTCCGCGACGAGCTCGGCGGCCCGGTCCTCCACGCCGAAGATCCGGCCGAGCCGCTCGAGGTCGGTGAAGAGCGCCTCGAACGGGTCGACGTGCTCGGGAAACCCCGGGTAGTTGAAACAGGACTCGGTGTGCATGAAGCTCTGGATCCCCAGGCCGTCGAGGATCTCCGGGGTGATGCCGCGCTGGTCGCTGAAGCCGGAGTTCCAGCCGGCCACGACGAGGTCCGCGTCGGCGTCGACGACCAGCTCCCGGTTGAGCAGGTCGTCGCTGAGGAACTCCACCTCGGCGTACTCCGACGCCCAGGGCGACTCCTCGACCGGCGGATTGGCCGGCGGCATGACGTAGCCGTGCACGTGGTCGGTGAGACCGAGCGCGAACAGCTTGTCCGCGCTGCCGCCCTCGTAGGCGACGGCGCGTTGCGGCGTCGTGTACTCGACCGGCTCGCCGCAGCGGTCGACCGTCACCGTTCGCGTCCCGGAGGACGACTCGACCTCGGCGCCGCACGCGGACAGGGTGAGCGCGCCGGCGGTGAGCGCGAGCAGGGAACGTCGGTGCGGGGTCGTCATCTCGGTGTTCCTTCCGGTGTCGTGTCGGTGACGGTGTAGAGCAGCTGCGGCGCGCCGGACAGCGGATGCGGGACGACCGTCGCCGCCACGCCGAACACGTCGCGGACCAGCGCCTCGGTGAGCACGTCGGCCGGCGGGCCCGCGGCGACGAGCCGGCCGCCGGACAGCACGCCGAGCCGGTCGCAGACGGCGGCGGCGAGGTTGAGGTCGTGCAGGACGACGAGCACCGTCAGGTCGGCGCCGCGGAGCATGGCCAGCAGCTCGATCTGGTGCCGGACGTCCAGATGGTTCGTCGGCTCGTCCAGCACGAGCACCCGCGGCTCCTGGACCAGCGCCCGCGCCACCAGCACCCGCTGCCGCTCGCCGCCGGAGAGCGACAGCACGCCGCGGCCGGCGAGGTGCAGCAGGTCCAGCCGCTCCATCGCCCGGCGGCACAGCTCGTGCTCGCGGGCGGTGAGCGGCTCGTTGCCGTGCTTGTGCGGCGCCCGTCCGAGCGCGACGACCTCCTCGACGGTGAAGTCCAGGTCGCTGCCGCCCTGCTGGGTGAGGGCGGCGACGCGCCGGGCGCCGTCGCGGCGGCCCAGCCCGGCGAGGTCGTCGCCGCCGATCCACACCGTGCCGTGCGTCGGCCGGAGCGCGCGGTACACGCAGCGCAGCGCCGTCGACTTGCCGCTGCCATTGGGGCCGATCAGGCCGACGACGGCGCCGTCGGCCACATCGAGGCTGAGGTCGCGCACGAGGTCGGCGCCGTCGATGGTGACGGTGAGCCCGTCGAGCCGGAGGTCCATGTCACCGTCCCGCGAACAGGTAGCCGCGGCGGCGCATCAGCGCGACGAACACCGGCACGCCGACCAGCGCGGTGATGACGCCGAGCGGCAGCTCCCGCGGCGCCACCACCGTCCGCGCGGCGACGTCGACCCAGACCATGAAGATCGCCCCGGCCGGCGGCGCGACCGCGAACACCCGCGCGTGCCCCGCGCCGACCACCATGCGCACCAGGTGCGGCAGGATCAGGCCCACGAAGCCGATCGCCCCGCTCACCGCCACCATCGCGCCGGTCACGACCGACGACAGCAGGAACAGTCCGCGCCGCACCCGGCCGGCGTCGACGCCTAGGCTGGCGGCGGTCTCATCGCCGAGCGCGAGCACGTCGAGCAGCCGGCCGGAGCGGCGCAGCGCCACGACGGCGACGGCCACGGCCACCGCGACGACCGGCAGCGAGCCCCACGTCGCCGCGCCGAAGCTGCCCATCGTCCAGAACAGCACCGTGCTGGTGGCCTCGCCGTCGGGGGCGAAGTAGACGATGACGCTCATCACGGCCTGGAACCCGAACGACATCGCGACGCCGGTGAGGACGAGCCGCAGCGGGCTCATGCCGGCCCGCCCGGTGGCCGCGACGTAGACGAGCACCGACGCCAGCAGCGCGCCCAGGAACGCCCCGGCCGACACCGCGTAGCTGCCGAGGGCGGCCAGCCCGCCGGTGACGATCACGGCGACGGCCCCGACCGACGCACCCGACGACACCCCGAGGACGAACGGATCGGCCAGCGCGTTGCGGACCATCGCCTGCACGGCGACGCCCACCAGCGCCAGCCCCGCCCCGACGACGGCCGCCAGCAGCACGCGCGGGGTCCGGATCTGCCAGACGATCTGGTAGGCCGTCGCCTCGTCGGCGCCGATCGAGCCGCCGGTCAGCGCCGCCCACAGGTAGCGCGCCGTGTCAGCCGGAGCGATGCCCGCCGCACCCACGCCGATCGCGACCAGCACCGACGCCAGCAGCACGACGGTCAGCCCGATGGTGACGACCACCAGCCCGGCGGAGCGGCGTCCCGGAGCGGCCGATGCGATGACGGGTGCGGCGTCGGGCGCGGTGCGCATGGGCCTCTTTCTAACGAGAATCACACTCATTTCCGGAAGCACCCTAACATCCCGCGTTGCGAGCGCCGGCCGGTATCGTCCGGGCATGACCGTGCTCACGGGGGCCCGCGTGACGCTGCGGCCGGCGGCGTCCACGGACGTCCCGCGGCTGGTCGCCATCCGCTCGACGCCCGAGGTGCACCACCGCTGGGGCGGCGGCGAGGACCTCGCCCGCGAGGTGGCCGCCGACCTCGCCGACGGCGACCTGCACCTGTACGTCATCGAGGCCGGCGGTCACGTCGTCGGCGCGATCCAGTGGGCCGCCGAGCACGACCCCCAGTACCGGCACGCCAGCATCGACATCTACGTCGACCCCGCGCACCACGGCCGCGGCTACGGCACGGACGCGGTGCGCACCCTCGCCCGGCACCTGCTCGACGACCACGGGCACCACCGGCTGGTCATCGACCCCGCGGCCGACAACGCCGCGGCCATCGCCTGCTACGCCAAGGTCGGCTTCCGGCCTGTCGGCGTCATGCGCCAGTACGAGCGCGGCCCGGACGGCGCCTGGCACGACGGGCTGCTCATGGACCTTCTCGCCGCCGACCTCGTCGACCGGCCCTGACGGCGCCAGGAACCGCCGGCCACCGGCCGCAGCTGTCGGATGATCGGCGTGCGGGCATACTGACCCCGATGCGCCGTCCACCGGTGGCCGCGGCCACGCTCGTGCTGCTGGCCGCGTGCGGAGCCGGCGACGACGGCGGCGGCGACCGCGGCGGGATCGTCCTCCCGCCGGCCGGCGGGCGGGTCGACTACCAGCTCGGCGGCGCCTATCCCCCGGCCGGCGAGGCCGAGATCGTGATCCGCGACGTCTCCGCGCAGCCCGCGCCCGGCCGGTACGGCATCTGCTACGTGAACGCGTTCCAGACCCAGCCCGGCACGCTCGAGTGGTGGCTGGCCGAGCACGACGAGCTGCTGCTCCGCCACGACGGCGAGCTGGTCGCCGACCTGGACTGGCCGGACGAGGTGCTGCTGGACACGTCGACCGAGGCGAACCGGGCCGCGCTCGCCGAGCTCGCCGGCCGCGACCTCGCCCGCTGCGCGGAGGCCGGCTTCGACGCCGTCGAACCGGACAACCTCGACTCCTGGACCCGGTCGCACGGCCTGCTGGACGAGGCCGGCAACGTCGCGTTCGCGGCACTGCTGGCCGGCGCCGCGCACGACCTCGGCCTGGCGATCGCCCAGAAGAACACGCCGGAGCTGGGCGACGCCGGCCGCGACGCCGCGGACCTCGACTTCGCGATTGCCGAGGAGTGCGAGGCCCACGACGAGTGCGACGCCTACACCGACGTGTACGGGGACCGCGTCATCGAGATCGAGTACACCGACAACGGCCGGGCCGCGTTCGACGCGGCCTGCGCGGCGCGCGGCGACCGGATCTCCGTGCTGCTGCGCGACCGCGACGTCGTCCCCGCCGGCGCCGCCGGCCATGTCTCCGAGTGGTGTGCGGCGGTGGGCGCTTCACCTTGACGTGAAACGCTGTTTCACAAACCATGGCCGGATGCGGATCACCGACGTCGCGACCGTGTTGCTCACCGGTCCGTCCAGCAACGACCCGTACATCACGTTCGCCAAGAAGTGGCGCACCGCCGCGTTCGTGGAGGTGCGCACCGATGTCGGCCTGGTCGGCGTCGGCGAGACCTATCTGGGCTACTTCTTCCCCGAGGTGGTCCCGCACGTGGTCGACTACGTGCGGCCGATCCTCGTCGACGGCGGCACCACCGACCCCGCGGTCCTGAGCACGCGGATGCGCCGCTGCCTGGGCTTCTGGTGCCGCGTGGGCGCCGGGGCGGCGGTGCTGTCCGGCGTCGAGGCCGCGCTGTGGGACCTCGCCGGGCAGGCCGCCGGCGTGCCCGTGCACGAGCTGCTCGGCGGGCGCAAGCACGACCGGCTGCGCGCCTACGCCACCGGCGGCCCGTCGCCGTGGCCGCCAGACGAGCTGAAGCGCAAGCTGGACCGCTACGCCGAGCTGGGCTTCACCGCGCTCAAGGTGGCCACCGGCTACCTGGAGATGTCCGGGCGCCGGGAGATCCTGCCGGCACCCGGCCCGCAGGCCGCCGCCGAGTTCGAGGCGGAGAAGCTGGCGCTGATGCGCGGCCACCTCGGCCCGGATTTCGGGATCATGCTCGACGGCCACATGGGCCACCGCACCGGCGTGCACCGCTGGGACCTCGACACCGCGCGGGCGGTCATGGCGGCCGCGGCGCCGTACCGGCCGGCGTTCTTCGAGGAGCCGCTGGCCTACGAGGACCCCGACGAGTACGCGGAGCTGACCAGCCAGTCGCCGGTGCCGATCGCCGGCGGCGAGCAGCTGTTCTCCTACGACGAGTTCCGGCTCTGGATGAACCGGGGCGCGTTCGCCATCGCGCAGCCCGACGCGGCGCTGCTGAGCATGACGGAGTTCGTCCAGGTGGGCGAGCTGGCCGCGGCGCAGGGCCGGCACGTCGTCTCGCACGCCTGGAGCGCCGGCGGCGGCTTCCTGCAGAACGTGCACGCCGCGTTCGCGTCGCCGTCGACGCTCATGGTCGAGATGGCGCCCGACCCCGGCGAGCTGCACACCGCCGTGTGGGGCGACACCCTCGTCATCGAGGACGGCTATGTGCTGCCGCCCACGGCGCCAGGGCTGGGCGTCACCCTGACCGACGAGCTCAAGGAGCGGTTCCCGTTCCGGCCCGGCATGGAGGAGTTCGCCAGCGTCCCCGGCAAGGAACTGCGGAGCTGACCCGTGGAGAGCCGCGCACGCACCGAACGCATCCTGGTGGCCCAGCCCGTCCTCGACGCCGGCCTGGACCGCGTCCGCCGCATCGCACCGGACGCCGTCGTCGAGGTGGTCGAGCCGTTCGGGCCGGACGCCGTGCTGCCCGAGGCACAGCTCCGCGACGTGACCGTGCTGTTCGCCGACCTGTGCCCGGCCAACGTCGAGCAGCTGCGCGAGCTGCGCTGGCTGCAGCTCGGCTCGCACGGATACTCGCAGCTCAACGGCCTGAGGCTGCCGCGCGACGCCGTCGTCGCCAACGCCAGCGGCGTCAACGACATCCCGATCGCCGAGTGGTGCGTCATGATGATGCTGGCGTTCGCCCGCGACCTGCCCGGCATGCTCGCCGCGCAGCGCGAGCACCGGTGGGACCGCGACGCCCGGTTCCAGGCCGAGCTGCGCGGCCGCCGGGTCGGCATCCTCGGCTACGGCAACATCGGCCACGAGCTGGCCCGGCTGTGCCGGGCGCTCGGGCTCGAGGTCTGGGCGTGCTCGCGGTTCCGTCCCGGCGCCCGCGAGCTGCGCTACGACCCCCTGGACCGGCCGGCCGGCTCCGTCCCGGTGCCCGACCGCAGCTTCACGCCGGAGCAGCGCGACGAGTTCCTCGCCGGGCTCGACTACCTGGCCGTCACGACGCCGGTGACCAGCACCACCCGCGGCTGGGTCGACGCCGCGGCGCTGCGGCTGCTGCCGCCGCACGCGGTGCTGCTCAACCCGGCGCGCGCGGGCGTGGTCGACGAGGCAGCGCTGCTGGCCGCGCTGCGCGACGGGACCATCGCCGGCGCCGCGCTGGACGACCACTACCGGCAGCCGATGCCGCCCGACGACCCGTTCTTCGACCTGCCGAACGTCATCGTCACCTCGCACATCTCCGGCTCCAACTCCAGCACCTGGTTCGTCGAGCGCATCTGGGACCTGTTCACCCGCAACCTCGAGCGCTACCTGGCCGGCGAGCGGCTGCTGAACGTCATAGCCCGGGACGACCTGGAGCTCGCGGGCTCGTGACCGGGCGCGGGCAGTGCGGCGCCGGCGACACAGTTCCTCACCCGGCGCGGGTGCACCTCACCCGCGGCAGGACCACGTCAGAGCGTCGATCTGGTCTCGAACCGGTCCCGACGCGAGTGAGGTGCGTCTCTACACCCGAAGCGGCGCATAGAACACGACACCCGCCATCGCCGACGACCGTGCCCATCGACGACGACTCCCCTGTGTCCTGCCGTCGCCCTACTCACCCGTCCCACTGAGAAGTGGCCGTACAACTGGCACCAGGAGTGTGAGCCGACGTTGGTCGTGCCGGTGGGAAGGTCGCTGGCGTTCGCGATGGAGCCGGCATCGTGCCGACGGCCACGCGCGC
>NZ_QUAL01000185.1 GCF_003579925.1 Jiangella rhizosphaerae | reverse complement strand
GCGCTTCCGGTGCGGGTGCGGGCGCGGCCTCCCCGGCGGGCGCCGCCGCGGCCGTCGTCTCCGCCGCCGGCGCGGCGGACCCGGCGAGCTTGCTCTCGAGGCAGTCGGCGAACTGGCCGAGCAGCTTGGTCGACACCTCCTTGATCATGCCGCGGCCCAGCTGAGCGATGCGGCCGGTGATGTGCAGGTCGGTGTCGACAGTGACGACGGTGCGGTCGCCGTCGGGCCGCAGCTGCGCGACGATCTGGGCCGAGGCGTTGCCGGCCCCGCGCGAGTCGCGGCCGGAGGCGCTGATGACGGCACGGTGCCGGGCGTCGTCCTTCTCGGCGAACGTGGCGGTGCCGGCGTACTCGGACACGACCGGCCCGACCTTGATCCGCACCCGTCCGCGATAGACGTCGCCGTCGCGGCCGGTGAGCTGAGCGCCCGGCATGCACGGCGCGATGCCCTCGAGGTCGGTGAGGACCGCCCAGGCCTCGTCGACGGGAACGCTCACGGTGAACTCGTTGTCGATCTGCATGGATCCCTCCTGGACAAAACCGCTGGTCAGAGCAGCTTTACGGTCATCTCAGAAGCTTGCGGATCCCCTGCTGTTTGCTGGGAACCGGGTGGTTCTCGATCTCCGACTGTATCGGGTCTCCGAGGGTCGGCACGGGTTGTTTGCGATGGGTAAGCGGTGGAGCCGGTGGGGCGTCGTCTCAGTCGAGAGCTATGCCGGCCGACTCCAGCAGAGGGACCATTCTGGCGGCCGCGATCGGGGCGCCGGCACGCTCCAGCGCGGCGATGGTCGATGGGTCCGTGGCGCCGCGCAACTGGGCAGCGGCGGTCGCATGTGCGGCAAGCATCTGGACCGGGTACTCGGCGATCAGGATGCTCAACAGCGCATCGGGCGTCATCACCTCGAACCCGAGCGGCCCTGCTACGTCGTCCGGGAAGTCCTTCGTGTTCGCCGTGCACAGGACCGTGGCCTCCGCGGCTACAGCAGCGGCGATCACATGGCGGTCGTCCTCGTCAGGCAGCGCCAGCTCGGACAGCCGCTCGTGATCCTCGGGTGTCGGCTCGACCTCGGCATAGGGGAACGCACGGTTCATCGCGCTAGCCAGGCGCATGCCGGACTCGATGGTGAAGCCGGCGACGTTCGCCGCCAGATGTTCGGTGACCTCGTCGAGAATCTGCCGGCTCCACGCGATGGCGATGATCTCCTCATCAGCTGCGTAGAGCAGGTAGTCACGCAGGACGCGCGAGTACAGGACGTTGGCGTCGACCAGCACGACCCGGACCATGCCGGGCAGGTCGAGATCGTCAGTCACTCCGTGAGACCCAACTCATCCTGCAGATCGGCAAGATCCTCCAAGGCTGCACGCCGCCGCGGACGCTCGGCGTCGAGGAACGCCCGGATCGAGGAGACCCGGATGCGGTGATGGGCACCAACCTTGCGGAAGTCGAGCACGCCCTGATCCATCAGCTTGCGAACCTGTGGCCGCGACATCCCCAGCAGCTCAGCGGCCTCACTCGGGGTGACCTCGGCATGTCCCCGGGTGACGAGAACCTGCTGGCCCCGAGCACGCGCGTCGACCACACGTGCGAGCAGCTCAGCCGTCTCCCTCGAGAGCGATACTTGCACCTCGTCACCGCCAGCATCCAGAGCACGATGCACAGCCTCAACGTCACGAGCCAGCATCTCCGTCACACAACGCCTCCATCTGCTTCAACTGCTCTATCTGCAACAACCATACGGGTTCGGGCCGAGCAACGAACGGATCGCTAGCCGCCGCCATCGGCTGGGGCCGAAATCCGCGACCACACGTGGGCCCGCTCACTTGACGAAACTCATGCGCCCCGGGTCAGGACCCGCCTACCATCGTCGCCTCGCCGCTGAGATCCAACCTCGGATCCGGCGTGACCTGGCGATGGAGTATGAGCGGCGACATCGTCGACCCCATGCAAGGCCAGCCCGTCGTGAGCACCACGCCGCCCGTCCGGCGCATGTTGCCACAGGCCACCTAACGACAGGCCGGCTGAGGGGTGTGCTACCGATCTTGTCGGTGGCACAATGCCGATGTGGTCGATCACTTCGGCCAGGCAGCGTCACCGTCGCGCGGCACAGCAACGCGAGGCAGCTCAGGTCGATGGAGGAACACCTGCAGTATCGCTTGCGGTCTCACGAACTCCTCCGCGAGCTCGTCCTGGACCCCACCCGCATCTACCAGCCCACCGGCCGCCCACCCGGACCAACCCGGAAATGACGAACGGCCCGAACCTACAAACCGTAGGTTCGAGCCATTCCGATGTCCTGAGACATCACACAGTCGGCTGACAGGGATTTGAACCTGCGACCCCTGCCACCGGGTCACGCCTCAGCGTACGGACGGCGGGAGGGTTCGGCGGGCGATCAGGCCGAGGCGTACACCGTCCGGCCGCGCACCACGGTCCGCAGGCAGCGCGGCAGCGGCACGCCGGGCGACAGGTCCGGCAGGCCCGGCACACCGGCGCGCGGGTCGGTCGACCACGCCGCGACGCGCTCGTCCGGCGCCTGGACGACCAGCTCGTACGGAACCTCCCACACCGCGAACGACGCGCGCATGCCCGGCGCGAGCACGCCGGCGTCCTCGACGCGCGCGGCCCGCCAGCCGCCCCGCGTCGCGGCCGAGAACGCCGCCCGGGCGCTGATCCGCTGCGACGGCGTGCGGTGCTGTGACGCCGCGCGGACGGTCTCCCAGCCGGCCAGCGGCGTCACGGGCGAGTCGGACCCGAAGGCCAGCAGCACGCCGGCCCGCGCCATCGCGGCGAACGGGTTCAGCGACACACCCCGCGACGGCCCGAGCCGCTCGGCGTACAGCCCGTCCGGGCCGCCCCACAGCGCGTCGAAGGCCGGCTGCATGCTCGCCGCGACGCCCAGCCGGGCCATCTCGGCGATCAGCAGGTCGTCGATCATCTCGACGTGCTCCAGCCGGTGCCGCGACCCGACCACGGCGGCCAGGCCGCATACCTGCGCGGCGGCCGCGACGGCCTCGACGGCGATCCGCACCGCCTCGTCGCCGATGCAGTGGAAGCCGGCCTGGATCCCCGCGCGGGTGCAGGCGACGACGTGCTCGGTGGCGGCGTCGAGGTCGAGGTAGAGGCGGCCGCGCTCACCGAGGGCGTCGGCGTAGGGGGCGGACAGCCGGGCGCTGCGCGAGCCGATCGACCCGTCGACGTTGAGGTCGCCGGCCGCGCCGGCCGCGCCGAGCGCCTGCGCCTCGCCCACCGCCGTCGCGCCCCAGTAGCCGATGACGTCCGGCAGCTCCGGCGACGCACCCAGCGCCAGCACGGCGGTGAAGTCGGACGGGTCGCTGATGTGCGGGGCGCCGATCTCGTGCACGGCGCCGATGCCCAGCGACGCGGCGTGCCGCAGCGCCTCCTCGCGCAGCCGGGCGAGCCGGCCGGCGGGGATGGCGGACCGGGCGGCCTGGCGGGCGCGGTGGTGGGCGTCGCGGCGGACCAGGCCGTCGTCGTAGCCGTCGGCGCGGGCGATGGAGCGGTCGGCGGCGAGCAGCGCGCCGGACACGGCGGCGGTGTGGACGTCGCGGCGGGCGAGGTAGACGGCGGCACCGTCGGCCGCGCGGTCGAGCTCGTCGGGCGTCGGCGCCCCGCCGTCGGGCCAGCCGTCCTCCTCCCAGCCGAACCCCAGGATCGCCTCGCCGGGGCGTTGCCGGGCCCGCTCGGAGACGAGGTCGAGCAGGGCGGCCCGGCTGGCCACGCCGGCGAGGTCGAGGCCGTCGCGGGCCAGCCCGGTCTCCGTGAGGTGCACGTGCGCGTCGACGAACGCGGGCGCGACCAGCGCGTCCTCCAGGTCGACGACCTCGTCGGCCGCGTCGACGTGGGTCTGCGCGGCGCCCTCGGCGCCCACCCAGGCGACGGTGTCGTCCACCACCAGCATCGCGGTCGCGAACGGATCGGCGGGACTGTGGATGCGGCCGTTGCGGTAGAGGGTCGTCGTCACCCGCTGATTCTCCCCGACGCCGCTCCGGCGCCGGCCCGGGTGTACCTGCGGCCGAGTTCGGCGACGTGCTCGGCCAGCTCGGGCGGGTCCAGGACGTCGAAGTCGACCCCGGCCGCGCCGATCCAGACGACCAGCGTGTCGAGCGCGTCGGCGCCCGTCCGGAACAGGCAGGCGTCGTTGCCGTCCGGCGTCAGCGAACCAGCGGCCACCGGGATCCGCCGGCGCATCGCCTCGGCCGGCGCGTGCAGCCGCACGGTCGCCCGGTACCGCCAGGCCGCGGCCGACGTCCGCGCCGACACGTACGCCGCCAGGTCCTCCGCCGGCGGCTCACGCTCGGCGAACCGTGCTCCCACCGGCGTGCAGTCCTCGATGCGGTCGACGCGGAAGGTGCGCCAGTCGCGGCGGTCGACGTCCCAGGCGACCAGGTACCAGCGCCGCCCCCACCGCACCAGCCGCAGTGGCTCGACCGCCCGGCGCGACGGCCCGCCGTCGTGCGTCCGGTAGCGGAACCGGACCCGCTCGCGGTCGCGGCAGGCCAGCGACAGCGTCGCCAGCAAGCCGGCGTCGACCGAGGGTGCCGGGGTGTCGTACGGGACGGTGACGGTGGCCCGCTGGACGGCGTCGACGCGCCGGCGCAGCCGTGACGGCAGAACCTGCTCGAGCTTGGCCAGCGCACGCACGGCGGTCTCCTCGACGCCGTCGACGGCGCTCACGGTGCGCAGCCCGACGGCGACGGCGACCGCCTCGTCGTCGTCCAGCAGTAGCGGCGGCAGCTCGGCCCCGGCGCCGAGCCGGTATCCACCCGCCGCTCCGGGCGTCGCCTCCACCGGATAGCCCAGCGAGCGCAGCTTCTCGACGTCGTTGCGCACGGTCCGGGTCGTGACGTCCAGCCGGTCGGCCAGCTCCGGGCCGCTCCACGACCGCCGGACCTGCAACAACGACAACAGGCGCAGCAGCCGCGCCGACGTTTCCCTCATGGCTGGAAGTCTGCCAGCCAATGCGGAACGAAGTCTTCCGCGTTGGTTCGTAGCGTGGCGGGCATGGAGATCACACCCTTCACCATCGCCATCCCGCAGGCCGACCTCGACGACCTCCGCGCCCGGCTGGAGCGGACCCGGTTCGCCCAGGAGCTGCCCGGCGCGGGCTGGGACTACGGCGTCCCCGCCGGCTTCGTCCAGCGGCTCGTCGAGCGCTGGCGCGACGGGTACGACTGGCGAGAGTGGGAGGCGCGGCTCAACGCCCACCCGCAGTTCACGACCGAGATCGACGGCCAGACCGTCCACTTCCTGCACGTCCGCTCCCCCGAGCCCGACGCGTTCCCGCTGCTGCTGACGCACGGCTGGCCGGGGTCGATCGTCGAGTTCCTCGACGTCATCGGCCCGCTGTCGGACCCGCGGGCGCATGGCGGCGACCCGTCGGCGGCGTTCCACCTGGTCGTCCCGTCGGTGCCCGGGTTCGGTTTCTCCGGGCCGACGACCGACCGCGGCTGGGACCGGCACCGCATCGCCCGCGCCTGGGCGGAGCTGATGCGCCGGCTCGGCTACGAGCGCTACGGCCTGCACGGCAACGACGGCGGCTCGATCATCTCGCCCGAGGTCGGCCGGGTCGACCCCGAGCACGTCGCCGGCGTGCACGTCACGCAGGTCTTCTCGTTCCCGTCCGGCGACCCGGCCGAGCTGGCGGGCCTGTCCGAGGAGGAGCAGGCCGGGCTGCGGCGGCTGCAGTGGTTCTGGGAGGAGGTCGGCGCGTTCAACCAGCTGCAGGCCAGCCAGCCGCAGACGCTGGCGCACGCGCTGGCCGACTCCCCCGCCGGCCAGCTGGCGTGGAACGCGCAGCTTTTCGGCGAGGGCCAGGTGAGCGACGACTTCATCCTCACCAACGTCAGCATCTACTGGTTCACGAACACCGCGGCGTCGTCGGCGCGGTTCTACTACGAGGACAAGCGGGCCGCGGCGCCCGGCGGGCCGACGACCGTGCCGCTCGGGCTGGCCGGGTTCAAGGACGACTTCATCTCCATGCGCCGGTTCGCCGAGCGCGACCATGCCCGCATCGTCCAGTGGAACACGTACGACCGCGGCGGGCACTACTCCGCACACCAGGTCCCGGACCTGCTGGTCCCGGACCTGCGCGAGTTCTTCCGCGGGCTGCGGTGACGTTGTCGGTGGGGTGCGGAAGGGTGGGCGCATGCCCGACGTGCTGACCCGGCGCGAGCTCAACCGCGCCACGCTGGCCCGCCAGCTGCTGCTGGACCGCGCCGACCGCCCGGTGCTCGCGACCGTCGAGCACCTGGGCGGCCTGCAGGCCCAGCAGCCGTTCTCGCCGTACTACCAGCTCTGGTCCCGGCTGCGCGGCTTCCGGCCCGACGACCTCGCGCGGCTCCTACTGGACCGCACGGTCGTCCGCATCGCGGTGCAGCGCGGCACCATCCACCTGCTGTCGGTGCCCGACGCGCTGGCCATGCGGCCGTGGGTCCAGCCGCTCTATGTCGCCGACCTGCGCACGAACACCCTGCACGCGAAGGCGCTCGCCGGCACCGACCTCGACGCCGTGGCCGCGGCCGCGCGGGACCTACTCGAGGACGAGCCGCGGACGATGGCCGAGCTCGGCGCGCTGCTGGCGCCGTCGTGGCCGTCCGTCGGCCCGGCGCATCTGGCGCACGTGGCGCGGAACCTGCTGGCGCTGGTCCAGGTGCCCCCGCGGGCGGTGTGGGGGCAGAGCGGGCAGACCCGGCTGACGACCATCGAGCGCTGGGTCGGCCGTCCGCTCGACCCCGCGCCGGCCCCGGCCGAGTACGTCCGGCGCTACCTGGGGGCGTTCGGCCCGGCGTCCGTGGCCGACCTGCAGACGTGGTGCGGCCTCACCCGGCTGCGCGGCGTGGTCGACTCGCTGCGGCCGGAGCTGCGCGTCTTCCGCGACGAGTCCGGCCGCGAGCTGTTCGACCTCCCTGACGCGCCCAGGCCGGGCGCCGACGTCCCGGCGCCGGTGCGCTTCCTGCCCGACTTCGACAACGTCCTGCGCTCACACGCCGACCGCGCCCGCATCATCGACGACGTCAACCGCAAGCGGATGAACCGCCGCAACGGCGTGGTGCCGCACGCCCTGCTGGTCGACGGCGAGGTCGCCGGCTGGTGGCGGCTGGAGGCCGGCGTGCTGACGGTGACGCCGTACCGGCCGCTGTCAGCGGCCGAGACGTCGGCTGTTGAAGCGGAGGGCTGGGAGCTCCTGACGTTCGCCCTGCCGGACGAGACGGTCGACCGTGCCGACGTACGTGTGCTGCCGGTGGACTGAGCGTTGGGCCGTCTCCCTGCTGCCCATTCTCTTGGCCGCGGACGCGCGCCTCAAGTCCGCGGCCTCTGACTGTGTGCTCTTCTCTTCTGGTTGGGGGCCTTGGACTTGACCCGCGCGCACCCGGCCGAAGAACGGGCACCTATCAGGGGACGGGGAAAGAGCGGCGACGGTCGTCTGGGGCGTCTGGCCGGCTTCTGTGTGGCGTTGGTGCCGTTGAGCGTCCGCCTGGTGAGATTTCACCGTGATTCCGGAGCCATCACGAGGATTACCCAAGCGTCAACACCCCTACAGCCATGTTGAAGCTCACGTAATCCTCGTGATGTAGACGATCCTGGATGATCATGGGCGTCTGCAGCCCGGCAAACCGCGCGAAACGGGCACATGAACCTCGAGTCGTGCCCGCTCTGCCCCCGTCCCCCTGATAGCGCCCAGGGCCACGGCGCAGCCGCGGGTCAAGCGGATCCGCGTCGGCGCGAAGCGCCCAAATGGTCCGCTTGAGGCGCGGTTGCGCGGCTAAGAGAATGGGCAGCAGGGGGACGGCCCAACGTCACCGACGCGGCCGCATGATCAACGCGGCCACATGGTACGAGCACGACTCGTCCCACGGGTTGGCGTAGGCGTGCGGCACGTCGGCGGCGAAGTAGATCGAGTCGCCGGCGGCGAGGTCGTGCTCGTCGTCGGCGAGGGCGAGCCGGAGCCGGCCGGTCTCGACCACGACGTACTCGTGCGACCCGGCAGCGTAGGCCGGATACTCCAGCGCCTCGCGGCGCGGCGGCAGCTCGGTCCGGACCCACTCGAAGTTCACCCCCGGCACCACCGGCGTCAGGATGGTGCGCCGCCATCCGTCCGGGGCGACCGCGACGTCCTGCTCCGCGGCCCGGCGGACGATCACCCGCGGCACGTCGTCGGCGTCCAGCAGGGCCGACATCGGAGTGCCGAGCGCTGTCGCGATCCGGTCCAGCACGACGACGGTGGGCGCCTTGCGTCCGCGCTCCACCGACCACAGCATGCTGGCGCTCACGCCGGCCCGCTCCGCGAGCGCGTTCATCGTCAGGCCGCGCTGCACCCGCACGTCGGCGATGCGGCGGCCGAGCGCGACGAGATCCATGCCATTCACTATAATGAGGCGTGGTTCTCTATAGCGAATCTCCCACCCCGAGCATCCGGCCTGCGCGATCCGCCGACCTGCCCGCCATCGCGGCGATCTTCGCGCACTACGTCGAGACCAGCGTCGTCACGTTCGAGGAGACGCCGCCCACGGCCGCCGACTGGGCGGACAAGCTCGCCGGCCTCCACGACCGCGGCCTGCCGTTCCTCGTCGCCGACACCGCCGGCACGGTCGCCGGCTACGCCTACGCCGCTCCGTGGCGGCCCAAGCCCGCCTACCGGCACACCGCCGAGAACACCGTCTACCTCTCCCCCGCGCACACCGGCCGCGGCCTGGGCCGGACGCTCATGGCGGCGCTGATCGACGCCTGTGCGGCCGCCGGCGTGCGCCAGCTGGTCGCCGTCGTCGTCGACGACGGAGCCGGCACGAGCCCGTCGCTCGCCCTGCACCGCGCACTGGGCTTCGCCGAGGCCGGCCGCCTGACCGCCGTCGGCCACAAGCACGGCCGCTGGCTCGACACCGTCCTGCTGCAGCGCGCCGTGTGAATCGGCTCCTTCGCTCGAACCGTGACGGGATGTCTTCTTGCTCTGGCGGTGAATCAACGCAAGAATTACGCCAAGGCGAGCCTCACGAGGGACGTCTTGTCACCGTACCCGGGTTTCGAGGAGGTTCACCGATCGTGGCCGAACAGCTCACCATCGCCGCGGACGAGGTCCACGCGGTTCTCGGCAAGCACCTGCTCACGGACGGCTTCAAGCTCGTCCTCGACACCGACGCCAGCGAGGGCAGCTGGCTGGTCGACGCGCGCGACGGTAAGCGGTACCTGGACATGTACACGTTCTTCGCCTCCGCGCCGCTGGGCTGCAACCCGCCGGGACTGGTCGACGACCCCGCGTTCATGGAGCTGCTCGGCCGGGTCGCGGCCAACAAGCCGGCCAACCCCGACATCTACTCCGTGCACCTCGCCGAGTTCACCGAGACGTTCGTCCGGGTGCTGGGCGACCCGCGCCTGCCGCACCTGTTCTTCGTCGAGGGCGGCGCGCTGGCCGTCGAGAACGCGCTCAAGGTCGCCTTCGACTGGAAGAGCCGGCACAACGAGGCGCACGGCCGCGACCCCCGCCTCGGCACCCGCATCATGCACCTGACGAAGGCGTTCCACGGCCGCAGCGGCTACACGATGTCCCTGACCAACACCGAGCCGAACAAGACCGCCCGGTTCCCGCAATTCGACTGGCCGCGCATCGACGTCCCGGCCGTCACGTTCCCGCTCGAGGACCACCTCGACGCCGTCCAGCGGGCCGAGGAGCACGCCCTGGCCCAGGCGCGCCAGGCCTTCGAGGCCCACCCGCACGACATCGCCGCGTTCATCTGCGAGCCGATCCAGGGCGAGGGCGGCGACAACCACATGCGCCCGGAGTTCCTGCAGGCCATGCAGGCCCTGGTCCACGAGCACGACGCGCTGTTCATCGTCGACGAGGTGCAGACCGGCACCGGCACGACGGGCACGGCGTGGGCCTACCAGCAGCTCGGCCTGCAGCCCGACGTCGTCGCGTTCTCGAAGAAGGTGCAGGTCGGCGGCATCATGGCCGGCGGACGCGTCGACGAGGTCGCCGACAACGTGTTCACCGTGTCCGGCCGCATCAACTCCACTTGGGGCGGCGGGCTGGCCGACATGGTCCGGTCGCGCCGGCTGCTGGAGATCATCGAGCAAGACGGGCTCATCGAGGCCGCCGCCACCAAGGGCGAGCGCTTCCTCGCCGGGCTGCGCGCCGTCGCGGCCGAGACCCCCGGCGCGGTCAGCAACGTGCGCGGCCGCGGCCTCATGGTCGCCGCCGACCTGCCCGACGGCGCGGTCCGCACCGCGGTCCTCACCGATCTGCGCGAGAACGAGCAGGTCATCGCGCTGCCGAGCGGCGAGCGCGCGATCCGCTTCCGTCCCGCGCTGTCGGTGACCGATGATGAGATCGACCTCGCCGTCGCGGCGTTCGGCCGCGCCGTCGCCCGTCAGTTCGCCCGCGTCAGCTGAGCACACCTAGGAGCACATCCACCGTGACCCGCACCGTCACCTCGGTCGTCGACGGCCAGCCCGTCCCCGGCGACCGCACCGTCGCCAGCCTGAACCCGGCCGACCTCGACGACGCCGTCGGCGAGGTGAGCCTGGCTCCCGGGCGCATCTTCACCGCCGCCGCCGTCGTCGCCCGCAACGCCCAGCGGGCCTGGGCCGACGTCCCGGCACCCGTCCGCGGCCGGGCCATCGCGCACATCGGGCGGGTGGTCGAGGAGAACGCCGAGTCGCTGGCCCGCCTGGTCACCCGCGAGATCGGCAAGCCGTACGCCGAGGCGCTCGGCGAGGTCCGCGAGATCGTCGACACCTGCGACTTCTTCCTCGGCGAGGGCCGCCGGCTGTACGGCCAGACGGTGCCCAGCGAGATGCCCGACAAGCAGCTGTTCACGTTCCGCAACCCGGTCGGCACGGTCGCCGTCATCACCGCCGGCAACTTCCCGGTCGCGGTGCCGTCCTGGTACATCGTCCCGGCGCTGCTCACCGGCAACACCATCGTGTGGAAGCCGGCCGAGTACTCCGCCGTCGTCTCCAACGCCTTCCACGACCTGTTCGTCAAGGGCGGCGGGCTGCCCGACGGCGTGTTCAACCTGGTCCACGCCGACGGCGCCGACACCTACGCCGGCCTGCAGGAGTCGCTGGAGCTCGGGTACATCGACAAGGTCGGCTTCACCGGCTCGTCGGAGGTCGGCCGCGAGATCGGCGCGCTGACGGGCCGGCACCTGCAGACGGCCTGCCTCGAGCTGGGCGGCAAGAACCCGCTGGTCGTCACGCCGAGCGCCGACCTCGACCTCGCCGTCGAGGGCGCGCTGTTCTCCGGCTTCGGCACGGCCGGCCAGCGGTGCACGTCGCTGGGCACGGTCATCGTGCACGAGTCGCTGCACGACGAGTTCCTCCGCCGGTTCACCGCGGCCGTCGACGCCGCCGCCGTCGGCGACCCGACCCAGGACGTCCTCATGGGCCCGCTGCTCGACGCCAAGTTCGCCGAGCGGTACGAGAAGTTCCTCGGCTGGGTGCAGCCGCAGCACACCGTGCACGGCCGCACCGGCCGCATCACCAGCGGCAACCCGCGCGACGGCTTCGTCGGCGACCCCGCGAAGGGTCTCTACTACCACCCGGTGGTGGTCGACGGCGTCCGCCCCGGCGACGAGCTGTTCGACCAGGAGACGTTCGGCCCGATCGTCGGCGTCACGTCGTACTCGACGCTGGACGAGGCCATCGACCTCGCCAACGCGCCCGGCTACGGCCTGTCCAGCTCCATCTACACGACGAACCCGGCCGACGCGTTCGCGTACCGGCGCGGCATCTCCGCCGGCATGGTGAGCATCAACAACTCCACGTCCGGCGCCGAGGCGCACCTGCCGTTCGGCGGCAACGGCAAGTCCGGCAACGGCTCGCGGCAGTCCGGCATGTGGGTGCTCGACCAGTTCACCCGCTGGCAGTCGGTGAACTGGGACTACTCCGGCCGGCTGCAGAAGGCCCAGATGGACGTCGCCGACCTGGACGCCGACCTCGGCTTCCGGCTCGACGACCAGCCGTGAGCACACCCGCCGCCCTCGAGGAGGCGCTGCTCGGCGCCATCGCGTCGCTGGAGCCCCGGACGGCGACGGCGTCCGGCTCCGCCGAGGTGCTGCGCGGCGTCTTCGACGCCCAGGTGACCAGCCGGCACCTGGACGTCGTCGCTCGTGAGCTGCAGGCGGCCGGGCGCGGCTTCTACACCATCGGGTCGGCCGGGCACGAGTCGAACGCCTTGGTCGCGGCGGCGCTGCGCCCGAGCGACCCGGCGCTGCTGCACTACCGCTCCGGCGGGTTCTACGCCGCGCGCGCGGCCCAGGTGCCGGGCTCGACCCCGATCCGCGACGTGCTGCAGAGCCTCATGGGCGCCGCCGACGAGCCGATCGCCGGCGGCCGGCACAAGGTGTTCGGCAACGCCGCGCTGTCGATCATCCCGCAGACCTCGACCATCGCCTCGCATCTGCCGCGTGCGGTCGGGCTGGCGGTCGCGCTGCACCGGGCGCACCGGCTGGGTGTGCCGGCGACCTGGCCGGAGGACGCCGTCGTCGTCTGCTCGTTCGGCGACGCCTCGGCCAATCACTCGACCGCCGTCGGGGCCATCAACACCGCGCTGAACACGGCGTTCCAGGGGCTTCCGGTGCCGGTGCTGTTCGTCTGCGAGGACAACGGCATCGGCATCTCAGTGCCCACCCCGGCCGGCTGGATCGAGACGGTGTACGGGTCGCGGCCCGGCCTCACCTATGTGTCGGCCGACGGCGCCGACCCGGCGACGGCGCTCACCGCGGCCCGGCGCGCCGCCGGCTACGTCCGCGAACAACGCAAGCCGGCGTTCCTGCACCTGCGCACCGTCCGCTACCTCGGGCACGCCGGCTCCGACGCGGAGATCAGCTACCGCACGCCCACGGAGATCGCCGCCGACCACGCCCGCGACCCGATCCTCGGCACCGCCCGCGCGCTGGTCGAGGCCGGCGCCGCGACCCCCGACGAACTGATCGGCCGGTACCGCGTGCTCCGAGCCGAGGTCGACGCCGTCGCCGAATCGCTGCGCGGCGCCCGCACGCTCGGCTCCGCGACGGAGATCGTCGCGCCGCTCGCCCCGCGCACGCCCGACGCCGTCGCCCGCGCCGCCGCCGGCCTGTACGACGCGTCCCGCGCCGAGCAGCCCGCCACGCTGGCCGAGTCGATCAACGCGACGCTGTCCGCCGCGATCGAGCGCGACCGCCGCGTCGTCGTGTTCGGCGAGGACGTCGGGCGCAAGGGCGGCGTCTACGGCGTCACCCGCGGCCTGGCCCGCCGGCACGGCCGCGCCCGCGTCTTCGACACGCTGCTGGACGAGCAGTCGATCCTCGGCCTCGGGCTGGGCGCCGGCCTGGCCGGGCTGCTCCCCGTCCCGGAGATCCAGTACCTCGCCTACCTGCACAACGCCGAGGACCAGCTGCGCGGCGAGGCGGCGTCGCTGTCGTTCTTCTCCACCGGGCAGTACCGCAACCCGCTGGTCGTCCGCATCGCCGGGCTGGCCTACCAGCGCGGCTTCGGCGGGCACTTCCACAACGACAACGGCGTCGCCGTCCTGCGCGACATCCCCGGCCTGGTGGTGGCCTGCCCGTCCCGGGGCGACGACGCCGCCGCCATGCTGCGCACCTGCCTGGCCGCTGCCGCCGTCGACGGGACGGTGTCGGCGTTCCTCGAGCCGATCGCGCTCTACCACACCCGCGACCTGCACGAGGACGGCGACGGCGGCTGGCTCGCGGCCGACCCCGGCGAGCACGCGCCGATCGGCCGGGCCCGCGTGCACGGTGCGGGCGCGGACCTCACCATCGTCACGTTCGGCAACGGCGTGCCGATGAGCCTGCGCGTGGCGAAGAGGCTCGCCGAGCGGCGCATCAGCGCCCAGGTGCTGGACCTGCGCTGGCTGGCGCCGCTGCCGGTCGAGGACATCGTCCGCGAGGCCAACCTCACCGGACGGGTGCTGGTCGCCGACGAGACCCGCCACTCCGGCGGCGTCGGCGAGGGCGTCGTCACCGCGCTGGTGGAGTCGGGCTACGACGGCCGCATCGCGCGGGTCGCCAGCCACGACAGCTTCGTGCCGCTGGGCACCGCCGCGAGCCACGTGCTGCTCGGCGAGCAGCAGATCGAGAAGGCCGCCGTCGAGCTGGCCGAGAAGGAGTGACATGACCTCGCCCCTGGAGCTGCTGAGCGTCGAGCACCTGCTCAGCGAGGAGGAGCGCGACCTGCGCGACGCCGTCGCCCACTTCGTCGACGACCGCGTCCGCCCGTCGATCGCCGACTGGTACGAGGACGGGCTGTCGTCGTCGGCGGTGCGCGACCTGGCCCTGGAGGCCGGCAAGCTGGGCCTGCTCGGCATGCACCTCACCGGGTACGGCTGCGCCGGCACGAACGCCGTCTCGTACGGCCTGGCCTGCATGGAGCTGGAGGCCGGCGACTCCGGCGTCCGCTCGCTGGTGTCGGTGCAGGGGTCGCTGGCGATGTTCGCGATCTGGAAGTTCGGCTCCGAGGAGCAGAAGCAGCAGTGGCTGCCCGGCATGGCCGAGGGGTCGCTCATCGGATGCTTCGGGCTGACCGAACCCGACTTCGGCTCCAACCCGGCCGGCATGCGTACCCGGGCCCGCCGCGACGGCGACGACTGGGTGCTCGACGGCACCAAGATGTGGATCACCAACGGCTCGGTCGCCGACGTCGCCGTCGTCTGGGCCCGCTGCGTCGACGACGGGGCCGTGCGCGGCTTCCTCGTCCCGGCGGGGACGCCCGGGTTCTCCGCACCCAAGATCGGGAAGAAGCTGTCGCTGCGGGCGTCGGTGACCAGCGAGCTGGTGCTCGAGGGCGTCCGGCTGCCGGCCGACGCCGTCCTGCCCGAGGTGTCGTCGCTGCGTGGGCCGCTGTCGTGCCTCAACGAGGCCCGGTTCGGCATCGTATTCGGCGCGCTCGGCGCCGCCCGCGACTGCCTCGCGACGGCGCTGTCCTACGTCGGGACGCGTGAGGTGTTCGACCGGCCGCTGGCGTCGTTCCAGCTCACCCAGGCCAAGGTCGCCGACATGGCGCTGGAGCTGCAGAAGGGCTACCTGCTCGCGCTGCACCTCGGGCGCCTGAAGGACGAGGGCAGGCTGCGGCCCGAGCAGGTCAGCCTGGGCAAGCTCAACAACGTCCGCGAGGCCCTGGCGATCGCCCGCGAGTGCCGCACGATCCTCGGCGCCAACGGCATCACGCTGGAGTACCCGGTGCTGCGGCACGCCAACAACCTCGAGTCGGTGCTGACGTACGAGGGCACCAGCGAGGTGCACCAGCTCGTCATCGGCCAGGCGCTCACCGGCCACAACGCCTTCAGCTGACGCCGTCCCGCCCGGACCGCCTCGGAAATGATCACGTTCAGCACGGAATCTCGTGCTGTACCACGATTGCAGGCCTCGTGATGCTGGGGTAATCCTGGTGATGCACCGTCGGCCGGAAGAATCTCATCATGCGGACGTCGGCGAGCATCACGAGGATAACCCGAGCATCAACACGCCTACAGGCGTAGTGCGACACGAGATTCCGTGCTGAACGTGATCATTTCCGAGGCGGCGCGGGCGGAATGTCCGGATTCGGCCGTCGAGCGAGTCGGGCCGCCGAATGAGATGCCCGACACATTTTCTCCATTGTCGTCACCCATGGTGACGGCAATTCCTGGGCTCGGCCGGTCCCGTCGTCACCCATGGTGACGATCAAGCCCTTGTGACCAGGTGCGACGCGAAGAGCGGCCCTACTTTCGAGATGCGCATCTCTCCCCTCGGGGTTAGCCTCGAAGGGCAACATCGGCCGCCGGGAAATGCCGGCGGCGAAGGGGGGCAACGGGCCGAGGTGCCGTGCATTTCAGCACGGCATCCGGCCCGCATTCTCGGGGGGAATACATCGTCGTGGGCAATGGCCTGCGTTATGCCGGCGTGCCGGACGTCCGGATCACCGTGCTCATTCCGGCGCACAATGAAGAGCACCGCATCGGTGCGGCATTGGCCGCGCTCAGCCGCCAGACGCGCCGGCCGGACAGCGTCATCGTCATCGCCGACAACTGCACCGACGACACCGCGAAGGTCGCGGCCGCGTGGCGCGCCGAGGTCGCCGTGACCGTCGGGAACACCGACAAGAAGGCCGGCGCGCTCAACCAGGTCCTCGCGGACATCCTGCCCAGGCTGCGCGATCACGACTTCGTGCTCGTCCAGGACGCGGACAGCCAGCTCGGCGAGCAGTTCGTCGAGGCTGCGCTGGAGCACATGGACGCGCGCCCCGAGCTCGGTGCGGTCGGTGGTGTCTTCCAGGGCGAGCCTGGCGCCGGGCTGGTCGGGTACCTCCAGCGCAACGAGTACGCCAGGTACGCCAGGGACGTGCGCCGCCTGGGCGGGAAGTGCCTGGTCGTGACCGGGACCGCCGCGATGATGCGGGCCGGCACGCTCAAGCACCTGTCGCGGGCGAGGCTCGACCGCACGGTGCCGGCCGGCGACGGGCGGGGTGGCATCTATGACACCACCGTCCTGACCGAGGACAACGAGCTCACGTTCGCGCTGCTCCACCTGGGCTACGAGGTGCTCAGCCCGAAGGAGTGCACCCTCGTGACCGAGGTCATGCCGACGTGGCGGGACCTGTGGAAGCAGCGGCTGCGCTGGAAGCGCGGCGCGGTGGAGAACTGCTTCCAGTACGGCGTGACCTCCGTGACGTGGCGCTACTGGGGCCGGCAACTCCTGACGATGGCCGGTGTCGCGGTCACGTTCATCTACCTGACTTCCATCGCCGTCGCCATCGCCGTCGACGGGGGTGTGAGCCTCCAGCCGGTCTGGATGGCGGTCACGGGCGTCTTCGTCCTGGAGCGCGTCGTCACCGTCAGCGACCGCGGCTGGCGGCACATGGCGGCGGCCGCCACGATGTTCGAGCTGGTGTATGACATCTTCCTCCAGCTCGTGCACGCCAAGGCCTACGCCGACGTGATCCTGAACCGCGAGAGGAATTGGTGACGATGTACGACAAGTGCGTGGTGGGCGCCGGCGGCGTCGGCGGTGCCGGGTGCCTGGCCCAGACGGGGATCAGCCCCATCTGGGCGATCCTGGCCGGCTTCGCCCTGCTGGCCGTCGGCACGGCGATCATGCGGATCATCCCGCGCCGGACAGCGACCAGGTGAGGGCCTAGAGACTCACGCGGTCATCGGGCGGTTCTCGTACGCCGTGGACAGCACGATGGTGGTGCGGGTGGACACGTTCGCCGACGACCGGATGCGGGCCAGCAGGTCCTCCAGGTCGGCGGGACGGCCCACCCGCACCTTGAGGATGTAGTTCTCGTCGCCGGCGACTGAGTAGCAGGCCTCGATCTCGGGGATGCCGGCCAGCCGGTCCGGGGAGTCGTCGGGCTGGCTGGGGTCGATCGGCTTGATGGAGATGAACGCCGTCAACGGCAGCCCGACCGCCTCGTGGTCGACGACGGCGGAGTAGCCGCGGATGACGCCGCGCTCCTCGAGCCGGCGGACCCGCTGGTGCACGGCCGACGTGGACAGGCCGGTGGACTTGCCGAGATCGGTGTAGCTCATCCGGCCGTCCCGCATCAGCAACGCCACGATCTTCCTGTCGATGTCCTCCACGGGTGCACTCTACTGGCGGCCCGGCCCGCACCTCGTCCGCGCCACGCTGGCACGATGACGGCATGGACCTTGCCGCTGCGCGCTCGCTGTTCGACCCTGATCCTGGCTGGCTGAACACCGCGAGCTACGGGCTGCCACCGTCGACGGCGTGGACGGCGCTGCAGGAGGCGCTGGACGAGTGGCGGCACGGGCGGGTGTCGTGGGAGGGCTGGGGCGCGTCGACGGCGCGGGCGCGGGCGGCGTTCGCGCGGCTCGTGCAGGCCGACGAGCACGACGTCACCACCGGCGCCCAGGTCTCGCAGCTGGTCGGGCTGCTCGCGGCCTCGGTGCCGGACGGGACCGTGGTGCTGGCGCCGGAGGAGGACTTCACGTCGTTGCTCTTCCCGTGGCTCGCCCAGGCACACCGTGGCGTCGAGGTGCGGACGGTGCCCGCCGCGCAGCTGGCGGACCGCGTCACGCCCGACGTCGACGTCGTCGCGTTCAGCGTCGTGCAGTCGGCCAGCGGGATGATCGCCGACCTCGACGGCGTGCTGGCCGCCGCGCGGGCGGCCGGAGCGATCACCGTCGCCGACGCGACCCAGGCGGTGGGCTGGCTGCCCGTCGACGCGCGCCGGTTCGACGCGATGGTGGCCGGCGGGTACAAGTGGCAGCTCTCGCCGCGCGGTACCGCGTTCCTGGTGACGACGGCGGACCTGCGGGAGCGGGTCGTGCCGTCACAGGCCGGCTGGTGGGCGGGCGACGACCCGCACGCCTCGTACTACGGGCCGCCGCTGCGGCTAGCCGCGGACGCCCGCCGGCTGGATCTGTCACCGGCCTGGTTCTCGTGGGTGGGCGCGGCGCCGGCGCTGGAGCTGCTGGAGGCGGTGACGGTCGAGGCGGTGCACGACTGGAACGTGGGCCTGGCCAACCGGTTCCGCGCCGGGCTCGGGCTGCCGCCGGGCGACTCCGCCATCGTCTCGGTGGACGTGCCGGGCGCCCAGGAGCGTTTGGCGGCGGCCGGCGTGCGGGCGGCGGTGCGCGGCGGCCGGCTGCGGGTGTCGTTCCACCTGTACTCCTCCGAGGCCGACGCCGACCTTGCCGTCGCAGCGCTGACCAGCTGACTGTCACACTTTCGGGCTTCCATCCGTCCCGTTGTCGGACCCGACCGGCAGACTGGTTCGGGCACCACGATCACGCACCCGGATGGAGAGTCTCATGATCCACCTCGACGGCTTCCGCTCGACGCTCACCGGCCGGGCCTACGCACCCGGCGACGACGGCTACGACGATGTGCGGCGGCCGTGGAACCTGCTCATCGACCAGCACCCCGCGGTCGTCGTCGTGGCCGAGTCCGCCGCCGACGTCCAGGCGGCGGTCCGGCTGGCCCGCGAGAACGGCGTGTCGTTCTCCGTGCAGTCCTCCGGCCACGGCGCCGTGCGGCCCAACGACGACGGCGTGGTGCTCAACGTCACCCGGCTCACCGGGGTCGACGTCGACGCCGAGCGCAAGGTGGCCCGTATCGACGCCGGCGCCCGCTGGCGCGGCGTCCTCGAGGCCGCGGCGCCGCACCAGCTGGCCGGGTTGTCCGGCACCGCACCCACGGTCGGCGCCGTCGGCTACACGCTCGGCGGCGGCATCGGCCTGCTGCTGCGCCGGTTCGGCTTCGCCGCCGACAGCGTGGTGGCCGCCGACGTCCTCACCGCCGACGGCTCGCTGGTGCGCGCCAGCCGCGACGAGAACCCCGACCTGCTGTGGGCGCTCAAGGGCGGCGGCGGCAACTTCGGCGTCGTCACCTCGCTGGAGGTGCAGCTGTACGACATGCCGGCGGTGCACAACGGCACAATGATGTACCCGGGCGCGCGGGCGGCCGAGGTGCTGCGCGCGTGGGCCGACTGGACCGGCCAGGTCTCCGACGACGTCACGTCCGCCGTCATGGTCATGTCGTTCCCGCCCATCCCGGCGGTGCCCGAGCCGCTGCGCGGCCAGCACGTCGCCATGCTCCGGGCCACCATCGCCGGCGGCGACGGGTCCGCGCTCGAGCCGCTGCGCGCCGCGCTGGGCGAGCCGCTGATGGACGGCTTCCGCACGCAGACGTACCTCGAGGCCGCGCTCTCCGGCAACGAACCCACCGACCCGATGCCGGCCGCCGGACGCAGCACCGGCCTGGCCGGGCTGACCGACGCCGCCATCGACGCGCTGCTCGAGCTGGCCGCGCCGGGGTCGCCGGTGCCGGGGGTCGACATCCGCCACCTCGGCGGCGCCGCGGCCAAAGACCACGACGGCCCGCTCTCCCACCGCGACACCCCGTACATCGCGGCGGCGAACGCGCTGGCGCCCACGCCGGAGCAGCTGGCCGCCGTCCGCCAGCGGCTCGACGACGGGTTCGCCGCGCTCACGGAGCACCGGCGGCCGGTGAGCGCGTTCAACTTCCTCTCCCCCGGCTCGACGCCCGACGTCGTGAAGTCGGTCTTCTCCGAGGGCGCCTACCAGCGGCTGCAGGAGGTCAAGCGCACCTGGGACCCCGACAACGTCTTCCAGTACACCCACAACATCCCGCCGGCGGCCTGAGGAGCACGCGGCAGAGACCTGCGGCCGGCTTCTGGGGTGACACACGGTCGGCGCGGGCCTCTGCTGGCGTGGCGTACGCCGGGTCGGGACGTGGGCTGGGCTCCCCGTCCCCCTGCTGCCCCATTCTCTTGCCGCGAACGGGCGCGTCAAGCGGACTATTGGCGCTTCGCGCGACGATGACCGCTTGACTCACCCGTCCGCGGTCAAGAACGGGCAGCTATCAGGGGGACGGGGAGGATGTGGGCACGCCTCGCCGTTTGTCGTGCCCGTTTCGCGCCGTTTGTCGGGCTGTGGAGGCGATGATCATCGGCGATTGCCTACATCACGAGGATTCCGCGAGCTTCACCATGCCTGTAGGGGTGTTGACGCTAGGGCAATCCTCGTGATGGCCCCCGAATCACGGTGAAATCTCACCAGGTGGACGCTCTACGACACCAACGCCACACCGTAACGGGGCCGACGACCGAGGCGACCGTCGCCGCTCTTCCCCCCGTCCCCCCTGATAGCTGCCCGTTCTGAGCCGCGGGCGCGCGGGTCAAGTCCAAGCGCCCCAACCACAGCACAAGCCCGACCACGACGCGCGCGGACTTGAGGCGCGCGCCCGCGGCCAAGACAATCGGGCAGCAGGGGGACGGCCCAACGCGACGCCTCGGCGAACCCCGCCGCCAAGGCCTACGATCACCCGACCCCGCGACCAACCCAAGGAACGAGTCGTTCCCTTCACACACCTCCTACTGCGACTGTTCGGCCGCCTCCGCCGCCGTCAGCCGCGGCCGGACACCTGCTGCCGCCTGGGCCCGCGCCCTGCCAGCGCCGGCCGCCGAGACCGGGTCGGAAGGACGGCGCCAGTGCCAGTCGGTCAGGGCCTGGTAGGCCGCCGCCACCGCGAGCAGCCGGTCCTCGGCGTACGGGCGGCCGCCCAGGATGGTCCCGATCGGCAGCCCGCCGGAGAAGCCGATCGGCAGCGCCAGCTCCGGCAGCCCGATGATGTCGAACGGCACGGGCGACGTCTGCACCACGACGTCGCACTGCTCGAACAGGTCGTTCAGCACTCGGTCCAGCAGTACCAGCTTGGCCCGCTGACCGGTCACGTACTCGTCGGCGCCCATGAGCGCGCCCTGCAGCCAGCTGGTCAGCGACACCCCGAACAGCCGCAGGTCCTGGCGCAGGTACGGCACGAACGGCTCGGCCCGCTCCGGCAGGCGGACGTCGTTGAAGCGGCCGGTGAGCAGGTCCCACTCCTCCGGCAGCGTCACGTCGACCACCGTGACGCCCTCGACGCCGGCCAGCGTGTCGAGGAACGCCCGCCGCGCGGCGGCCGTCGGGCTCGTCCCGGAGAGGAACCCCGGGATGACGCCGATCCGCGTCGGCCAGCGCAGTCTCACCCGCGAGCCCCGGTACACCGGCGTCGCCGCGGCCACGAGGTCCGGCACCGGCGGCAGCCCCTGGGTGCGCGGGTCGTTGGCGTCCTCACCGGCCATCGCCGCCAGCATGATCGCCGCGTCCTTGGCGTCGCGGGCCAGCGGGCCCGGGTGGTCGCGCGAGTACGTCAGGGGCACGATCCCGTACAGGGACGCCCGGCCCATCGTCGGCTTCAGCCCGGTGAGGTTCTGCGCGTTCGACGGCGCGGTGATCGAGCCGCCGGTCTGCGTCCCGATGCCCGACGTCGCCAGGCGGCCGGCCACCGCGGTCGCCGTCCCGGTCGAGGAGCCGCCCGGGTTCGTCGACGGGTTCTCCGGCGTCCACGCGTTCACCGTCGTGACGACGCCGTCGGGCGTGGTCGCGCGGGTCGTCGCCAGCGGGCCCATCTGGGTCTTGCCGAGCACGATGCCGCCGGCCGCCGTCAGCTTGGCGACGGTCGTGGCGTCGAACGGCGGCACGAAGTCGGCGAAGACGTAGGAGTTCGCCGTCGTCGGCACGCCCGCGGTGTAGTAGTTGTCCTTGATCGCCAGCGGGATCCCGTGCAGCGGGCCGTGGTAGTGGCCGCGCCGCAGTGACCGGGCCGCGGCCGCCGCCTGCTCGGTGAGCACCAGGTTGAACGCCTGGTAAACGTCGTCGTACGCAGCGATGCGCGCCAGGTACGCCTCGAGCAGCGCCTCCGGCCGCAGCGTCCCCGCGCGCAGCAGGTACGCCGCCTCGGCGATGGTCAGCTCGGTCGGGTCGGCCACCGCCTCGGGCCGCGGCGACGTGTACGCGTCGGGGTGCGGGCCGGTGCGGGACCGCGCCGTGGCCGGCCCGGCGAAGGCCACCTGCGGCAGCCCGATCGCGCCGGCCGCCGCCGCCCCCGCGGACAGCACGGCCATCCGGGCGAGGAACGAGCGGCGGTCGACGTGCACGTCCTGAGGGCCGCCGGACTCCAGCTCCGGCGCCGCGGTCACGCTTCCCTCCACGCGGAGCTGATGGACGGGTACAGCATCGGCGCGGCCTGCTGCGACAGCTCGACGGCCTGCGCGGCGGGCGTGCCGGCCGGTGCCGGCGGCACCCAGGCGCTGATCTCGGCCAGCGACGACCGCGCGAACGAGCGCAACGAGGCCAGGACGGCGGCCTGGCCGGGTGCGCCGGTCTCCGGGTCAGCGGCCGTGCCCGGCGGCAGTTGGTCCAGGTCGATGCCGACGGCCGCGAGCCGGGCCCGGATCATGACGTCGAGCTCGGCATCGGTGGGTGGAGTGGGCGCCATGTCGCTCCTCGAAGGTGTCAGGACGGTGGAGGTGCACTGACACGCTCGCGCGGAACGATTTCGGCGTCATGTCCGCAATGTCACGTATCCAGGATCACCAGCTCGTGCGGCCGCCGGTTGAGCGCCTCGACGCCGTCCTCCGTCGCCACCACGATGTCCTCGATGCGCGCGCCGTACCGCCCGGCCAGGTAGAACCCCGGCTCGACGGAGAACGCCATGCCCGGCTCCAGCGGCAGGGTGTTGCCGGCGACGATGTACGGGTCCTCGTGCGTCTCCAGCCCGATGCCGTGACCGGTGCGGTGGATGAAGTACTCCCCCAGCCCCGCCTCGGTGAGCACGTCCCGCGCCGCCGCGTCGACCGACTCGGCGGTGACGCCCGGCCGGACGTGCGCGACCGCGGCCTCCTGGGCGCGCCGCAGCGACTCGTACGCCGTCCGGTACTCCTCCGGCGGCTCGCCGACGGCATACGTGCGCGTGCAGTCGGAGCAGTATCCGGCCGCCGTCGTGCCGCCGATGTCGACGACGACGGGATCGCCGGCCGCGATGACGCGGTCGCTGGTCTCGTGGTGCGGGCTGGCGCCGTTGGGGCCGGAGGCGACGATGACGAAGTCGACGCTCACGTGACCCTCGGCGAGGATCGCCGCCGCGATGTCGCGACCCACCTCGGCCTCCGTGCGGCCTGCCCGCAGCCACTCGCCCATGCGGGCATGCACGCGGTCGATGGCCGCCGCGGCGTCGCGCAGCAGCGCGACCTCGGCCGCGGACTTGCGCATGCGCAGCTCCGACAGCACGGCTCCGGCAGCGACCTGCTCGGCGCCGGGCATCGCGGCCCGGAACCGCAGCGCCTTCTCGGCCCACATCTGGTCGTCCAGGCCGACCCGGCGCGCGCCGGGCAGCAGCCCGGCGGCCAGCGCGACGGCGTCGTCGGTCTCCTGCCACGACCGCACCTCCAGCGCCAGCTCGCCGGCACCGGACGCCAGCGCCGCGGGCTCCTCCAGCGCGGGCACCAGCAGCGTCGCCGTCCCGTCGACCGGCAGCACCAGGCAGGTGAGCCGCTCGAGCGGCTTGGCGTCGTAGCCGGTGAGGTAGCGCAGGCCGGCACCAGGGGTGATGAGCAGGGCGTCGAGGCCCACGGCGGCAGCGGCGGCGCGGGCCCGGACCAGGCGGTCGTCGAGGTCGGCGGTCACGCGTGAACTCTGCCACACGGCCCGCCGGCCGCTGTCAGCTGCCGCCGGCCGCCGCGGCCGCGCCGGCACCCACGATGGCCGCCGTCACCGCGGCCTGGACCTCCTGGACCGCCTTCTTGACCGCGTCGGCGGCCCAGGCACCCTCGGAGATCTCCTTGGCCCGGCGCTTCACGGCCCGGCGATCGTCGGACGGGACGGCCTTGCGCAGGCCGTCGACGGCCAGCAGCAACGACACCAGCGCCGCCGTGCGCGGGTCGGGCTCCAGGCCGGTGACCAGCACGTCCTGAAGCCGCTGCCGGACGGCGGCCTCGTGCGACGCGTCGGCGGCCGGCCAGCGGGTGATCGGGAAGATGCCGAGCAGGGTGCCGGACTCCTCGCGCAGCAGTCCCCGCTCGGCCAGGCGGCGCAGCAGAAGGTCGCGCACGCCCTTGCGCAGCGATCCGAGCACGTTCTTCGGCTTCTTGCCCTCGTCGTCGGCGAGCTCGGCCAGGGCACGGTCGAGGACGTCGTCGCCGACCGGGCTGGTGTCGCGCACGACGAGCCGGTCGCGCTTCACGGCCTCGCCCTCTCCGGCGACCGCCACCTTCCCCAACAGCGACAGCTCGAGCAGCAGCGCGCCGGCCAGGCCGTACTCCAGCCTGGTCGAGTCGATACCGGGTTTGCCGGATTCGTCGTCGTAGGCGAGCAGCAGCAGGTCCTCGGCGATCAACACGATGTCGACTCTAGCCGCGACCTATTAGGGTCGTGGGTATGCCACGACACGCGCAGCAGCAGCGCGTCAGCACTCGCCCGCGCCGCAGCGCCTGGGCCGTCGTCATCGGGGGCATCGGCGAGCTCCTCCTCACCGCGGGAGCGCTGGTCCTGCTCTTCGTCGTCTACATCCTCTGGGGCACCGGCCTGCAGACCGCCCGCGCGCAGGACGCGCTCGAGGACGAGCTCGGGGCCCAGTGGGGGCAGGTCGAGCAGGGCGCGCCGGCACCCGACCCCGACGCGCTGGCCGAGGGCGACGCGTACGGCATCCTGCGCATCCCCCGCTTCGGCGACGACTGGGAGTTCACCATCGTCCAGGGCGTGCAGCCCGACGACCTCGCGCGCGGCCCCGGCCACTACCCGAACACGGCCGACCCCGGCGAGCTGGGCAACGTCGGCATCGCCGCGCACCGCTCCGGGCACGCCGAGCCGTTCGCCGACTTCCCGCAGCTGCGGGTCGGCGACACGATCGAGATCGAGATGGCCGACGGCACGTACGTCTACCAGCTCGACGACGCCCCCGACGGCGACAGCGACGGCAACCGCATCGACATCTCCGACGTGTGGGTGGTCGACCCCGTGCCCGGAGAGCCGCGCGACACCGAGCCGACCGAGCAGCGCATCACGCTCACCACGTGCTGGCCGCGGTTCGGCTCATCGCACCGCATGTACGCCACCGGCACACTGATCAGCGGCCCGAGTGGTTGACGGCCGCCCGCTAGGCTGACCGCCATGCCGGAGAACCGTCTGATGCTCCTCGACACCGCCTCGCTGTACTTCCGTGCCTTCTTCGGGGTGCCCGAGTCCATCAAGGCCCCCGACGGCACACCGGTGAACGCGGTGCGCGGGCTGCTCGACTTCATCGCCCGGCTGACCACCGACCGCCGGCCGGCCCGGCTGGTGGCCTGCCTCGACGCCGACTGGCGCCCGGCGTTCAGGGTCGCGCTGCTGCCGTCGTACAAGGCGCACCGGCTGGCCAACGCCGCCCGCAACATCGAGGAGGTCCCGGCGGCGCTGGAGGCGCAGATCCCGGTCATCCTCGAGGTGCTGACGGCGCTGGGCATCGCGCACATCGGGGTGCCCGGCTTCGAGGCCGACGACGTCATCGGCACGCTCGCGACCAGGGACCCCGGCCCCGTCGACGTCGTCACCGGCGACCGCGACCTGTTCCAGCTGGTCGACGACTCCCGGGGTGTGCGCATCCTCTACACCGCCCGCGGCGTCGGCCGGCACGAGGTGGTCGACGAGACCATGGTCGCCACGAAGTACGGCATCCCGGGCCGCTCGTACGCCGACTTCGCGACGCTGCGGGGCGACCCCAGCGACGGCCTGCCCGGCGTCGCCGGCGTGGGCGACAAGACCGCCGGCACGCTGATCACCCGGTTCGGCAGCATCGACGGGCTGCTGGCGGCCGTCGACGACCCGGCGGCGGACCTGTCGCCCACGCTGCGCCGCAAGATCGCCGACGCGCGCGAGTATCTCCTCGTCGCCCCCGACGTCGTCAAGGTGCGCCACGACGTGCCACTGCCCGACTACGACGACACGCTGCCCACGGCGCCGGCCGACCCTGAGGCGCTGGTCGAGCTGGCCAACCGGTGGGGCCTGGACTCCTCGCTGAACCGCGTGCTCAACGCGTTCAGCCCGGCCCCGGCCTGAGGTCGCCCAGCGTCCGCATGAGCGGCGCTCGGAGCTGGCGAACCGGGTCGTCAGCTGCGGCCTTCTCGACGGCGCCACGCGTGCCGAGACCGCCGGCCTCCTGGGCGAGGGCGGCTGGCTCGGCCGACGCGACGAGCTGACGCCAGAGCGAGCGCGACCCGCTCAGAAGTTGATCTTGGAGTTGCTCGGCGAATACCGGGCGATATGTCCGATAGATGGCCGAACAACTCCAAGATCAACGTGGTTGGGTGGCGAGGATGGCGGCCTCGACGTCGGGATCGAGGCCGACCGGCGGCCGGTCGGGCCGCTGCGGCGCCACCCCGCCGATCGAGCGCAGCCACGCCCAGGTGTCGGCGACGGTGTTCTCGATCGGCCGCGGCCGCAGCCCCGCCGCCTCGGCCCGGGAGGCGTCGGCGGAGTGCAGGCCGAGCGTCTCGAACTCGTGCCCCGGCGGGATCCACACCGGCAGGTCGTTCCACGGCACGACGCCGGCGGCCAGGATCGGCTCCGGGTCCACCCAGCGCAGCGTCGCCGCCCCACCCGTCACCGTCACCACCGCGTCCAGCAGCGATCCCATCGTCGCGTAGCCCGGGCGGCTGACCGTGTTGACGACGCCGCCCGTCCCGGCCGCGACGCACGACACCAGCCAGGCGGCGATGTCGCGGGCATCGATGTACTGGATCGGCAGAGCGGACGGCCCCGGCGCGAGCATCGGACCCCCACGCGCGGCCCGGGCCAGCCACCACGGCAGCCGGCCGACGTCCTCGTATGGGCCGAGGATCAGCCCGGCGCGGGCGATCAGCGCGTCGTCGCCGAACGCCTGGAGCGCGGCCAGCTCGCCGCCGGCCTTCTGCGCGCCGTAATCGCCGTCCTCGGCGTCCGGCGACGACGGCAGCACCGGCGCGGACTCGTCCGCGCCCGGCGGCACCGGCGGCGCGTACACCGACCGGCTGGACACGTACGCATACGTCCCCACGCGCCCGCGTAGGACGCGGGCGCTGTCGCGGACCGCCCGTGGGATGCCCGACCAGGTGTCGACGACGGCGTCCCACTCGCGGCCGCTCAGCACCGACAGCGACGCCGGGTCCAGCCGGTCCCCGTGCAGCGTCTCGACGCCGGCGACCGGCGCGCCGCCGCGCAGGCCGCGCAGGCCGCGGTTGAACGTCGTCACCGTCCAGCCGCGCGCCACCGCGTCGTCGACGACGGCCCGTCCGACGAACCCCGAGCCACCCAGCACCAGCAGCCGCACGCGGTCTCCTCAGGCCGACAGCGTCGCGTACGCCACCACGCCGCGGCGCAGCGCCCCCGCCGCCAGGCGAGCGGTCTCGCGCAGCGGCGTGCCGGACGCGGCGTCGGCGACCTGGTCGAGGAGGTCCAGCAGCTGCCGGACGGCCCGGACGAAGTCGCCGGCGGCAAGGTCGGCGTCGCGCAGGACGGAGTCGAGCTGGTGGCCGCTGGCCCAGCGCCAGGCGGCGTGGGTGAATCCCAGGTCGGGCTCGCGCAGGAAGTCCAGCCGGTGGGTGGACTCGACGTGGTCGAGGTCGCCCCACAGCCGCACCATCTCGGCCAGCACCTCGCGGACCCGGCCCGGCGGCAGCCGCGGCGGGACGGCGTCGTCGGGCTGCCGCGACTCGTACGTGAGCGCGGCGACGGCGGCGGCCAGCTCGGCGGGGTCGAGCCCGGCCCACACGTCGCGCCGGATGCACTCGGCGGCCAGCAGGTCGAGCTCGCCGTAGAGGCGGGCCAGCCGCCGGCCGGACGGCGTGACCTCGTCGCCGGACAGGTACTCGAGGTCCTCCAGCACCCGGCAGACGCGGTCGAACTGCCGGGCGACGGTGTTGGTGCGCGACTCGACCCGGCGCTGCAGCTGGTCGGCCTCGCGCCGGAGCCGCAGCCAGCGCTCGGCCCAGCGGGCGTGCTCCTCGCGGTCGGGGCAGCGGTGGCACGGGTGGTCGCGCAGCTGCCGCCGCAACCGGGCCAGTTCCTCGTCGTCGGCCGCGGCGGACCGGCCGCGCCGCCGCCCGTGGTACTGCCGGCCGCCGTCGTCGGGCGCCTTGGCCCGCAGCGACGCCGCGAGGTCGCGCCGCGACGCCGGGACCCGCGGGTTGAACGAGCGCGGGATGCGCAGCTTCGCCAGCGGCTCGACCGCGCTGGGGAAGTCGACCAGCGACAGCCGGCGCACCTGCCGGCCCTCGGTCAGCACCGTCGGGCGCGGGCCGTCGCCGCCGTGCGGGCTGCCACCGGGCATGCCGGGGTCGAGCACGACCGCCAGCCCGGCGAACTTGCCCGTCGGCACCCGGATGACGTCACCCGGGCGTAGCTTCTCCAGCGCCGCCGCGGACGCCGCCCGGCGCTGCGCCGTGCCCTCGCGGGCCAGCTGGGTCTCGCGGTCCTTGATCGCCTGGCGCAGCCGCGCGTACTCCTCGAAGTCGCCCTTGTCGCAGGTCATCGCCTCGCGGTAGCCGTCGAGCGCCTCTTCGGCGCGGCGCAGCTGGCGGGCCAGCCCGACGACGGCGCGGTCGGCCTGGAACTGGGCGAACGACGACTCCAGGATCTCCCGTGCCGGTGTGCGGCCGACGCTCCCGACCAGGTTGACGGCCATGTTGTAGGACGGTCGGAAGGACGAGCGCAGCGGGAACGTGCGGGTCGAGGCCAGCCCGGCGACGGCCGTGGGATCGAACCCGGGCTGCCACAGCACGACGGCGTGCCCCTCGATGTCGATGCCGCGCCGCCCGGCCCGCCCGGTGAGCTGGGTGTACTCCCCCGGCGTGACGTCGGCGTGGGTCTCGCCGTTCCACTTGACCAGCCGCTCGAGCACGACGGTGCGGGCCGGCATGTTGATGCCCAGCGCCAGCGTCTCGGTGGCGAACACGGCCCGGATCAGGCCGCGGACGAACAGCTCCTCGACGACCTCCTTGAACGTCGGCAGCATGCCCGCGTGGTGGGCCGCGATGCCGCGCTCCAGGCCCTCGGCCCACTCGTGGTAGCCGAGCACGTGCAGGTCGCCCTCGGGGATGCCCGTGGTGCGCTCCTCGATCAGCGCCCGGATCTCGACCCGCTCGTCCGGCGACGTCAGCCGCACGCCGGCGCTCAGGCACTGCTGCACGGCGGCCTCGCAGCCGGCCCGGCTGAACACGAACACGATGGCGGGCAGCAGGCCGGCGGCGTCGAGTTTCTCGAGCACCTCGACCCGGCCCGGCGTGTACGTGCCGCGCGGACGGCGTGGCGGTCGCCCGCCGCGGCCCGCACGTCCGCCGGGCCGGGAGCCGCGGACGTCGTCGCGGCCGGCCCGGACCAGCTCGGGGCTGACCACCCGGCGGCCATCGCCGTCGGCCTCGCCCTGCCCGAACAGGTCGTACAGCCGCGACCCGACCATGACGTGCTGCCACAGCGGGACCGGCCGCTTCTCCTCGACGACGACGTCGGTGTCGCCGCGGACGGTGGTGAGCCAGTCGCCGAACTCCTCGGCGTTGGAGACCGTCGCGGACAGCGAGATGACGCTCACCGACTCGGGGAGGTTGATGATCACTTCCTCCCAGACGGCGCCGCGGAACCGGTCGGCGAGGTAGTGGACCTCGTCCATGACGACGTAGCTCAGCCCGTGCAGCGTCGCCGAGCCGGCGTAGAGCATGTTCCGCAGCACCTCGGTGGTCATGACGACCACCGGCGCCTCGCCGTTGACGGTGTTGTCGCCGGTCAGCAGGCCGACCTTGTCCTCGCCGTGGCGTTCGACGAGGTCGTGGTACTTCTGGTTCGACAGCGCCTTGATCGGCGTCGTGTAGAAGCACTTGCGGCCCTCTTCCAGGGCCAGGTGCACGGCGAACTCGCCGACCAGCGTCTTGCCGGCCCCGGTCGGCGCCGCCACCAGCACGCCTCGGCCGGCCTCGACGCTGCGGCAGGCGCGCAGCTGGAAGTCGTCGAGCCCGAACCCGTACCCGGCCTGGAACTCCCGCAGCCGGGGGGACGGATCGCGTTGCCGCTGCTGTGCTGCCGCGTAGCGTTCCGCCGGCGAACTCATGGGGCTACGGTAACCCGGCGGGCGGTACGTACACCTGCTGGGCTCGCGGGACGACGTCGAACGTGCGGGGCAGCGGGCCGAGCCGTTCGCCGTCGACGTAGGCGGTGATGCCCGGTGCGTCCAGCTTGACCCGCCGGGCCCGGTGCACGGTGACGAACGGGTAGGCCGTGTGGGTGCCGCGCCTGACCCGGCGGAACGCCCGCACCAGCGTCGCCCGGCTCACCGGCGCCACCACGACGACGTCGAACACGCCGTCGTCCAGCTCCGCGCCGGGCGTGATGCGCAGCCCGCCGCCGTAGGACGCGATGTTGCCGACGGCGACCAGCATCGCCTCGAGGTCGAGCACGTCGCCGTCGAGCTCGAGGTGGTACGCGATGGGCGTGAAGACGCCCAGCTCGGCGAAGGTCGCGAGGTCGTAGCGGCGCGGCCCCTTCGGCCAGCGCATGCGGTTGACGCGGTCGTTGACCTTGGCGTCGAACCCGGCCGCGACGACGCCGGCGAACCACTGGCCGTCGGTGCGGCCGAGGTCGACCTCACGCAGCCGGCCGGCGGCGACGACGTCCGCCGCGGCGTCCGGGTCGCGGAGCGGGAGGCCGAGCGCGCGGGCGAAATCGTTTCCGGTGCCGGCCGGAATGACGCCGAACGGGGTACCGGTGCCCGCGACGGCCTGCAGGCCCAGGTGGACCATGCCGTCGCCGCCGACCACGACGAGCGCGCGGACGCCGTCCTCGACGCTCTCGCGGGCGAGGTCGGCGGCCTCGCGGACGTCGCGGCCGGCCAGCGTGCGCACCGTCAGCCCGGCCTCGGTGAGCCGATGAGCCGCACGTCGACCGGCCCGGGCGCCACGCCCACGGCCGGCCGACGGGTTGATCAGCAGCGCGAGCTCATCGCCGGCGGTCGTCATCGTCGTCGACGCGGCCCAGCTGGTCGAGCATGTCGTCCGGCGTGGCCTCGTCGTCGGCCAGCTGCGCTCCGGCGCCGCGGTCGCGGCGCTTGTCCATGATGCGGCAGACGACCACCGCGATCTCGAACAACAGCCACATCGGCGTGGAGAGGACCATGAGCGACAGCGGATCGCCGGTGGGGGTGGCGACGGCGCCGAAGGCGAAGATGCCGACGATGACCCACCGCCGGGCGGCGCTGAGCGTCTCGTGCCGCAGCACGCCGGTGGCGTTGAGCAGGACCACGAAGATGGGCAGCAGGAACCCGATGCCGAAGACCAGCACCAGCCTGATGGAGAAGCTGAGGTAGCTGCGGAAGTCGACGATGTTCGTGAAGTCCATCGGCGTGAAGTTCAGCAGGAACTCCATCGCCCGCGGCATCAGCCAGATCGCCAGGACGACGCCGAGGCCGAACATGGGCACCGCCGCGCCGATGACCGCCAGCGCCCACTTCTTCTCGTTGCGGTACAACGCGGGCGTGACGAACGCCCACAGCTGGTAGATCCAGACCGGCGCGCCGAAGACGATGCCGGTCAGCATGGCGATCTGCAGAGGGACCACCAGCGGGTCCATCATCTCGCGCAGGTTGAGCGTCGCCTCCTGGCCGCTGGCGGCCGCGGCGTCCATGAACGGATCGACCAGGAAGTCGACGATGCGGTCGCGGAAGACGAACCCGAGGATGGCGAACACCAGCACCGCGAGCACGGACTTGACCAGGCGGTTGCGCAGCTCGCGCAGGTGTTCGGTGAGGGTCATGCGGCCCTCGGGGTCACGCTCCGGCTTGGAGCCCTTACCCCGACGGCCGATCACTGTCGCCACGTCGGTCTACTGCGGTGTTCGTCAGGCGTCGCGGCGCGGCTGGTCGTCGGCCTGCTGGGCCGGCTGCTGCTGGGGAGCGGCCTGCTGCTCGACGGCGCGCGGAGCCTGCTGCTGCGCCTGCGGGGCGCCCTCGCCGGTGACGTCGTCGGCCTTGTCGTCCTTGTTGATCAGACCCTGCGTCTCGGTCTTGAAGATCTTCAGCGAACGGCCCAGACCCCGAGCAGCCTCCGGCAGCCGCTTGGCACCGAACAGCAGGAACACGATGGCCAAGACGATGATGAGTTGCCAGGTGCCGATGTTGCCCATGGTCGACCTCTTCCTGACGGGGGCGTCCCGTCGAATGGTACCCGTGATGCGCGACAAGCCGGGCATCCCGCCGTCGTGCCGGGGACTACTTCAACCTCGATCCTACGGTTTCGTCAAGGTCGTCTTGCAGAGCGTTCATCTCCCGGCCGAGCGCACCGAGCTTGCGCACCAGCACCCACGCGGCCCGTACGACGAGGACGACCGCGAGCACGAACGCCACCGCGAGGGCGACGAACAGCCAGGCGGCGAGTGCGGACATGACAGCTGACCCTACCCCTCGTACGCGGCCAGCGCCTCGCGGGCGGCCGCGGTGACCTCGGCGGACAGGTCGGCCGGCGCCACCACCCGGCCGGTGCTGCCCAGCCGCAGCGCCAGCCGTCGCACCCAGGCGCGGTCGCGGGCGCGCAACCGCAGCCGCAGCGCGCCGCCGGGCAGCTCCTCGGCCGTCTCGTACGGGTAGTAGTCGGCCACCCAGCGGCCGGCCGGAGTCAGCTCGAATGTCACCAACTCGTCATCGGGCGAGGGCTGGAACAGGCCGCCGTCGAGGTCGCGCGGCCGCGCCTCGCTCGGCAGCTGCGCCGGGACGTCGAGCTCCTTGACGTCGAGCACGCGGTCGAGGCGGAACAGCCGCACCGACTCCGCCCGATGGCACCAGCCCTCCAGGTAGAGCCGGCCGTCGACCACGACCAGCCGCATGGGGTCGACGTCGCGCTCGGTGGCCTCGTCGCGGGCGGGCACCCAGTAGGACAGGTGCAGGCGATTCTTCGCGTCCAGCGCGCTGCGCACCGTCGCGGCGACGTCGGCGACGGCGTCGCCGTCGACCTGTACCTGCACCGCCGCCGCCTGCTGGGCGGCCTCCCCCGCGGCGTTCTCGAGCTTGGTGATGGCCCGCTCGACGGCGCCGCGCTCGAACGACCCGGGCACCGACGCCAGCGTGCGCAGCGCCACGATCAGCGCGACCGCCTCGTCGGTGCGCAGCCGCAGCGGCCGGGCGAGGTAGTCGGCGTTGGAGACGCTGATGATCCCCTCGCCCTCGACCGCCTCCATGTCGACCTCGATGTAGTCGCCCATCTGCAGGCCGGGCAGGCCGGAGAACCACAGCACCTGAAGGTCGCGGATGACCTGCCGTTCGGTGACGCCGAACAGCGCCGCCACCTCGGAGACCTTCGCGCTGGGGTGCGAGCGCAGGTACGGCAGCATCGACAGCAGCCGCGTGACCTGCGCCTGCGCGCTGTCGGCGCGGCGGGCGGCGGGCGCGGCGGTCTTCGCGGCCGTCCGTTTCCGGGTGGTCCGCTTCGCCGGGCCCTTCTTCGGCGAGGTCACGCCGGCACCGCCAGGATGGCGCGCAGCCGCTCGACGACGGCGTCGCGCAGCTCCACCGGCTCCAGCGCGACGACGTCGGCGCCGTGGCTGACCAGTTCTTCGGCCAGCGCCTGGTTGCTCGTGTAGGGCACCGTCACCTCGTCCCATCCGGTCGTCGCGTCCGTCGCTACGAACGTAGCGCGCCGGCGCAGGCCGTGCCCGCTGCCGTGCCGGACCCGGACGAGCGCGTGCAGGACGGGCGAGCGCTCCGGCGGGGCGAGGCTGGCGGCGGCCTCGCGGACGGTCTCGGGCGCCGGGACCTCGTAGCTGCCGTCGTCGCCGTCGGGCCGGACGTCGCCGACGATGCGCGACATGCGGAACATGCGGGCCGCCTCGCGGTCGGTGTCGAAGCCGACGACGTACCAGCGGCCGTGCCAGGACAGCACGCTCCACGGCTGCAGGTGCCGCAGCAGCGGCTCGGACGTCGAGCTCTTGCGGTGGTGGAAGGCGACCGGGCGGCGGTCGCGCACGGCCTCCCAGAGCGGCCAGAACGCCGGCTCCTCTCCCCCGACCCGCGGCTCGACGGCGCCCAGCGAGCGGGTGTCGGCCTCGACGCCGACCGCCTGCAGCTTGAGGACGGCGTTGCTGGAGGCCTCGGAGAGGTAGGTGTGCTGCCAGACCCGGGCGGCCAGCCCGACGACGGCGGCTTCGTCGGGTTCCAGGCGGATCTCGGGCAGCTCGAACTCGTGCCGCAAGATGCGGTAGCCGGGCTCCTCGTCGCCGAGCGGGTCGAAGCCGCCGGTCTCGATGGGGATGCCGACCTCGCGCAGCTCCTCCTTGTCGCGCTCGAACATACGCTCGAAGGCCTCGTCGCTCTGGTCGCCGTACCCTCCGACGACCTCGCGGATCCGGCTCTTCGGCACGTACCCGCGCGCGACGAGCAAACAGATGACGAGGTTCATCAGCCGCTCGCTCTTGGCCGCCTGCGACACGCCTACCCCCAATCCCTTGCCAGCGCGAGACTAGCCAATAGCTAGTCTCAACGCGTGATCCGCTGGCGAAACGGTGTTGTCAAAACAGTAGACGCCTCCTGGCCCGGCGCCACGCAGCTGCGTGTCGAGGTCGACGGGGAACAGGTGCGCGCCCTGGCCTACGACCATCTGGTCGGCCGGCCGCGGCCGGGCGAGATCGTCGTGCTCAACACCACGGCGCTGGCCATGGGCCTGGGGACCGGCGGTTTCGCGCTGGTCGTCGCGGTGCCCAACCAGCTGCCACCGGATCCCGCACCCGGCCCCGGCCACCTGGTCAAGGCCCGCTACACGCCGCTGCAGGCGACCGTCCTCGGCGTCGACGAGCAGGACTCGGAGTGGCACGAGGTGCTGCGCGAGGCCGACGACCTCGAAGGGCTGCCGGTCGTGACGGCGGACCTGCACTCGGCGCTGCCGGCCATCCTGGCCGGGCTGACGACGTCGGCGGAGTTCCCCGCGTCGGTGCGCGTGGCCTACGTGATGACCGACGGCGGCGCGCTGCCGTTGTGGTTCAGCAGGACCGCGGCGGCGCTGCGCGAGGCCGGCTGGCTGGCCGGGACGGTCACCGTCGGCCAGGCGTTCGGCGGCGACCTCGAGGCGGTGACGCTGCACACCGGGCTGCTGGCCGCCAAGCACGTGCTGGAGGCCGACATCGCGGTCGTGACGCAGGGGCCGGGCAACCTCGGCACGGGGACCCGCTGGGGGTTCTCCGGCGTCGCCTGCGGCGAGGCGGTCAACGCGGCGGTGGTGCTGGGCGGGCGGCCGGTGGGGTCGCTGCGGGTCAGCTCGGCCGACCCGCGGGCCCGGCACCACGGCGTCTCGCACCACAGCCTGACGGCGTACGGCCGGGTCGCGCTGGCGCCGGCCGACATCGTCGTCCCCGACCTGCCCGGCGAGTTCGGCGAGAAGGTCCGCACCCAGGCGGCCCGGCTGGACAACCGCCACCACCTCGTCACCGTCCCGGTCGACGGGCTCGAGGAGGCGCTGGCCGCCGTACCGGTCGCGCTGTCCACGATGGGCCGCGGCCTGGAGGACGACACCGCCTACTTCCTCGCGGCGGCCGCCGCCGGCCGGCACGCCGGCGCCCTGCTGAAGCACGACGGCTGAGGCGGGGTGGTCAGCGGGTCGTGGTCGGAGTCTGCGACGGCTCGCTCTCGTGCGCGGCGGCGACGGCGGCGACCACCCGCGGGTCGTCGACCCGCACCGGGCCGACGGTGGCGGCGATCTCCAGCGGGTCGAGGCCCTCGGCGACGGTGAGCGAGGCCATCACTCCGGGGGCCGGCACCCACACCAGTGCGCCCTCGCGGCGGAGCAGGGCCGGCTGGCCGTCGACGTCGACGAGCCGGTCGCCGACCAGCCCCCAGCCGTAGATGCCGCCTGCCGCCGTCTGGACCGTGAGCGACCCCTGCGGACCCGAGACGTCCCAGCTGTACCGGGCCGACCGCGCCTGACCCCGCTCGCCGACGTGCTCGATCCCCATCGCGGACTGCCAGTCGCTGAAGTCGACGACGCCGTCCTTCAGGGTGGCCGTGGCGGCCAGGTCCGCCAGCTCGGCGTCGGTGAAGCCGTCCGCGTCGATCCGCAGCTGCTGGCCGTCCGGCAGCAGCCAGGCGAGCTGACGCCGGCCGGCCTCGCCGTCCTCCGGCCCCGGCACCAGCGTGCCCGGCGCCGTCCCGGCCGGCACCACGTCGGCCGGCTCGGGGCCGAACACGACGGCCAGCCGCACGATCACCCCATCGGCGTCCACGTCGGCCAGGCTCACCTCGCCGTCGCCGCTGCACGCGCCGGTCTCCAGCCGCGGCCAGGCGACCTCGACGTCCAGCCGCCCGTCGTCCGGCCACAGCAGCCGGATCTCGTCCGGCAGCTCCGCGGGGGTGATCTGGTAGCCGTAGCCGGGCAGGTCCTCGCAGTCCTCGCCGACCCCGGCCGGCAGGTCGGACGGCAGCGATGCGGCGGGCGGGGACGTCGTCCGTTCCGGGCCCGAGTCGCCGAGCACGGGCACGACCCCGGCGGCCACGGCGGCCGCCGTCAGCACCGACGCCGCGCCCACCTGCGCACGGTGCCTGCGCAGCCGCCGGCGGCCGCCCTCG
>NZ_QUAL01000012.1 GCF_003579925.1 Jiangella rhizosphaerae | reverse complement strand
GCCGCCGAGCGGGACCTGCTGCGAGGCGCCCGCCAGCACGGCGCCGCCACCGCTGCGGCGCGCCGCGCCGCGGCCGCCGAAGAGGAGCGGATACGCCGCGCCATCTCGGCGGCGGGGGAGCAGCGGCCGCATGCGCTGCGCAACCGTCGACGGTTCACCATCCCCACCCACCGGGCCACCACCCGCAACCTGGGCGGCGTCTACCTGTTCCAGGCCGAAGGCGGTCTGGGCGCGGACGGCATGCTGATCGGCACCGAGGTCTACACGTCCGGGTCGTTCTTCTTCGACCCGTGGGTGCTCTACGAGGCTGGCGTGCTGACCAACCCCAACATCTTCCTTGTCGGGGAGATCGGGTCCGGCAAGTCCGCACTGTTCAAGTCCATGGTGATCCGCGCCCGCGCCTGCGGTGGCCACCGCGCCTACGTCCCCGGCGATGTCAAGGGCGAATGGACCCCGCTCGTGCAGGCGCTCGGCGGCGCCGTGATCGCCGTCGGCCCGGGGCTGCCCAACCGGATCAACCCGCTGGACGAAGGGCTCCGCCCGGCCGGGCTCAGCGACCAGGATTGGGCGCGGGAGGTCCGCGCGCACCGGCTGGAGCTGCTGCGCTCGCTGGCCGAATGGCTCGGCCGCCGCGCGCTCGCGCCGACCGAGCACACCGCGCTTGCCATCGCGCTGGACACCGCGGCCGAGAACAACACCGTGCCGCTGCTCCCGCACGTCGTGTCGCTGCTGTTCGCCCCCGACCAGTCCCGGCCGCTGCAGCTCGGGTTCGACAGCCACGACCGGCTCCGCGACGCAGGCCACGAACTCGGCCACCTGCTCGGCGTCATGGTCTCCGGCGAGCTGGCCGGCATGTTCGACCAGCCCTCCACCGTCGCGTTCAACCCCGCCCTACCGGCGATGAGCGTCGACATCTCACGCCTCGGCGAGTCCAACCCGGCGATGCCGCTGGTCATGACGTGTGCATCGTCGTGGATGGAGGCCGCCGTCCGCGACCCCGGCGGCGGTCGCCGGTTCATGGTCTACGACGAGGCGTGGCGGATCATGCGGGAGCTGCCGCTGCTGCGGCGGATGCAGTCGCAGTGGAAGCTCGCCCGCGGTCTCGGGATCTCCAACGTCGCGATCATGCACCGCTACAGCGACGGATCCGCCGTCGGCGACGCCGGCAGCGAGCAGCGAGCGCTGGCCGAAGGCCTCATCGCCGACACCGCCACGCGGATCATCTATCGGCAGAAGGCCGACCAGATCCGCACCACCGCCGCCGTCGTCGGCCTCAACAGCGAAGAAGCCGGGATGCTGCCCGGCCTGGACCGCGGCATCGGCCTCTGGCGCGTCGGCAACCGCTCTTTCGTCGTGAAGAACCACCTCACCGACGCCGAACTGGCGCTCACCGACACCGACCAGCGCATGCACGCCGAGAGGCAGTGATCACGATGGCATCCGAACCGCAGGGAGCCAGCCGCGACGACACGGTCGCCGCCGCCGGACTGATCAGCGTCGGCATTGCGGCCACGGTGCTGCTGCTCACCTGGTGCGGAGCGGCGTTGGCGGCCGAGGCCACCGGGCACACCGCGCCGCCGTTCACCGCCTCCGGCGCCTGGGCCTCGCTGCGCCAGCCCGCCGACCCGGCCACCGCGTGGGCTACACCGATGCCCTCACCGGTCGTGGTGTGGGCGATCACCGGGCTCGTCACCGCTACGGTCGGCGGTCTCGCCGTCGCCGCGTTCCGTGCCTGGCGCCGCCGTGTAGGCCCCCCGGGCAGAATCGGCTACCCCGACGGCACGGCGACCCGCAACGAGGTGCTGCGCGTCGCCGGCGAGCGCAGCCTGATGGCCCGCGCCACGCATCTGCGACCCGGGCTGCACAAGCCCGCACCCGCCGACTGCGGCCAGTTGCTCGGCCATTCTCGCGGTGCCGCCGTCTGGTCGCCGGTCGAGGACTCCCGCGTCATCGTCGGGCCACCCCGGTCCGGGAAAGGCCTGCACCTGGTCATCCCGATGATCCTGGACGCTCCCGGCGCCGTGGTCACCAACAGCACCCGTCCCGACAACCTGACCGCCACCATGGCCGCACGGGAGAAGATCGGCCCTGTCGCCGTCTTCGACCCGCAAGGCCTCGCGCCGGGCATCTCCAACGGGCTGCGCTGGTCCCCCGTGCGCGGATGCGAGGACCCGGAGACCGCGATGGTTCGCGCCCGCGGCCTGGCCGCTGGCAGCGGCGTCGGCGGCAAGGGCGTGGAGAACGGCGCCTTCTGGCAGGGCCAAACTGAAGCCGTACTGCGCGGCATGCTACACGCCGCCGCGCTCGCCGGGCACACCCCGCGCGACCTGTACCGGTGGTCCCTCGACCCCGTCGCCGCGCTCGAATGCGCCCGCGTCCTCGCCGACAGCCCGCGCGCCGCCTACGGCTGGGGCTCCGCTCTCGAGGCCGCCGCTACCGCTGACCAGCGCACCCGCGACTCGATCTGGCTCGGCGTCCGGTCCGCGCTCGGCGCACTCGCCGCACCGAAAGTGCTGGCCGCAGTGTCCCCGTCGCCGGGGGAGGAGTTCGACCCCGCCCAGTTCCTACGCGCCAAGGGCACCCTCTACCTGATCGGCACCTCCAGCGGCGCCGGTAATGCCGGCGCGCTCATCAACGCACTCATCGAAGACCTGGTTGAGACAGCCCGACGTCTCGCCGCCGCCTCACCACGAGCACGGCTGGACCCGCCACTGAACCTGATCCTGGACGAGCTGCACAACTTCCTCGCGATCTCGTCACTGCCGTCGCTCATGTCCGAAGGCGGCGGCAGCGGAATGGTCACTACGGCCGTGTTCCAGTCGGTCGCGCAGATCCGCGATGGCTACGGCGAGAACCTGGCCCACGCGATCTGGGACTCCGCCATCGCCAAGGTCATCCTCGGGGGCGGCTCCACACCCAAGGATCTGCAAGACCTCGTCACCCTCATCGGCGAACGCGACGAAGAAACCGTTTCGCTGTCCCGGTCGACCGGCCGCGGCGACGGGTCTCGCTCCCGGCAGGTATCGCTCCGCCGCGTCCCGATCCTCGACGCTGCAAAGATCCGCACCCTGCCGTTCGGCACCGGCCTGCTGCTGCTGCGCTCGGCCGCCCCGATCATGCTCACCCTTACCGACTGGCGGCGCCGTCCCGACGCCAACGAGATCACAGCAGCCCGCGACGCGGTCGCTGAGCGGATCAGCGACGCCTTCGCCACCCAGAGCGGTGCACCCGAAGCGCGGGTGGCTTGATGACCGCCCCTAAGCTGCGGCTGCTGTCCCTCGGCGCCGGCGTCCAGTCGACCACCCTCGCGCTCATGTCCGCTGTCGGTGAGCTCCCGACGCTGGACGGCGCGATCTTCGCCGACACCGGGTGGGAACCGGCCACGGTCTACGCGCACCTGGATCGCCTGGAGCAGGTGCTCGCTGACGCCGACATCCCGCTGTACCGCGTCCAGCAGGGCAACCTCCGAGAGGACACCATCAACGCCGCGCACCGGTACGCATCGATTCCGTACTTCATCCGCAACCCCCACGGCTCCGCCGGAATTGGCCGCCGCCAGTGCACGAGCGAATACAAGCTCGCTCCGATCAACAGGAAGGTCCGGGAACTGCTTGGCGCGAAGCCGCCGCACTTCCGTCGCGTCCCGAGCAGGCGCGTCGCCGAGCAGTGGATCGGGTTCAGCCTTGACGAGATCCACCGCGTCAGCGACAAGAACCGCGTCTCCTATGTGCGCAATTCGTACCCGCTGCTCGACCGCGCCATGGACCGCAAGGCGTGCCAGCGGTGGCTCCGCGCGCACGGCTGGACCTCGGTCGCCAAGTCCACCTGCATCGGCTGCCCGTTCCACGGCAACGCCCAGTGGCGGCGACTGCGAGACGAGTCCCCGGCCGAGTGGGCCGACGCCGTCGCGTTCGACGCCGCGATCCGCAAGGGCAGCGCACGCGGCCGGCCGCTCAACGGAGAAGCCTTCCTCCACCGCTCCCGCATCCCCCTCGACCGAGCACCGATTGACCACGTCACCGCGCACGAGTGGAGTGAGCGGCAGGTCGACATCTTTGACCTGATCGAAGACGGCGACCCCGATGGCTGCTCGCCTTACGGCTGTCGCTCCGGCGCATCGGACGAGGGGAGGTCAGCATGACCGCGCGGGCTCCGGCGCCGATCCGGCAGGCCTGGAAGGTTCTCGCATCGGCCGCCTACATCCTCGACGCGCCGACCAGAAGCATGCATGACCTGCTTGCCCTGACCGTCGTCGGCGACGCCATGGACGCCCTCGTCGACGGCCAGCCACACGGCTGGCGCATCGACATCGGCGACCACGCGCCACACCCGCCGCATCAAGCCGCCCGGTGCGCCCTAGCTATCCTGGATCACTACCGCGCCGACCAAGTCAGCGACCAGATCCGCGTCGCTCGCAGCGTCCGGATCCTCCGCACCCTCGTCGATGGCCCGGCCACCGCAACGTGGCGATCATGAGACCGCTGCGCCCCCTCGCTCAGCTCGACGCACGGCGTGCCGCCTATCGTCGCCGCTACGCCGAGTACATGAGCTCGCCCGCCTGGTGGCGCCGCCGCGAACGCTGGTACCACGACGAAGTCGCCGCCAACGGTCTCGCCCCCCGTTGCGCGGTCTGCGACACGGAGTGGACGCTCACCAGCGGCGACCTGCACCACGCCACCTACGACAACCTCGGCCGCGAACACCATCGCGACCTGATTCCAATGTGCCGAACCTGCCACGAACGCCTCCACCAGATCCTCGACCACTCCAAACACTGGCGGAAGCTCCCGCGGGCCCTAGCGACCCACCAACTCATCACCATCCAGCGGCGGCGGAATAGCGTACTGCCGGTCACCGATCCGGACGGAGAGCAAACCCATGGCTGACCCCCAGCGTTGCGCCTACCTCGCGGAGGCAAGAGCGGCATTTCGCCACCGTCGGCCGGTGGCCGGATCGTGGATTCGTCGGCGTGATTAGGCTGTGCGCTCATGCGGGTCGGTGTCTACATTGATGGGTACAACCTCTACTACGGGGGCCGCCATCTACTGGGGCGTTCGCAGGGGTGGCGATGGCTTGACATTCGCTCGCTGATGAACGACCTCGTCGGAGCTCAGCGCGGTTGGCCGGCCGCGACGCTAGAGAAGGTCATCTACTGCACGGCGAGGATTGATCAAGGACTGAACCCACAGGGGCATATCGAGCAGGACGCGTACCTCAAAGCTCTCCTGGCCACCGGCAGTGTCGACCACATCGAGTACGGCAAGTACGTCAAGGGTCTTCGCAACCGCCCTCTGGCGGTGAAAGGGCCACCCCCGCGGCGAGACCTCACTCTGGTGAAAGCTGATTGGCCGATCAAAGTCCAGTCGCCGCTGGGCACGCCGGTACCAGATGCGATCTTCATGGTGTCCACACTCCATCAGGAGGAGAAGGGCACAGACGTGAACGTGGCGTCCCTCCTGCTGGTGGACGTGCTCAAGGGCGACGTCGATGCGGCTGTGGTGGTGTCGAACGACTCGGACCTGAAGCTGCCGATCCGACTGGCGCGTGAGGTCGTGCCGGTGGGCTTGGTCAACCCTCGGGGCGGGCTCTTCGCGGGCGATCTCACGGGTAAGCATTCTGACGGTGCCGGTAATCACTGGTGGAGGAAACTAGGGCCGGATGATTTCCAGGCACATCAGCTGCCCGACCCCGCCGGGGGCTACCAGAAGCCGACGGGTTGGTGAGGGCCGTTCACTTGCCCAGCGTTGACTTGTAGACATACACTGATCACACAACGCACCCGGTCCCTCGTTGGGCCGGGTCTTTCATTTGCTGCCGGTGACCAGGCCGTCCTCGCCGGGCCTGGGGTCAGCGCGGCGGTGTAGGTCGCTGGCGGCATGCCAGGCGGCACGCGAACGCCAGGAGGGTGCCGTGCAACACCACCACGAACCGGTGCGACACCGTGGCCGACACTCACGCCGGAGCGATGTCGACGGCGGCCCGACCCGCCGGGTGCCGGCCGGGAGTGTCGAGCTCCAGGCCCGTCAGTACCGCAGCCGTTCGCTGCCCTCGAACAACGCGAACTCATCGCCGGTGGTCCCTCCGCCGCCGGGAGCGCGAACGCTTTGAACCCCATGCTGCCCGACGTTGGCGGCGTCAGGTGAGGGTTCAGTAGCTTGCGGCTACTCCCCGCGCTGTCGCAGCGCGCGCAGCTGCTCCTTCAGCTTCTCCAGGTCCCACCGGGCGTGCCCGCCTGGGGTGACGTACTCGGGTGTGACCAGGCCCTTGTGCCACCAGCGCATGAGCGTGGTCGGGTCGACTCCGACCGCTTTGGCCGCGACTCCGGTCGCCACGGGTTTGGGCGTCACAACGACAACCGTCGAGCATGGAATACCGCGTTTACCGGCTCGTGCAGCGAATACCGCTTATGCATGGATTGCAGCGATTGCAGGGTTACAATCGCATGGTGGTCCAGCGGTGGGACGTGTGGAGCGCGGCGGGCCTGGGCGTCGCCGCCGTGATCCCCTGCGCACATCGACCGTCGGGCCACAATCGGCCGCGCCCCTGCCAACGCCCCTGCGCACCGGCCTGCGGTCGGGGTGGCCGCCCAGCCCACGGTGGGCGGCCACTCCCCGGCCTGCGGCGCCCGCTCGTGCCCGGATCGCGGTGATCGCCGATGCCTGACCCGCCGGCGGATCCGCTGAACGTCGTCCTCACGGTGGCCGAGCGTGGGTGGGCCTGGAAGGTTGTTCCGCAGATGCGGCGCTGGCACGCCTCCGCCGACGTGGAGGGCGACTGCGATGAGAGGGTCCGTCACGTGGGTGACGTGGCTGCGTGGATGGTGTGGCCCGATCCGGTGCGTGTCGACCCGCCGCCGGCGGCGTTGGAGTACGTGCTGGCGACGGTTTTCGAGCCCACCACCGGGCAGCTGCACCCGGAGCTGGACCAGTTGATCAGCCCTTCCAACGGCGTGACGGCGGTGCTGATCATCACGGAGTGGGAGCTGACACCGCCCTGGCGAGGGATGGATCTGGCCGGGCTGATGTTGTCCGCCACGGTCGAACGGTTGCGCTCGCAGGTCCGGCTGGCTGTCTGCCGGATCTCGCCGACCCGCTTCCACATGCGCCAGGCCGAGGCTGCGGCGTCGACGGTGCGGGTAGCGGCGATTCTCGACCGCTACGGCTGGCAGCGCTGGCGTGGCCTGCACGTCATCGACACCCGTTCCGACGTCCTCGTCGACGCCACGTTCGACGTGATGCAGCGAGGGGAACCAGGATGACCCGGCGCCGGGTCGCGAGACTCATCCGGCCATCAGGCGCCGGGCGCGGCATCGCCGGGGTCCTCGGACGGGCGCTGGAGCCGACGATCTCGCCGTTCCTTCGTCCGGGGTCCGATGGCGTAGCTCCCGCCGCCGTGCCACGTCACCACGAGACCGCGCTCTCGCAGGTCCTTGACCGCAGCCTTGGCGGTGTTCAGCGAGACGTCGTACGTCTCGCTGAGCTCCCGCAGGCTGGGCAGCTTCGCATCGGGCGGAATCTGGCCGGCCTCGATCTGCCCAGCGAGCAGGTCGGCGAGGTTCTCCCACCGGTACCCGGGGCCCTCGATCGGCGACGGCGGCTCCTCTTCCACGAGCCTGACCCTAGACACACGAACTCAGTTCAACTGTGCCCTGCTGTGTCTATCTAAGACCTTCCCTGTCCATCTGTGGCCGACTCAGGCATAGTGGGTCGGGAACGTGTTGGTTGATCCGCAGGGCAACTCCCGGGCCGGGGGAGCGAGGAAAGGCCGCCAATTGCACGTCCTCACCGCGTGGTGTATCCCGCCACGATCACCGTTGTCCCCGCTATGGACCGTCCAGATCCGGCACCGCAACGGTACCGTCGTCGACGAGGTCACCGAGCTCGCGACACCCGCCGACGATGCGGGGTGGGACCGCCTGGTCACCAAGCTCGGATTCACCCGTATCTCTGAGCGGTGGGGCGTCACGGCGCACGGCGTCTACCGGTGCCGCGTCGTCCCGTCGCCGTCGACGAGCGACGTCGCAGAGAAGCTCGTACCGTCGTGTCCGCACACCACGATCGTCGAGGCCATGCACATGGTCACGCTCGGCGGGCCATCGTCGGGGGTCCACGCCGGCTACTTGGTGCACTGCGAGGTCCAAGCAGACCACGTCGGCGAGCACGTCGGGCTCGGCCTCGAGGATACGCCGGGCCGCTGGTGGTGGCTGTGGTGGAGCGGGCGCGAGAGCCTGCTGGTCCGCCTGGCAGCGATGTGCCGCGCCGTCGGTCGGCCGCCCAGGGCCGGGCTCGACAGCCAACCGTGGCCGTGCTCGCTCCCACTTGGGCACCCGATTGGGCGCCCGCCGGTGCACTCCTGGGCCACGGCCGGGACGACCCGGCACAAGCGGAGGTGAGCCGGTGAGCTCCCGGTGGGCATGCCCAGGCTGCGACTCCGACGATGCACTCTTCCGGCGCGCGATGCGCTCCAAACGCGCGTGCCCGCACTGCCGCCTTCCGGCGGCCGCGATCGCCGCGGCCTGGTACGTGCGAAGTCACAACGTCCGGCCGCACCGCCGCTCCAAAGACGAACTGGACCAGCTGCTCGACCGTGTCACGCAGCTGGAGAACGAGAACACCAGACTCGCGAAAGCGGTCCAGGCGGCCCCCACCCCCGCCGTCGTCGAGCAGCTGCGCGCCGACCTGGTATCGGCACGGGCCCAGCTGGCGCAGCTCCAGACCGAAAACGCCCGGCTCGCCCGTGAACTGCAGTCACGGCCCACCGCTGTCGCCGGCGGGCCTCGCACCGACATCGAGCACCAGCAAGATCAGGACAGTCGGCTCGACGGCCAGATACAGTCCCGCCTTGTACGCTTGCATGACCAATTGGTGCAGCTGCGATCCATGGTGGAGTAGCTCCAGGCCGAGAACGCGCGACTCACCCACCAGCTCGCCACGCGACCACCTACGCCGCCGGCGGAACCGACCATCCTCGAGCGGCTCAGCACGTTCCGTCAGGACATGACGGACGCGATGAATACCTTCATCGTCACCGCGCAGAAGACACGAGAACTTCTCGACCACCACGGCTCGGACCTCCCGCCCACGACCTCCCGGGCAAACCGCAGAACCGGCGACCGCACCGATCGTGTGTTCATGCCCGGCGACCCGGTCCAGATCGGCGCCGATGACGCGCCCTGGGTCGTCACGAACACGTACACGTCCACCGACCCGTGGGTGAAGCTCCAGCACTCAGAGCGCACCCACGAACTCCGCTCCGTCCGCGTCCGGGTCCTCGTCAACCACCAACGCGCCATCGCCCAGGGCAACGGAGCCGGACCCCGGAACGTCCTCGCCGCCCGGCTCCGGGAACTGCGGGTCGAGCGCAGCCTTACTCAGACCGAGCTCGCCACACTGAGCGGCGTCAAACCGGCGAGCCTGCTCAACATCGAGGGCGGGCGGCGCACCGTCACGCTCGACACCATCTACGACCTCGCGGCCGCGCTCGACGTCCCCGTCGCCGACCTGTTCCGCCCACCAGCTCCCGGAGACCCAGCACAGTGAACACGCCTGGCCAGATCGATCCCGACGCCCGCGAGTTCCCCTACCAGCAGCTGGCCAAGCTGCTACGTCACCGCATCGAGCGCGGCGACCTCAAGGACCTTGAGCGCCTACCGTCTATCGCTCAGTTCACCGATGAGTACAACCTGTCCGTCGGAACCGTCCGCCGGGCTCTCGGGATCCTCGTTGGTGATGGCCTGCTCGACATCCTCCCGCAACGTGGGATCTTCCGAGCCTGCGCAACCGAACCAGCCACCGACACCACGCGACCGTGACCGCGACCACGCCGACCGCCAGCACCATCGACGACGAGAGCGGGAGCGCGGCCCGCGGCTGGGGGGTAACGGGGGCTCCTTACCGCATGCCCCGGACAGAACCGCGATTCGGAGACTGGGCGCCGTGGGGATGGTGAAGGCCGGCCCCGCACCCCGGGAGCCGGCCTTCGTGTGCATTGGCTCGCGCTCCGCAGCGACTACGAACCAATGTGAAACGATGGTGTCAGTAGATGAATCGCCCGTCAATATGTGCCCAGCGTTTGCGCCTACTCGTGAACGTCGCGACAAAGGCCGGTCAGGGGTTGGGTTGTGGCGGGTACATCTCCTGGTCGCGGCGCAGGAGGTCGGGATCGACCGGGGTTGGAGTCGTGGCGTCCTCGCCGACGTCGTCCTGTCCGGGGGACTCTGGGAAGTCCAACGACGGCGCTGTCTCGTAGTCCAACGTCGCGGCGATCATGCGCGAGTTGGCGAGCGCGAACCGGGCGCCGTGCCAGGCCCCGCGAGCTGGTCGGGTCTGGTAGGCGTCGTCGCGGATGGCCTTCACCAGAGCGATCCCGTTGTCGTCGAGTTCGGCGACGGTGACTTCGTCGCCCCACCGGTCGATCTTGGTCACCAGGCGGGTCTTGATGACGTCCGCGACGGCCCTGACCTCCAGGATGAGGCGATACCACGGCTCCGGTGAGGCGGTGAGCATCGCGGCGCGGAGCTGGTCGAGCAGATCCCCGTCGAGGGCGAAGTCGCGCACCTTGGCCGGGTGCCAGTACGGCAACTGGCCGAGCGGTACGGGGAACATCTCGTAGTCCCGCCGCAGCAACTCCGGGTCTGCCTCGCCGTCGCCCCAGCCTTCAGGGTCGTATACGCCACCGAAGGGTTCCCGGTCCTCGTAGTCGACTCGGAGGTCTGCACCATCCTCGAGGTCGAACGTCGCCCGGAACCAGACCCGGTTCTCACGCTGGTAGTACGCTCGTCTGGACGCCTCGATCACGTCGGTGCCCAGGCCGGGCAGGGCCTGGCGCTGCAGCACCGTTCCGTCAGACATGGTGATGGAGAACGTGGTGACGATGACGTCTGCTGCAGCCTCGTACCTGACGTGGAGACGCCGCCATCCCGGCGGTGCCGCGGCCACCATGACGCTCTCGACCGCTCCGCCGAGTCTGGCGGGATCGGTGATGCTGGCCGGGTGCCAGTCCGGCAAGTTCCACGGCAGCCGCGGCAACACCTTGTGGTCCTCGATCAGGTCGTCGAAGACCTCAGCGATCTGGTGGCCGATGTTGGCGGCGTTCAGGTCGTAAGGCCCGAAGGGCGGGTTGTCATAGTCGTACTGGATCTGCATGCGCTGGTCTTCGTCGATGACGATGGCGGCGTTGTACCAGGTCCCGATGTCCTCCTGGTACACCTCGGTGCGCAACTGCATGATCGCCGCGACCGTCTGCGGCACAGCCATGCGCACCGGTATGACCGTGCCGTCGCGCATCGTCACCACCATCGAGATGCCCGCACGTTCGCCGGCGGCGGTGACCTGGACCTCGATCCGAGCCCAGCCCTCCGGCGCGTCTTCTAGCAGCCGCGCACCGACCTCCTGCATCAGCTCCGGCTGAAGACCCATGCTCACTCCCGCGTCAACGATCTGTTGCACCAGCAATCCAGCCCCTACCTCACCACAAGGTGACCGGCCAGGCCCTGTCGTCGCCGAAGTCGCACTCGTGAGCGGAAATGTGCGCGGCAGGCGCCACCCCTACAGGCATGAACCACCCGAGCCAGTAGGAGGCCCCCGATGGTGAACCGCGACTGCGCCACCTGTCAGCGACCGACCCCACAGGAGGAGCTCACCGGCGACTGCGGCCGGCAGCTGCCCGACCGCGTGATCTACGTCTGTGGGACCTGCGGCTACGTCGAGGTCGCGGCGCGCCAGCGCGCCATTCACGCTCGCTCCGTCGCCGGGTGATGTGCGCGGCCGGGGCCACCCACCTATCAGACGTACAACCGTCCCGCGAGTGACGAGGAGACCCACCATGGCTAGCGACCTGACCCCGGTCGAACTGAAGATCATCCGGCACTCCTTCAAGGGCTGGCACGGCGGCGCCCTGGTCATCGACCCTGACGGCGCCATCGCTCGCTTCGTCCAGAGCTTCCGCGGCGGGTCTTCGTTGTGGAAGGACGGACCCTGGTACCAGACCACACGGCAGGGGATAGAGCTGCGGGAAGACGCCAGCCGCGAGACCATTGCGCTGCTCACGTGGTCCCGGATCAAGCAATGGGTGCTGGACCTGCCCCGCGCCGAACGCGACGCCCTGTGTGCCGCAGAGACCGTCTACCGGCAACGGCGCCGCACAATAGCCGATGCCCGAGGCATCCCCGACGACACCGATCTCGGCGTCCGCGAAGCCGAAGCCGTTCGTGACGCCGCCTTCCAGCGCTGCGTGGACGCCTCCGCTACAACCCAGCCCGCCCTGTTCGACGTGACCGAACAGCAGGCGGTGCCGGGATGACCAACCATGAACCCGCCGCGACCGGCGACCCTGCGACGGCACAGATTGAAAACGCGACCGTTGCGCTGCAGTTGGCCGCGATCGAGGCGGACATCGCCTACCCACGCGACCGGGTGCTCATGCTCCGCCGCCTCATCGAGCTGCTAGCGGCGACGAAGGGGATCGTCGACATCGCCCTCGATCACGCGGCTGTCTTCGAGCTCTTCGCCAACAATCCGGCCACACGCGAGGACGTTCACGTCATCCACCTCGATCGACTGTCACAGCTGCTGTTTGAGGCGCGCATCGAACTCCTGATCAGTTGCGGGGCGATCATCACCGGTCCCATGGACGGTGAGACCGCGTGATTGCCGCGCTGTGTCGATGTTTACGAACAGGTTCAGGGGAAGCTGCGGCTGCGGCTCGCGCGCTGGTGACGCGCAGCGCCTCGCCGGGCTCGTCGCCGACGACGGTGTCGAGCTGGCCGACGGCAACCGTGCTGGCCAAGGCGACATCATCATCACCCGGCGTAACGAACGCCGCCTCAGCACCGGCCGTGGGTGGGTGAAGAACGGCCACCACTGGGTCGTCACCGCCCATTACCTCGACGGCGCGGTCACGGTCAACCGTGCCTGCATCCCCGTGGCCCTGGCATCGTCAACACTGCCGGTCTGGTACGTTGCCGAGCATCTGGACCTCGGTACGCCGTCACCACACACGGCGCCCGTGGCGCCACCATCGAAACAGCGCACGTCATCGTCCGCTCGACATCGATGACCCGTGAGCTTCTTTACGTGGCAATGAGGGCGTCGCGCTTGTCGTGAGATCCTGATGCGACCGAGCAGGGGCGGTGGTCGTGTGAGTGATCGGCCCATCCGGGACGGCACGGACGGGCTGCGGCAGGTGCGGGACGAAGCCGTGCCTCGCGAGGTCGACGGCGTGATCGAGATCCTGACCGGTGACGCGGAGAACCTACGCCGCCTGGTCGAGCGCGCCAGCCGCCGAACATCCGCCCAGGACACGGTGACCGAGCTCGATCCGATCGTGAGCGGCATGCTCGCCGATGTCCGTGGCCTCGGCGACGAGCTCGGCTCCGTCCTCTCGCGGGCGATCAGCGAGCTGGAGCACGTGATCCGCCCGGCCGACGGCGACGTGCCGCGTGCCTCGGCGACCGCTCCGTCCTCGGAGGTGCCGCCTCAGCGGCTTCCCGTCATCCACGTCTCGAGCACCAGCCGGGCCGATGCTCCGATCCGGCGGAATCCGCCGGCCGACCACGTCATCGTCGTCGACGACCAGGCCATCGTGTACACCACCGATGAACAAGGCCGGGTGGTCATCACCGAGGCGACACTGACGGGTTCTGCACCGGGGAAGCGGAACAAGCACGCGCAACGGACTTTGGCGGGCAAGCTCGAAGGCGACGACGCCGGCCACCTGATCGCCCGAATGCTCGGCGGCATCGGCGACAAGCTCAACCTCGTTCCGATGAGTCAGACGCTGAACCGTGAAGAGTTCGCGGCCCTGGAACGCCGTTGGGACCGAGCCGTCCGTCGTGACAAGACCGTCGAGGTGAAGCTCACGCTGGCCTTCGAGGAGGACTCTCGGCGGCCGGTCTGGATCAGCGTCTACTACACGATCGAGGGCGAGAAGAGCCGTAAGGTGACGCTCTACAACGACCCGCCGGAGGAGACATCGTGAGCATCCCCGATCAGCCGCTGGAGAAGGCGGTGGGAGAAGCCATGATCGCCGCCGAGGAGGTGCCGGGCGGCTGGAAGACACTGACTCTGGACGTCACCGCGGCCGGCGACCTGATCGAGAGCGGCTTCGAGGCCGCCATGCCCGACGGCAGCACCGAGGACCTCGAACCCCCGGACGACGCCAACCATGCGGCCCGCGCACTGCGCAAGGCCATGTACAAGCCGGGCGTGGGTACCTGGTGGAACGCCACGTTCACCGTCGACGCCAACAGCAAGGTGGTCAAAGCCACCTATGACTATGACAACCCGCCCCTGGGCGGCATGGTCGACGATGCCGATCCCGATGCCGGAGGCGACGCTGACGCCGCGCTGATGCTCAAGGACCACCGGCTGTTCCCCCGCGATGACGCGCACCTACCGGCGTGGCACCCTGCCCGCGCCGGAACGTCCACCTAACCAACTCCGGCTCATCGAGCGATGCCGGGGCCGGGGCGATCCACGCCGTTCGGCGTCCGGTCCATCGGCACGAACCGGGCGCGCCGCTGGGGTCGATCCCGGCTGACGGCGGGAAATGCTGCCGAGGCCAGCCCCGTGCCGGAGAACCGCGACCTGCCGACGACCACGACCACGTCCGAGCCGTTCTGCTTGTTTCGGGCCGGGTAGATGCCCGGTCCGAGGCGCAGGTGGGCCACGGCCGCTCGCCCCTCGAAGAGCGGCGCTCCGGACGGGTCACCAGGGTGGTGAATCACGACCTCCGGATTCGTGCGTTCGGCGACATCGCGGGCGACCGCGATATCCTCTCGCGACCTCGACCGTCAGCATGTCTGCCTCGGGCCGCTGCGTTCTTACTGCGTCGCTCGCGGCGAGCGTTGCCTAATTGCGCCAAGCGATCTGGATCGAGTCAGGTGAGAACACCTGGCTTCCGCGGCCCTGGCTTCGCAATTTGATGGACATCAGGGAGTCGACGACCAGGCGTTGATGCTGAATGTCTAGGGAGTTCCATGCATGGATGCCGTCGAGGCCTGTGATCAGCTCGCGGAGAAGGACTGCCCGCGGGACATCCGCGGCAGCGCGGCGCACTGCATTGAGCTCGATATTCAGGTTCATGGTCCGGTCCGTCATCTTCCGAAGCGAGAGCTCTTTGGCTGCATACGCATCAGCCAGCTGAGCGAGCTCTCGATAGATGCGATCGGTGGTCGCAGTCAGGTCCGTGTCGGTCAAGATGATTCGGCGGGCGCGCTGGACACGCAGCTCCGGCGTCGAGAGCCCGTCGAGTAGCTCGCGGACAACGTACTCGTCGATCGGGTGGACCTTGCGGTGATAGTGACGCACGTTGGGGCAGCGGTACCGGAAGTATGGCTGCGTGGCGTGAGGTCCGGCCCATGTCGTCGGGAGGCCACAGTCGGAAATTGCGCAGCGCGCGATCCCCGTCAGCAGTTGCTGGATAGTCCCTCGGCGGCTGGGATCGTTGAGGAGCGTCTGCATCGACCACCAGGCCTGTTCCTCGATGATGGGTTCCCACTGAGCCTTACCGATGATCTCGCCACGGAATGTGTAGAGACCGGCGAGCGTGGGCCTGCGCAGTGTGCGAATGGTACTACCGGCCCGCCACGGGCTAGGAGCCCCGTTCCTCTTCGACATGGGACTGACGACACCGCGAGCGTCCCATTCGCTGGCTACTCGTCCGAGACTGGTGCCGGCCAGGACGGCCTTTGCGGCCCAGCGAATCGCTTCCGCCTCGACCGGGCGGTGAGTCATGTCGTGCTCGAAGCCGAACCGTCGTATCCCTCCGGGGATCTTGCGGCCTTCAGCGGCGGCCTGCTCGTCGGCGCGGCGCTTTCGCTCGCTCTTAAGTTCGATCTCATGCCGAGCCACGGAGGCGAGCACGTCAGCGGACAGCCTGCCTGCTGGCGTCGTCATATCAATTTCTGGCCCGCGCACGAGCGAGATCACGCTGCGCGATTTCTGGCCGGCGTCAATCAGCCGCAAGGAATCGCGTCGGTTGCGCTCCAGACGATCCCAGGTCCACGCGACTATGCCGCTGACCTGTTGGGTGCTCATCAGCTCCAACAACCGCTCGAAGCCGGGCCGAAACCGAGTTCCGGCAGCGCTGAGGTCGTTGTCCTCGATCACCTCCACGACGGTCCAGCCGCGGAGGCCGGCTAGCTTAATGCAGTCCTCTCTTTGCCGCCTCACTCCGCGGCCCTCACCGGTGTGGTCCTCGCTGATTCGTACGTAAATCGCGATCTTCATGACCTGGACGCTAGCGGTAGCGCTCAGGCGTAGGCAGGGGCCAAAAATTGCTACTCATTGGATGCGTGCGCGAGGTGCACGACAGTACGTGTCGAATATGATGCCAATCAGTGTTGGCTCCGGAGTTGGTGACATGGTCAAACCGTACTCGTGTGCACTGAGGTCGGTGCGCCTGGCGATGATCTCCGCTGCTTCATGCCGTTGGGAGCGGATCACGTTGTTCGCGACAGCGGCGGCGCACGAGGTGAGCGCGCGGCTGGTGGTTGAGATGGTCGGTGGTGAGAGACAGCTCTTCGCAGCTCTAGGGCCTGATGGTGTGGACGCGGTGGCCAGACTTCGGGAATCGATGTATGTGCGCGAAGCTGGTACCTGGTACAACGCCACACTCACACTCGACAGTGACGGCAAGCTCAGTTCGGTTTTCGACTTCGATCACCCACCATTCCGAGATGCAACCATGCACAGTGATGACGGGATGCACCCCAATCGGTCGGAACTACTGATAATCGACCAGAAGCTATATCCACGCGCTGCCGTCGAACTTCCCAGGTGGCACCCGTTCCGGGGCCCAGGGCAGAACTAGGCGGCGCATATCTCACTGGCCCAGTTGCTAAGCGCGCTCGTAAGCGTGTCATTCGATGACGAACTGGCAGCCAAGCGCCTTGGACGCACTCGCTCGAACTGCGTTCGGCGTTTCCTGGATTCTACCTTTCAGGGTGAGCCTGACCTGCACCGTCACATTCAGGTCCCGGTCCGTGATGCGGCGCGAGGCTTCGTCCCGCTGGCTATCGGAAGTCTCGGCTGCGTCCGGTGGTGGTGACGGTGAGTGGGGTGAGGCGGCCGGCGAGGAGGTTGGTGGCGCCGTCGGAGCGTTCGAGGGTGCCGTCGATGAGCAGGGCGTTGGAGTTCAGGGCGATGCGGCGTTGTCTTTCCCAGATCTTGGCGGGGCAGATGACGTTGATCATGCCGGTCTCGTCTTCGAGGTTGAGGAACACGACGCCGCCGGCGGTGGGTGGGCGTTGGCGGTGGGTGACGAGCCCGCCGACCCGGAGCCGCTGACCGGCGCGCAGCGTGGGCAGATGGGCGGCGGGGGTGGCGCCGGCGGCGGTGAGGTGGTCGCGGATGTGCTGGACGGGGCGGCTGTCGGGGGAGACGCCGGTGGCCCAGAGGTCGGCGAAGGTCTGCTCGACCGCGGTCATGGCCGGTAGCGGGGGTGGGGTGAGGTCGCTGGGGGTGGTGCCGGGGAGCTGGTCGGCGCGGATGTGGGCGACGGCGCCGGCCTTCCAGAGCGCGGCGCGGCGGTCCAGGCCGAAGCAGGCGAAGGCGCCGGCGGTGGCGAGGGCGTCGAGGGCGGGGTGGGGGACGTCGGCGCGGCGGACGAGGTCGGCGAGGTCGGTGTAGGGGCGGGCGGCGGCGATGCGTACGGCGACGTCGTCGCCGAGGTTGCGGACGCTGGTGAGGCCGAGTCGGATGGCCGGCTGGTCGCCGGCGGGGGCGTGCGGGTGGCCGGGCATGACGGGGACGTGTTCCTCGAGGGTGGCGTTGGCGGTGCTGGCGTTGATGTCGACGCCGCGGATGGTGAGGCCGTGGCGGCGGGCGTCGTCGACCAGCGATTGGGGCGAGTAGAACCCCATGGGCTGGTTGTTGAGCAACGACACGGTGAACGCGGCGGGGTAGTGGCGTTTGAGCCAGGCGCTGGCGTAGACGAGGTGGGCGAAGCTGTAGGCGTGGGATTCGGG
>NZ_QUAL01000189.1 GCF_003579925.1 Jiangella rhizosphaerae | reverse complement strand
TCATCGCTCAACAACGACTCACGCGACATGACCCCAACAATCGCGGCCCACACCGCCAATCTTTAGGAGACACGCCCTAGGCGCTGGCGGACGGCGGTCCGCCCCGCCGCTCAGCCGTGGACGAGGTCGCGGCTGCGCGCGCCGGCGTCGGCCGTCAGGTCGTCGCGCTCGTGGACGACGTGCCGGACGCCGCGCAGGCGCGCCAGCTCGCGGCCCATGCGCGCCGCCGTCTCCTTCGTGCCCGCGATGACGATCAGCCGCTCGCCGTCCTCGAACACGTTCGCCCAGCGATCGCCGCGAGGCACCGTGTGAATGTCTCCAGAAGCCATCCCGACCCACCCTCTCCAACGCCCCAACACCGCATGCGTCCGTACCCTTCCCCTGCTGGGGACATGCGGGACCGGCCGGTGGAATTCGCGCCCACGACCATCCTCGTCCCCGCAGAGGCCCGCGCGCTGCCGTTTCGTCGATCTTTGCCCAGCCCTTCGGCAAGCTTGGCCGCTACCGTGGGACGTATGCGAGCTGGTTTTGTGGGTATCGAAGGTGAACGAACACGAGAAGACCGCAGCTAGATTGGTCTGTACCATGCATCCCAAAGTTCTGATCGGTCCGCAGGGGGGCGGCCGCGCACACACGCGCGGGCGGACACCGGATGACATGGGGGCCCGATGACGAGGTCGGCGCAGATGAATCCGTCGGAGCCCGACTGGGGCGAGCCCGGCGCCGACCTCGACGCCATCGGCCTCGCGACGGAGTTCGCCGCCTACGCGCGCCGCAAGGGCGTCTCGCCCGAGGGCCGCGAGCAGGCCCTCGCCGCCTGGCTCGACGAGATGATCGCCGAGCTCGAGACCGACATCGACGAGTCACGCGAGTGATGCGCAGGGTCCATCACGGCACCGTCGGCCGCCGCCGCAGCGGGGGCCGCCCGCGTGCGGGCCGGTGCCCGAGACAGGCATACTCCTGAGATGCCCGGGCCGCTGCCGACCGTCGTCGTCATCGACGACTCCACCGAGGTCCGGGCCGTCATCACGGCGCGGCTGCGCCTGTCGGGACTACTCGAGGTCGTGGGCGAGGGCGGCGACGGCACCGAGGCCGTCGGCCTGGCGTTCCGGCACCAGCCGTCGCTGCTGCTGCTCGATCTCTCGATGCCGGTGATGGACGGCCTCGATGCCCTCCCCGGCATCCTCGCCGTCTCACCCGACACCCGCGTCGTCGTCTACAGCGGGTTCGAGGAGGGTGGGCTGGCGCAGAGCGCGCAGGAGCTCGGCGCCGCCGGTTTCATCGAGAAGTCGCTGCCCATCGACCGCCTGGCCGAGGAGCTGCTGGCCAAGCTGCCCGAACACCACGCGCCACAGCACCACGCGCCATCCGCCCCGCGCGAGCGGCCCGTCCGCTCGTCCACCGGCTCCGACCAGCCCACGGTCAGCTCCGACCAGCAGGTGCTCGACGAACACCTCGAACGCTTCCGCGAGGTGTTCGAGCAGGCCGCCATCGGCATGGCGACGATGACGCTGACCGGCAGCATCGTGCGCGCCAACCGCGCACTCAGCGACCTCATGGGGTTCAAGCCGCACGAGCTGGTCGGCCTCGACTACGGCCGGCTGACCAGCGGCCGCGGCGACCTCCTCGATGCCGCGCTGTTCGACATCACCCACATGTCCGCCGACATCGTGCACCTCGAGCACGACATCAACGGCAGCATCGACCCGCCGCGCAAGGTGCTCGCCACCCTCGCGCCCGTCCGCGACTCCCGGGGCCAGGCGCTCTACGTGTTCCTCCAGGTCCAGGACATCACCCGTCAGCGAGCCGCCGAGGAGGAGCTGCGCCGCAGTGAGGAGCGGTTCCGCCTGCTGGTCGAGGCCGTGCGCGACTACGCCATCTTCATGCTCGATCCCTACGGCCACGTCGCCAGCTGGAACGCCGGCGCCGAGCGGATCAAGGGCTACACCGCCTCGGAGATCATCGGTCAGCACTTCCGCGTCTTCTACCCCGGGGAGAAGCGTGAGGAGCAGCACCCGGAGTACGAGCTCCAGCAGGCGCTGCGCACCGGCCAGTACGGTGAGGAGGGCTGGCGGCTGCGCAAGGACGGCACCCGCTTCTGGGCGAACGTCCTCATCACCGCCGTCTTCAACGAGATGGGCGAACACATCGGCTTCGCCAAGGTCACCCGCGACATGACCGAGCGCCGCCAGGCCGAGGAGCTGCGCGCGGCCGCCTCGGCCGCCCTCGAGGAGGCCAACGAGCAGCTGCGGCGGGCGGCCGAGGAGCAGAAGCAGTTCCTCGCCGTGACGGCGCACGAGCTGCGCACCCCCGCGGCCGTCCTCGACGGGACGGCCGACACCCTCCGGCGGCACTGGGCCGAGCTCACCGACGACGACCGCACCCGGCTGCTGGACAGCATGTCCAGCAGCGCCGCCCGGCTCCAGCGGCTGGTCAACGACCTGATGACCGCTTCGAGGCTGGACGCCGACTCGCTGCCCCTCCGCCAGGCCGCCACCTCGCTGGCCGTGCTGGTGGCGACGGCCATCGAGACGGTCCGCGCGACCCGGCCCGGCGGACCCATCACGACGCAGCTCGAGCCCGACGTCGACGTGCTCGTCGATCCCGGCCGGGTGGTGCAGGTCATCGAGAACCTCGTCGGCAACGCGCTGCACCATGGCACGCCGCCGGTCGACGTCCGCATCGGCGCCGGCGACGACGTCGCCCGCGTCGAGATCACCGACGCCGGGCAAGGCGTGCCGCCAGAGGTTCGGGAGCGGCTGTTCCAGCGGTTCAGCACCGGCGACGGCGTCCACGGCACCGGGCTCGGCCTCTACATCGCCCGCGAGCTGGCCCGCGCCCACGGCGGCGACGTCAGCTACGAGCCGGGCACGCCCGAGCGGCCGGCCGGCACCTTCGTCCTGACCCTTCCGCTGGCGCCCGGCTGAGCGGCGCCGTCCACGGCCGGATGATCGCGGCGACGGCGTGGCACGGCGCATGCGCACCGCCTCTCCGGGTACGCCCGACGCAGACGGGGACCGGCGAGAGGGGATGCCATGAGGGCCGTGACATGGCAGGGCCGACGCGACGTCCGGGTGGAGGACGTCCCCGATCCGCGGATCGAGGAACCCACCGACGCCGTCGTCCGGGTCACGACGACCGCGATCTGCGGCTCCGACCTGCATCTCTACGAGCCGCTGGCGCCGCTCATGGAGCCCGGCGACATCATGGGGCACGAGTCGATCGGCATCGTCGAGGAGACCGGCGACGCCGTGACCCACCTGGTGCCCGGCGACCGCGTCGTCGTGCCGTTCCAGATCTGCTGCGGCACCTGCTACATGTGCCAGCAGGGCCTGCACACCCAGTGCGAGACCACGCAGGTGCGCGAGCACGGCATGGGCGCGGCGCTGTACGGCTACACGAAGCTGTACGGCCAGGTGCCCGGCGGGCAGGCCGAGTACCTGCGGGTCCGGCAGGCGCAGTACGCGCCGATCAAGCTCCCGCAAGACGGCCCCGACGAGCGCTACCTGTACCTCTCCGACGTGCTGCCCACGGCCTGGCAGGCCGTCGAGTACGCCGCGATCCCGACCGGCGGCACCGTGCTGGTGCTGGGCCTCGGGCCGATCGGCGACATGTCCACGCGCATCGCGCTGCACCGCGGCCACCGGGTGATCGCCGCCGACCCGGTCCCGGAGCGACGGGACCGGGTGGCCGCCCGCGGCGCGACGGTGATCGACCCGGAGGGCGACGACGTCACCGCCCGGGTGCGCGAGCTGACCGACGGGCGCGGGGCCGACTCCGTCATCGACGCCGTCGGCATGGAGGCGCACGGGTCGCCCACCGCGCGGTTCCTGCAGCGGCTGACCGGCCTGCTGCCGGACGCGATCGCCGAGCCGATGATGCAGAAGGCCGGCATCGACCGGCTCGCGTCGCTGTACACGGCGATCGACGCGGTGCGGCGCGGCGGCACGATCTCGCTGTCCGGCGTCTACGGCGGGGCCGCCGACCCGTTGCCGATGCTCACGCTCTTCGACAAACAGGTGCAGCTGCGCATGGGGCAGGCGAACGTCCGCCGCTGGACCGACCAGATCATGCCGCTGCTGAACGACGGCGACCCGCTCGGCGTCGAGGCCTTCCACACCCACCGGCTGCCGCTCGACGAGGCACCGGCGGCCTATGACATGTTCCAGCGCAAGGTCGACGGGGCCGTGAAGGTCCTGCTGACGCCGTGAGAGAGCCGCGCATGTCGTACTGGCTGGACAGCACCGGCGACCCGCCGCTCGCGCCGTCGCACCTCGAGGACGCGGACGTGGTGGTCCTGGGCGCCGGGATCGCCGGCATCACGACGGCCTACCTGCTGAAGCAGGCCGGGCTGACGGTGACGCTGATCGAGGCCGCCGACCGGCTGGCCGCCGGTGTCACCGGCCACACGACGGCGAAGGTGACGAGCCAGCACGGCGCCATTTACGCCCACCTGACCAGCAGCTTCGGCAAGGAGACCGCGCAGGCGTACGGCTCCGGGCAGCAGCTGGCGACGGACTGGATCGAGACCGAGGCGTCCGCCATCGGCGCCGAGATGGACTGGTCGCGGCGCGAGTCCTACGCCTTCGCCGAGCGGCCGTCGTCGGCCGACGGGCTGCGGCGTGAGGCCGAGGCGGCCGCCGCGGCCGGGCTGCCGGCGACGTTCACGACGCAGACCGGCCTGCCCTTCGAGGTGGCCGGCGCGGTGCGCTTCACCGGCCAGGCGCAGTTCCACCCGCGACGGTGGCTGCTGGAGCTGGCGACCCGCATCCCCGGCGACGGCGGCACCGTCGTCACCGGGACCCGGGCGCTCGCGCTGAGCGAGGGCGACCCGTGCGTCGTCGAGACCACCGCCGGACCCGTCCGCGCCCGGCACGTCGTCGTCACGACCCACTACCCGATCTTCGACCGCGGCCTCTACTTCGCCCGGCTGGAACCGCGGCGGGACCTCGTCGTCGCCGGGTATCCCGAGGCCGCCGGCCCGGACGGCATCCCCGCCGGGATGTACATCAGCACCGAGGACCGGCACTCCGTCCGCACCACCCCCGGCGAGGACGGCCGCACCCTGCTCATCGTCGGCGGCGAGCCGCACCGCGTCGGCGCCCGGACCAGCGTCGCGAAGCACTACGACGCGCTGCGGGCATGGGCGCGGGAGCGGCTCGGGCTCGCCGCGCCGGCCTACCGCTGGCTCGCGCACGACCTCACGACCGTCGACTCCCTCCCCTACGTCGGCCGGTTCCACCCGCGCGCCGGGAACGTGTGGGTGGCGACCGGGTTCGGGCACTGGGGCATGACCAACGGGACGCTGGCGGGGCTGCTGCTGCGCGACCTCGTCACCGGCGTCGAGAACCCGCTGGCCGGGGTGTTCGACCCGCAGCGGGTCACCGTCCGCCAGTCCGCGACGGAGTTCGTCAAGGCCAACGCGTACGTCGCCGGCCGCTTCCTCGGCGACCGCGTCGACGCCCTCACGGGCCGGCGCGGCGTCGAGTCCCTGCCGCCGGGCAGCGGCCGAGTCGTCTCCGACGGCGTGCGGGCCATCGCCGCCTACCGCGACGAGGAGGGCGGCCTGAGCTGCCTGTCGGCACGGTGCACCCACCTGGGCTGCCTGGTCGTGTTCAACGACGCCGAGAAGACGTGGGACTGCCCGTGCCACGCCTCGCGGTTCGCGACCGACGGCCGCGTGCTGGCCGGTCCCGCCGTCAAGCCGCTGCCCGCCGTCCCGCCGCCGAGCTGACGGGGTCAGCCGGCCGGGTGCAGCGGCGTCACCGTCGTCGGTCCCTGCAGCCGGCGGTGTTCGTCGAGGTGGCGGACCGGCTGCAGCGGCACGTCCGCCACCTGGCCGGTGATGGTTTCGAGGTGGCTGAGCACGATGCCTTCGCGCAGCGCCCAGGGGCAGATCTCCGCGCGCGACACGTTGAGCGCGGTCATGGTGGTGTCGGCGACGACGGCGCCGGCGACCACCTGCCCGGCGCGGGCGGCCGACACGCCGCGCAGCTTGGCGCGCTCGGCGGCGGGCATCGCGGCCAGCCGGGGCAGCCAGCGGCGGACGTCGCGGCGGGCCAGTTCCCGGCGCACGAACGGGCCCTTGCGCTGGCGAGGGGCGCCGGCCAGCCGGGCCAGCTGCTTGAACGTCTTCGACGTCGCGACGACCCGGCGCGGCTGGCCCTCCCAGCGCAGCCGGTCGGCGACCTCGCCGATGGTGTCGCGGACGTAGCGGCGCAGCTCGCGCAGCTGGTCGCGGGTGGGCGGGTCGTCGGGCAGCAGCTGCCGGGTCAGCCGGCGGGCGCCCAGCGGCAGCGACATCGCGAGGTCGGGTTCGGCGTCGCGGCCCAGCGCGATCTCCATGGAACCGCCACCGATGTCCAGCAGCAGCAACCGCCCGGCCGACCAGCCGTACCAGCGGTGCACGGCCAGGTACGTCAGCCGGGCCTCCTGCTCGCCGGTGAGGAACTGCGGCCGCACGCCGGCCACCTCCTCGATCCGGTCGATCACCTCGTCGCGGTTCGGCGCGTCGCGCACCACCGAGGTCACGTACGGGTACAGGTAGTCGACGTGCTGGCCGGCGGCGTCGCGGACGGCCGAGGCGACGGCGTCGGCGACCCGCTCGATGCCCTCGGCGGCGATCACGCCGTCGCAGTCGACGGCCTCGTTCAGCAGTGTGGGGATCTTCACCCCGTGCGCGGGCAGCGGCGGCGCGCCCGAGGTGGCCTCGACCACCTGGAGCTGCGCCGAATTGGATCCGATGTCGAGCACCCCGAGCCGCATGGACGAGCCATACCCAGCGGCGCGGCTCGCACGCAGCGCCCGAAATTCGTTCGACCGGGTGACCCGCCGTCCCTAGGGTGGACCGCGATGACGGATCCGCAGCCGCCCGAGATCGACGCCGAGCTCATCGCCGGGCTGATCGCCGACCAGTTCCCGCAGTGGGCCCGGCTGCCGGTGCGTCCGGTCGAGCTGCAGGGCGTCGACAACCGCACCTTCCGCCTGGGCGACGAGCTGTCGGTCCGGCTGCCCAGCGCCCGGCACTACCGCGAGCAGGTCGCCAAGGAGGAGCGCTGGCTGCCTCGCCTCGCGCCTCAGCTGCCGGTCCCGATTCCCGCGCCGGTCGCCGTCGGCCGGCCGGGGCCCGGCTACCCGTGGACGTGGTCGGTGAACCGCTGGCTGCCCGGCGAGACCGCGCTGGCCGCGGGCGTCGGCGGCGACGCGGCGTTCGCGCGGGACGTCGCCGCGTTCCTGCGGGCGCTGTGGTCGGCCGACGCCGACGGCGGGCCGCCGCCGGGGACGCACAACTTCCAGCGCGGCGCGCCGGTGTCGGTGTACGGCGACCAGACGGAGGAGGCGCTGGCCGAGCTGGGCGAGCGGATCGACGTCGCCGCCGCCCGCAAGGTGTGGGATGCCGCGGTGACGTCGCCCTGGGCCGGGCCGCCGGCCTGGTTCCACGGCGACGTCGCGCCCGGCAACCTACTGGTGCGCGACGGCCGCCTGAGCGCCGTCATCGACTTCGGCACCTGCGGCGTCGGCGACCCCGCCTGCGACCTCGCCCTCACCTGGACCTTCCTGGACGGAGAGGCGCGAGCGGCGTTCACGGCCGCGATGCGCCCCGTCGCCGACGACGCCATGTGGGCGCGGGCCCGCGGCTGGGCGCTGTGGAAGGCGCTGATCACCTACGACAGCGACGTGCTGCGGGTCCGGGCCGAAGCCCGCCGGGTCGTGGCGGCGGTGCTGGCGGAGGCCTGAGCCGGCGGGGTGAGGCGCCGGGCGGTCAGGCCGGCGGCGTCAGCAGCGATCGCACCGAGGCCGTGACGAGGCGCGGCAGGCCGTCCACGTCGAGCCGGCCGGTGCGCTCCTCCTCCGCCGCGCCCTTGAGCAGGTAGTGCACGGCGGCGACCAGCCACCCGATGGGCAGGTCGGTACGGAACACCCCTTCGCTCTGCCCGCGTCGGATCAGTTCTTCCAGCCGGGCCGCCGGCGCGCCGTGCAGCTCCCGCACCCGGCCGGGCGAGAGCACCTCCTGCGCGGCGGCGAGCAGTGACGACGATTCCGCCATCAGGCCCCAGCTGGACGCCAGCAGCCGGTCGAGCGCGTCGCGCGGATCGCCGGTGAGGTCGACGGCGGACAGCGTCCGCTCGCCGTCGGCCAAGGTGTCGGCCAGCGCCGCCTCGACCAGATCGGCGCGCTTCGGGAAGTGCCCGTAGAGCGTCATGCGGCCGACCCCGGCGGCCGCCGCGATCTTGTCGATCGTCGCCGCGGGATCGCGTCCGAGCAGCTCGCGGGCGGCCGAGACGATGCGCGCGATGCTGCGTTCCGCGTCGGCGCGCCGACGCGTGCGGGTGGTCATGCCACCAGTTTAGCTCGTACGGGAATATACGAGTTAGCTGCCTCCGTTCCCTAGTTCGTACTTCCACATACGACTTACGGCAGGAGGCCGGATCATGACGTACGACGACACGACCGCGGCGGTCACGCCCCACCCCTGGCGCTGGCGGATCCTCGGTTTCCTCGGGATCGCCCAGCTGATGCTGATCCTGGACGTCACCGTGGTGGCGATCGCGCTGCCGCAGATCGAGAGCGACCTCGGCGCCGGCCGCGAGGCGCTGACCTGGACGGTCAGCGCCTACGCGCTGGCGTTCGGCGGACTGATGCTGCTGGGCGGCCGGCTGGCCGACCTCCTCGGCGCGAAGCGCGTCGTGCTGGCCGGCCTGCTGGTGTTCACGGCGGCGTCGCTGCTCACCGGGCTGGCGGAGTCGTCGGAGCTGCTCATCGCGGGCCGCGTCGCCCAGGGTGTCGGCGCCGCACTGTTGTCGCCGTCGGCGCTGTCGCTCGTCGTCACGCTGTTCGACGGCGACGAACGCAACCGCGCGCTCGGCGTGTGGTCGGCGCTCGGCGGCGGCGGGGCGGCCCTGGGCGTGCTGCTCGGCGGCCTCCTCACCGCGGGACCCGGCTGGCCGTGGGTTTTCTTCGTCAACGTGCCGATCGGCCTGGTCGTCGCGGTGGTGCTGGCTCGCCTGCTGCCTCGTCAGACCGCGGCGGCGCCGCGGGCGCGGCTGGACGTCCTCGGCGCCCTGCTGGTCACCGCCTCTTCCGGCACGCTCATCTATGCGCTCATCCAGGCCGGCGACGGCGGCTGGCTGACGTGGACGACCGGCGTGCTCGTGCTGGTCGCGGCGGCGGGCTACCTGGCGTTCGTGACGTGGCAGCGGCGGGCGGCGGCGCCCCTGATGGACGTCCGCCTCCTGGCGCGGCGGCCGGTCGCGACGGGGACGTTCCTCATCCTGCTGGCGACGGCGCTGATGATCGCGGTGTTCTTCCTCGGCACGTTCTACTTCCAGCACGCGCACGACTACGGCCCGCTGCGCACCGGCCTGCTGTTCCTGCCGGTCGCGCTGGCCACGATGCTGGGCGCCAACCTCACCGGCCGGTCCATCGCCAGGGTCGGCGCCCGTCCGCTGGCGGTGGCGGGTCTGGCGGTGGCGGCGCTCGGGATGGCGGTGCCGGCCCTGTGGCTGAACACCGCAGCGGTCGTCGCCGGGGTGTCCGTCGGCGCGGCCGGCACCGGCGCCATCTTCGTCGTCGCGTCCGCGACGGCGCTCGGCCAGGTCGCCCCGCACGAGGCCGGCATCGCGTCGGGCATCGTCAGCACGTTCCACGAGTTCGGCGCCGCCGGCGGCGCGGCGGTCGTCTCCAGCGTGGCCGCCGCCAGCATCGTCGGCACCACCCTCGACGGCTTCACCAACGCCTTCCTCGTGGCCGCCGTGGCGGCGGCGGCGTCCGCGGTGGTCGCGGCGGTCCTCACCCCGCGCCCGCAGCCCTGACCCCGTCCACCCCGTTGATCTTGGAGTTGTTCGGCACACACCGGGCGAAATGTCCGAGAGATGGCCGAACAACTCCAAGATCAACCAACGGGGGGAACGTCAGAGGTTGTGGGCGAGCAGCTCCAGGCCGATGACCACCAGGCCGAGCACGACCTCGGCGAACAGGACGACCACCCGCTGCCAGGTGGGCAGCCGCGCCCGGCGGACGGCGAGATAGCCGATGGCGGCGAGGGCGGCGACCAGCGCGATGCTCGACGCCCGCAGCGCCGGCTCGATCTCCCACACGTCGGCGACCGCGAGCCCGATGAACACGCCCGGCAGCACCAGCGCGCCCAGCGCGCCGAGGCTCACCCGCGCCATGTGTCGCAGCTCCTCGCGCACCGGCAGCACCTCGTGGACGGCGATGTGCGACACGACGTCGGCGACGAAGACGGCGAGTACCGTGCCCAGGACGACGACCGCCAGCGACAGCGCCGCCTCGGCGGCGGACACCGCGTGGGCGCGCAGCGCCAGGACCACCGCGAGCGCGGTGAACGTGATGTAGATGCGCTCCTTCAGGATGTCGGCGCGCTGACCGGGCGGCAGCTCGTCGTCGCGGCCGGCCGTATGGCTCATCGAGCCAGCGTAGCGGCGCGCGCCGCGGCCACCTCGCGTCCGCGCGGGGAAAACGGGAACCGGTCGAGCATCGCCCGCAGCTGCGCGGCCGGAACGTTGGCGCCGAACACCTCGGTGAACGGCTCCATCCGCACGCCCTCGGCCAGCGGGCCGGCGACGACCGGGTCGAAGCCGAGCGCGTCGACGATCGCCGCCGCCTCCGCCACGTCGGCGGGGTCGTCACCCGCGACGGCGATGGCCTTGCGGTCCGGCGCCCCGGCCGGCAGGGCGCCGTCGTCGAGGTCGTGGTAGCCCATGTGGTTGAACGCCTTCACCACCCGCGACTCCGGCAGGAAGGCCTGCACCAGCTCGCTGGACGACGTGCGCGGGTCGGTGAGGTCGTCGCGGCCGCCGTCGACCTCCCACCAGTAGTTCATCGCGTCGAGCACCAGCGTCCCGCGCAGCGCGTCGGCCGGGATCGTGCGGTACTTCCCGAGCGGCAACGCGAGGATGACGGCGTCGGCCTGCTCGGCCGCCTCGCGAGCGGTGACGGCGACCGCGCCGGGCGTGACGATCTCGACGATCAGCGCGATCCGGTCCGCCGTGCCGGAGCCGGCGACCAGCACCCGGTAGCCGGCGGCGACGGCGAGCCGCGCCAGCACGGTGCCGAGCTTGCCGGCGCCCAGGATGCCGATGGTGCGCGCGTCCCCGGTCACGAGCCGGCCACCAGGTCGCGGACCATCGGGACGACCTTCGAGCCGTACAGCTCGACCGCCCGCAGCCGCGCGCTCACCGGCTGCGAGCCGGCGGTGTAGATGAGGTCGAACCGGCCGACGCCGAGGGTCTGGACGGCACGGGCGATCTTGCGGGCGACCGTGTCCGGCGAGCCGACGTAGAGCGAGCCGTGCTCGATCTCGTGCTCGAACTCCCGCGGCGTGATCGGCGGCCAGCCGCGTTCCCGGCCGATGCGGTCGCGGTTGACCTTGTACCGCGCGTAGTAGATCTCCTTCGCCTCCTCGTCGGTGTCGGCGACGAAGCCCGGCGAGTGCATGCCGACGGGGTGCGCGACGGTGCCGAACTGGCCGGCCGCTCGCCGGTAGAGGTCGAGGTAGGGCGCGAACCGGTCCGGCGAGCCGCCGATGATCGCGAGCATGAGGGGCAGCCCGTAGTAGGCGGTGCGGACGACGGACTGCGGGGTGCCGCCGACGCCGACCCAGGTCGTCAGGCGGCCCGACTCGGTCTTCGGGAACACGTCGGCGTTCTCCAGCGCGGCCCGGGTGGTGCCGCTCCAGGTCACCGGCTTCTCGTCGAGCAGCCGCACGAACAGCTGCAGCTTCTCCTCGAACAGCACCTCGTAGTCGGCGAGGTCGTAGCCGAACAGCGGGAACGACTCGGTGAACGACCCGCGGCCCAGGATCACCTCGGCCCGGCCGTTCGACACCGCGTCGACGGTGGCGAAGCGCTGGAACACCCGGACCGGGTCGTCCGAGCTCAGCACCGTCACGCCGGACCCGAGCCGGATGGACGACGTCCGCGCGGCGATCGCGGCCAGCACCGTCTCCGGCGTCGAGATCGAGTACTCGGGACGGTGGTGCTCGCCCAGCGCGATCGCGTCGACGCCGAGCTGGTCGGCGAGGACCGCCTCCTCGACGACCTGACGGATCGCCGCACCGTAGGTGAGCAGCGTGCCGTCGTCGCTCTCGGGCACGTCGCCGAAGGTGTCCAGCCCGAAACTGAGGTCGCTCATGCCGGCCTCAACATTGCTGACATGTCAACTATTTCCGCGTCGTGACGCCGACGCCGTGGGGCCGCCGCCGGGCTCCTCGGTGGGCGGGGAGGACGACAGTCCGGCGGCGGCGTCCGCGAGCCCCCGGTCGCGACCCTGGTCCGGCTCGTGCCGCGCGCGACCGGGGACGGAGACCCGGGGCCCGCCCTCGCGATCCCCGGGTCACCCGGAGCCGGCGAGGAGCCCCCGATGCTCACACCGGCCCGCACCCGCACCGTAGCCCCGGCCGCCCGAGCCAGGAAACGGCTTCGCGCCGCGCCTTGCGCTCTCCGGGCAGGTCGTGCGTACGCTGGGTCGTCAGGGCCGGTGACCCGGGAGTGGCCCATGGTGGACGATGCCGCGACGGTGCCCGTCGAACGCAGCCTGGTCGTCGCACGCACCATGAACGAGTCGGCCGAGCTGATCCGGCGGCTCTACATCGGCCACGAGCCGCGGCTCGGCCGCGACCACGCGGGGACGGAGTTCCGGGTGGTGTCGGCGCGCGCCGGGGTGCGCGACGGCCCGTTCGGGGCCGACCGCGTCCACGTCACCGTCAACTTCCGGACCGCCACGGAGCCGTTCGGCTACCTGTTCGCCATGTCCGTCGTCCACGGGGTGTTCACCGTCGCGGCGGGCGGCGAGCACCGCCGGGCCGGCGCCGGCGACGTCGTGCTGTTCCCGCCCGGCGCGCCGGTGGCCGCCCAGTGGGCCGACCTCGACGCCGGCATCCTGCGTTTGCCGGTCTCCAGCGCCGCCGACCTCGCCACGGAGCGGTTCGGCATCGACCCCGCCGACCTGCGGTTCGAGTCGATGTCCCCCGTCACCCCGCGGCTCGGTGAGTACTTCCGCAACGTGTGCGCCACGGTCGGCCGCGAACTGATGGTCGACGACTCCGCGGTGGCGCATCCGCTGATCGCCGCGGAGATGGTGCGCACCGCCGCCGCGGCGGCGCTCGCGACCTTCCCCAACACGACCATGACCGTCGCGCACTCCCCCGGTCCCGGCTACGTCGCACCGCGGGCGCTGCGCCGGGCCGCGGCGTACATCGAGGCGCACGCCGCCGAGCCGATCACGCTGAGCGACGTCGCGGCAGCGGCCGGCATCGGCCCCCGGGCGCTGCAGTACGCGTTCGCCCGGCACCTGAGCACGACACCGCTGACCCATCTGCGCCGGGTCCGCCTCGAGCGCGCGCACCGCGAACTGCAGGCCGCCGACCCGACGACCGGCGCGACGGTGGCGGCGATCGCCGCGGCCTGGGGCTTCTCGAAGCCGAGCCGGTTCGCCGCCGAGTACCGGCAGCGGTACGGCCGGTCGCCGAGCCGCACGCTGCGCACCTGACGACGCCCCTGGTCAGCTCCGGCGGTGGAGGCGGCGCAACTGCGCGATGCGGATCGTGCCGACGATCGTCGCGAGCAGCCCCGCGCCGGCGGCGGCGATCAGCAGCGCGACGGCGAGCGGCACCGTGCCGTCCATCCAGAGGAACGACACGTCGACGGTCTCCGTGTTCTGCGCGATGAACACGATCAGCAGCCCGAGCACCAGCACCGTGACGCAGATGGCGACCCAGACGGTGCCGGTCCGCGAGCGCGGCAGCCCTCCGGCGTGCCGGCCGTGCCCGCCCTCACCGCCGTGCTCCCTGTCGTCGCGGCCTTGGCCGTCCTCAGCGGTCGGCGCCGTGCCGGCCGGGCGGTCGTCGTCGGGTGTGGTCACGCGGGCCACCTCCCCCTGCTCGCGATGGTGACACCGATCACATTAGTCACCCCGGACCCACGCGACACGGGTTTCGGCGGATCCGGGCTGGGCGAGCGACGCGTCATCGTCGTCTCCCGCTCCGACAGGTTCGTCCACGATGGGTGAGGGATCCGGGTTGCCCTGGCTACCCCGATCCCTCACCCATCCTGCGCCCGCGACAGCAACGTGCGCGACGCCGTCCGCTCGAGCAGTCGTCGCGCCTTCGCACCGGGCCGGACCGAGTGCTCGATGCCGTCGCGCAGCTCGTCATCCTCGCCCAGGCGGTAGACGAGCTCGCTGACGGCGACGGGCGGCAGCTCGTCGACGGCCCGCGGTGCGGTGCCGAGGAGCTCCGCGACCCGCAGCCGCAGCTCGTCGCGGCCGAGACCGGGCAGGAGGGCGCTCAGCCGGCTCACCGGGTCGGCGATCTCCAGTGCCTCCGCCGGCACGAGGTCGCCCGCGGACGGCAGCGGCGCCGCGAGCAGCCCGGCGGCGTCGACGATGCCGACGCCGTACAGCTCGTCCCAGCCGTTCTCGGTCCAGCCGGGCGGCACCCGGTGGCCGTGCGAGCGCACCAGGTGCAGGAACGCCGCCTGCACGTTCGCCCGGCCGACCTGCGCGACGATGCGGTCGTGGCCGTGGTGGGCGATCCAGAGCGCGGCCACGCCGGCCAGGGTCGCGACGGCGAACGACGTGCCGTGATGCCGGCCCTCGCCGAACGCCGGCGGGTCGACCCGGGCGTCGACCGACGCGACCCAGACGCTCTCGCCGGGCGCCGACACGTCGACCGCGGGTCCGCGGGACGACCCGGCCCACGGCTCGCTGTCGGCGTTGGTCGCCGCGACGGCGATGCACTCGGGATACGACGCGGGCGCGACGACGATGCCGACCGTGTTGCCGGCCGCGGCCATGACGACCACGCCGTCGCCGACCGCTGCCCGGATGGCCGCCCGCAGGCCGAAGAACCCGCGGCCACCCAGCGACATCGTGATGACCCGGCAGCCGCGCCGGTGCGCCTCGTGGACGGCGCGCGCGACGTCGCCGTCGAGCACCTGGACGACGCTCCTGACCGCGCGGATCGGCACGATGGTCGCCCTCGGCGCGACTCCGAGGAGGACGCCGTCGCCCCGGCAGCCGATGACGCTCGCCGTGTGGGTGCCGTGACCGGGCGTGTCCAGCGGCACGTACCAGCGCCGGCGCAGCGGGTCGCGCGCGTCCTCGTCGCCGTCGAGGACGTCGTGGTCGAGGTCGAACGACCACGCGCCGGCCAGCTCGGGATGATCGGTGTACCCGGTGTCGACGGAGCCGACGAGCACGCCCTCGCCTCGAGCGGCGCCGCCGGGACCCCGGGGCAGCGCCCAGGCCGCCCGTGCCCGGACCGCGTCGACGACCCACCTCCGGTCGGCGGAGCCGGGGAGGTGGCCTCCGCCGGAGTCCGCCTCGCGGGCCTCGACACCGTAGGCCGACGAGGGGAGGTCGGGCTCGACGTCGGCGTCGAGCTCGCGCGCCAGCGCGGCGGCGAGGTCGTACGCGACGCGGGTGTCGTCGTACGCCGGACTCGCCTGGACGACGCCGCTCACCACCCAGTGGCGCCGCAACTCCGGATCCGTCGTGCCGGGGAACAACGGCTCGACCGCCCAGGGCCGGCCGGCCTCGTCCGCCGCGCCGAGCACGCGGCCGATCTCGAGCCGCAGCCCGGACGGGTGGTCGTCGTCCCCTCGCGGCCGTACGAGCAGTCGCACGGACGACACCGCCGGGTCCGGTCGTCGCATGTCCCTCACCTCGGGGGTTCCTGGTCGGCCGCATGCGCCGCGGCCTCGTCCAGCGCGGCCAGCAGCGCCGCCGTCGCGGGCGGATCGGGCGGGTCGCCGTAGGTGGCCGCGACGATCCGGCGCGGCGGGACGTCCAGGCGGGTGGCGGTGACCGCGGGGTTGCGGTGGGCCCGCAGCGCCAGCCCGGGGATCGTCGTCACGCCCAGGCCGGCGGCGACCAGGCTCTGCATGACCACCATGTCGTCGGTGGTGGACGTGAGGCGCGGGGTGAAGCCGGCCCGTTGGCACAGCTCGACGAGGTGGCTGCGGCAGCGCTCGCACCCGCCGATCCAGGCGGCGTCGCGGTGGTCGGCGAGCGTGCCGCCACCGCCGTCCGCCAGCAGGTAGAGCGGGTCGTCGAGCAGGTGCCGCAGGCGGACGCCGTCTTCCTCTGGCGCGGTCTCGTCGTACCGGAAGATCACCGCGACGTCGACGTGCCCGGCCCGCAGCAGCGCCAGCGCGTCCTCGGGATGCGTGTCGGTGAGCCCCAGCTCCAGGCCGGGATGGCGCTCGGCGAGGACGGCGGCGGCCCGCGGCACCAGCGCGCTCATCACCGAGCCGAAGCCGGCCAGCCGGACCCGTCCGGCCTGCAGGCCCACCAGCGTGGACAGCTCCGCCGCCGCGGAGTCGACCCGGCCGACGATCTCGGCGGCGCGGTCGGCCAGCAGCCGGCCGGCCTCGGTGAGCCGGATGCCGCGCCCGACGCGCTGCAGCAGCCGCGCGCCGGTCTCGGCCTCGAGCCGGGCGAGGTGGTGACTGAGCGACGGCTGCGTGTAGTGCAGCTCGCGCGCGGCCGCGGTGACCGAGCCGTGCCGGCGGACGGCGTCGAGGACGCGTAGCTGCACCAGACTGACCATTCATAGAGCCTACGCATGGGTCAGCGTGAAAATCGACATTGGACCTATGCATCGGTGCGGGCGCACGCTGTGGACATGACGACTTTCGCGCTCGCCGCACTGGTGCTGATCATGATGCCGGGCCCCGACCAAGCCATCATCACCCGCAACGCGCTGGTCGGCGGCCGCGCCGGCGGCCTGCTGACGATGATCGGCGGCGTGCTCGGCCTGACGGTGCACGCGACCGCCGCGGCCGTCGGGCTGTCCGCTCTGCTGCTCGCCTCGGCGACGGCGTTCACCGTCCTCAAGATCGCCGGGGCGCTCTACCTGCTCTGGCTGGCCGTGCAGATGCTGCGCTCGGCCGCCCGGTCCCGGCGCTCACCCGCGTCGGACGACGAGCCGGCGACGGCGCCGCCCCGGCGCGGGGCGTTCCTGCGGCAGGGCTTCCTGTCCAACGCGCTCAACCCCAAGGTCGCGCTGTTCTTCGTCACGTTCCTGCCGCAGTTCCTGTCCGCCGACGCCGGGTCGGCGCGCGCCGAGGCGCTGCTGTTCTCGGGCGTGTTCGCGCTGCTCTACCTGGCGTGGTTCGGTCTCTACGTCGCCGCCGTCGACCGCCTGGGCCGATGGCTGCGCCGTCCGGCGGTGAAGGCGCGGATCGAGCAGGTGACCGGTGTGCTGCTGGCGGCCGTGGCGATCCGGCTCGCGACGGCATCGGCCGGCCACTGAGCCGCGGGCTACGGCCGGCCGGCGATCTCCTCGAGGTCGCCGGCCGGCATCCGCGACAGCGCCGTCAGGGCTCGGACGAACCCGCGGCGGTCGGCCGACGGCAAGGTCGCGAGCAGCCGCTCCTCGCGGGCCCGGATGTCCGCCGTCACCGCGCGCCGCACGCGCCGTCCGTCGTCGGTGATGGAGAGCAGACGGGCGCGGCGGTCGTCGGGATCGGGCGTCCGCGAGATCAAGCCGGCCTCCTGCAGCTCGTCCAGCGTCCCGATGATCCGGGTCTTGTCGGCACCGATCGCTTCGGCCAGCGCGGCCTGGGTGCGGATGGGGGTGCGGTCGAGCGCGGTGAGCACCGAGTAGCCCCACATGGAGACGCGATGCGCGTCGAGCACCGGCAGTTCCACCGCGATGAGCGCCCGCATGAGCGGATGCAGCATCGCGGCGAGGTCGGGCCGCTCGTCCTGGTGCTCCACGACCCGAAAATACCAATGGCGCAATCATAAGCGGCGGCGTACGATCAGCGCATGCCTACTAATGACCTTCCTCCTGGGGACGTGCTCGCCGACCTCGACGCCCGCGCCGTACGGGCCAGCGCCGAGCTGGTCTCCAAGGCGACCGCGGCCGACCTGTCCAGGCCCACGCCGTGCATCGGCTGGACGCTCTACGGGTTGCTGGCGCACATGACCACGCAGCACTACGGTTTCGCGGCCGCCTCTCGAGGCGACGCCGACCCGGAGAAGTGGAAGCTGCTCTCCCTGGGCGACGACCCGGTCCGCGCCTACCTCGACTCCGCCGACCACGTCATCGAGGCGTTCGCCGCCGACGGCGTCCAGGAACGGCCGTTCCCGCTGCCGGAGTTCCGCCCCGAGCCGTTCCCCGCGGCGCAGGCGATCAGCTTCCACCTGGTCGACTACGTGGTGCACTCCTGGGATGTCGCGAAGACCCTGGGCGCCGAGCTCGAGTTCGACGGCGACGTCCTGGACGCCGCCCACGCGGTGGCCGCCGTGGTCCCGACCGGCCCCGTCCGGCTGGCTCCGGGCGCGGCGTTCGGCCCCGCGGTGCCGTGGGAGGGCGGGTCGCAGCTGGACCAGCTGGTGGCCTACCTGGGCCGCTCCCCCGCCTGGCCCGACTGACCAGCCGCCGGCGCCACCCCGGCGGGTTCGGCGACGGGGGCGTGGCGGCGCTCCAGGGCCGCGCCCTCGACGTCGGCGTTGGGGAGCCACCGGTCCAGCCAGCGCGGCAGCCACCAGGCCGCGTTGCCGGCCAGGTGCATCAGGGCCGGCACCAGCGTCAGGCGCACGACGAACGCGTCGACCAGCACACCGAAGGCCAGGCCGAACCCGATCGGGCGGACCATCGCCAGGTGCGAGAAGACGAACCCGCCGAAGACCGAGATCATGATGATCGCGGCGGCCGTCACGACCGCGCGGCCGGCCTGCAGCCCGTGGGCCACGGCCACGCGGGCCGGCTCGCCGTGGGCGTAGGCCTCGCGCATGCCCGACACCAGGAACAGCTGGTAGTCCATGGCCAGCCCGAACAGCACGCCCACCAGCAGGATCGGCAGGAAGCTCAGCACTGGGCCGGGGTCGTGCACGCCGAACAGCGAGCCGAGCCAGCCCCACTGGTAGATCGCGACGACGCCACCGAACGCGGCCAGCACCGAGAGCACGAACCCGCCGGTCGCGATCAGCGGCACGAGCAGCGAGCGGAACACGACCAGCAGGATGAGCAGCGACAGGCCGATGACCACGAGGAGGTACACCGGCAGGGCGTCGGCGAGCTGGTCGGAGATGTCGATGTTGGCGCTGGCCTGGCCCGCGACCGCCAGGGCGACGCCGGGGGCGCCGGCGAGGCGCAGGCCGCGCAGGTGGTGCACGAGGTCCTCGGTCGACTCGCTGCTCGGGCCCTCGGCGGGGATCACCTGGAACGCGGCGACGGTGCCGCTCTCGGAGATGCCGGCCGGAGCCACCGCGACGACGTCGTCCTGCGCGATCAGCTCCTGACCGATGCCGACGACGAGCTCCGACCTCGCGGCCTCGTCGAGGCCGTCCGGCAGGTCGGCGACGACGACCAACGGGCCGTTGACCCCGGCGCCGAACGCGTCGGCGACCACGGTGTAGGCGCGGTACTGCGTGGAGTCCTCCGGCTCCGACGAGCCGTCGGGCAGGCCGAGCCGCATCGACGCCGACGGAATCGCGACGGCCGCCAGCGCGACCACCCCGGCGACCAGTGCGCCCACCGCGCGCGCCGTCCGCATCGGGCGCACGCCGTCGCCGGCGGGACGGGGCTCGGCCTGCCGGGCCCGGCGGGGCAGCACCCGCCGCCCGAGCAGCCCGAGCAGCGCGGGCGTCAGCGTCACCGCGATGAGCACGGCGACGACGACGGCGACCGCGGCGACCGTTCCCATGAGGCCGAGGAAGCCGATGCCGGTGACGTTGAGGGCGACCAGCGCGATGACGACGGTGCTGCCGGCGAAGACGACCGCATTGCCCGAGGTGCCGTTCGCCAGGCCGATGGACTCCTCCACCGGCATGCCCTCGCGCAACTGGCGGCGGTGGCGGTTGAGGATGAACAGCGAGTAGTCGATGCCGACGGCGAGGCCGAGCATCACGCCGAGGATCGGCGTCACGGAGATCATCTCGACGACGCCCGAGAACGCCAGGGCGCCCAGCGCGGCGACGGCGACGCCGATCAGTGCGGTGAGGATCGGCAGCCCGGCCGCGACGAGCGTGCCGAGCATCGCGACCAGGACGATCGCGGCCACGGCGAGGCCGACCAGCTCGGCCGCACCGGCGAGGTCGTCGGTGTTCTGCACCAGCTCGGCCGAGTAGTCGGCCTGGACGCCGTCGACGGGCTGGGCGTCGACACGGTCCAGTACGGCGTCCTTGACCTCCGTCGTGACGTTCATGAGCGGCGCGTCGAAGACCACCGCGGCCACGGCCGCCGACCCGTCCGCCGAGACCGTGCGGATCCCGGAGGCCAGCTCCAGCTGGGCCGCGGCCAGCTCGAGCTGCCGGCTCTGGGCGTCCAGCCGCGCCCGCTGGGCGTCGAGCTCGGGTTGCAGCTGCGGCAGCGTGCCCGCCTGACGGGCCTGCTCCGCCGCCGCGTCGAGCTGGGCCCGGGCCTGCGCGACCTGGGCCTGTCCGGCCTCCACCTGTTCCTGCTGGGCCGCCCGCTCGGCGTCGCTGGTGAACGGGTCGACGACCGCCCGCACGCCGTCGACGTCGCCGACCCTCGTGAGCGTCGCGCTGATGGCCGCCCGCTGGTCGTCGGTGAACGCGGCGCCGTCGTCGGTGTGGAAGACGACGTTGGCGGTGCCGCCGCCGGCCTCGGGCAGCTCGGCGGCCAGGCGGTCGGTCACCTCCTGTGTCGGCGTGCCCGGGATCGTGATGGCGGTGCTCAGCGTCCCGCCGGCCACGGCGAACGCCACCGCGGCGGCCACCAGCGCCGTCACCCAGCCGGCGACGACCAGCCGGGCGCGGCGGGCGGCGAAGCGGCCGATCCGGTAGAGCAGGTCTGCCATGGGCTGGTGCCTCCTCGCGGGCGGTCAGCGGAAGCCGTTGCGGACGGTGCCGATGAGGCGTTCCAGCAGCTCGGCCCACACCGCGCGCGAGGCGTCGTCGTCAGCGGCGCCGGTGCGGGCGCTCCAGTGCGCGTGCAGCACGACGAGGCCCCCGACGAGCGAGTGGACCAGCAGGTCGATGTCGAGCTCGTCGGCGTCGGGGCTGCGGCGCGCGATGTCGGCGGCCAGCCGCGCGGTGGTGCGGTGCATCACCTCGCGGACGAGCCCCTGGCCGGCCGGGCCCGCCTGGTCGTCGTCGTCCAGGCCGTCGAGCAGGTGGGTCAGCGCGGCCATGGGTCCGACGAGGTCGGTGGCCCGGAGCGCGGCGCTGACCTCGTCGAACACCGACGCCAGGCTGCCGTCGCCCACCGGGGTCGCGGCCGAGCGCCGGTCGAAGTCGTCGATGAGGACGTCCATCACCTGCGCATGGGCGGCGAGCAGGATCTCGTCCAGCGAGCCGAAATGGTTGAACACGGTGCGCCGCGACACGTCCGCCCGCTCCGCCAGCTGGTCGACGCTGAACCCGCGCCGCCCGTGCTCCCTGGCCAGCGCCAGCGCCGCGTCGATGATCGCCTGCCGCCGGGCCGCCTTCGACGCCGTCCGGCGGTCGGGCCGCTCGGGCCGGAGCGGCGGCTGGACGGCGGTCACGGATTTACACTAAGTGCAAGCATGCACTCGGTGCAAACTGTTCGTTGACGCTCAGCCCATGGGTGAAGGAATGGTGTCACCGACCGTCACTTCGCGTCGGCGTAGGTGCGGGCGACGGCGACGCTGAGCGGGAACTGCACCGGGAAGTCGCCGAACAGCAGGCGGCCGGCCTCGGCGGCCGCGGCCTCGACCTCGGCGGCGACGGCGTCGGCGAGGTCGGCCGGGGTGTGGACGACGATCTCGTCGTGGACGAAGAACACCAGGTGCGGCCGGCCGGCGAACGGGGCCGGTACCGCCCCGGCGTCGAGCGCCGACGATGACACGCCCAGCGCCCACAGCCGCCGCCGGATGGAGGCCAGCCAGCACAGCGCCCACTCCGCCGCCGTGCCCTGCACGACGAAGTTGCGGGTGAACCGGCCCCACGACCGCGCGTACGACCGCGCCTTCGCGACGTCGTCGTCGCCGGCGTCGTCCTGGTAGGCGCCGGACTGCGCCTCGTGCCACGTGGCGCCCGGCAGCGGCGACGAGCGGCCGAGGTGCGTCGTGACGATCTCGCCGCGCTCGCCGGCCCGCGCGGCCTCGTCGACGAACGCCAGCGAGCGGGGGAACGCCTTCGCCAACCGGGGCAGCACCTGGCCGCTGGACCCCGTCGTGCCGCCGTACATCGCGCCGAGCATGCCGACCTTGGCCAGCTCGCGGGTCGGCACGGCGCCGGACGCGACGATGCCCGCGTACATGTCCGCGCCCCGGCCGTCCGGCCCGCGCCCGGCCGCCGCCATGACCTCGTCGCCGGCCATGGCGGCCAGCACGCGCGGCTCGAGCTGGGCGGCGTCGGCGACGACGAACGTCCAGCCCGGGTCGGCGACGACGGCCCGGCGGACGCTCTTCGGCAGCTGCAGCGCTCCCCCGCCACTGGACGCCCACCGGCCGGTGACGACGCCGCCGACGACATACTCGCTGCGGAACCGGCCGTCGCGCACCCACGCGTCGAGCCAGGCCCAGCCGTTGGCGGTGAGCAGGCGGTACAGCGACTTGTACTCCAGCAGCGGCTCGATGACCGGGTGGTCCAGCCGCTCCAGCTCCCACTTGCGCAGGCTGCGCGCGCCGACGCCGGCCCGTTCGATCGCCCGCAGCAGGTCGCGCGGAGAATCGGGGTTGAGGCTCGCCGGCGCGTCCAGTGCGGCGCGGATGCGGTGCGCCAGCTCGTCCAGCCGGGCCGGACGCTCACCCGGGCGCGGCCGCGGCCCGAGAATCTCGGTCAGCACCGCGTCGTGGACGTCGGCCAGCCACGGCAGCCCGGCGTGGAACATCTCGACCGCGGCCAGCGCGCCCGCAGACTCCGCCGCCAGCAGCAGCCGCAGCCGCCCCGGCGCCGCCGACCCGGCCACGACGGCGTCCTGGACGGCCAGCTCGGCGACCGGGTCGGGCTCAAGGGCGTCGTCGCCCGGCCCGGGCGCCGGGAAGAGCATCGCCGGCTCGTCGCGGGCCGCCGTGAGCGGCGTGGGCGGCAGGGTGTCCCACGGCCCGGGCGGCGCGTCGGGTTCCGGCCAGGACGCCAGCGCCGACCGCCGCAGGATGCGGTGCGCCAGCCGCAGGTCATGCGCCCGCTCGACCCGCACCCCGGCGGCCAGCAAGGCTGGATACCACCGATTGGTGTCGTCCCAGGTCCAGCGCGCCCCGGCATCGGCCGACGCGACGACGGACGGCAGTTCGCCCCTGGGCACCCGCCGGCCGGCCACGCGTACGGAGCCATCCGGCTCCGGAACCACGACAGGCTGCACGCCCTCATCCTGCCGGTCGCCACCGACAGCACCGCGGTCGCGTTCACGGCGTTGGGCCGTCCCCCTTGCCGCGTTGGCCGGTCGTCTGTGGCGTTGGACCGTCCCCCTGCTGCCCGATTGTCTTGGCCGCGTACGCGCGCCTCAAGCGGACTGTGGAGGCGCTTCGCGCCGGCGATGACCGCTTGACCCGCGCGCACGCGGCCGNCGGCGATGACCGCTTGACCCGCGCGCACGCGGCCGAAGAACGGGCAGCTATCAGGGGGACGGGGGAAGAGCGGCGACCGGGCCCCGGGCGTCGGCCCCGTTACGGTGTGGCGTTGGTGTCGTGGAGCGTCCACCTCGTGAGATTTCACCGTGATTCGGGAGCCATCACGAGGATTACCCCAGCGTCAACACCCCTACAGTCATGGTGAAGCTCGCGAAATCCTCGTGATGTAGGCGATCCTGGATGATCATCGCGCGCCGCCGCCCGACAAAGCAGGGCGAAACGGGCACGCCAAGCATGAGGCGTGCCCACATCCTCCCCGTCCCCCTGATAGCTGCCCGTTCTTGGCTGCGCAACCGCGGGTCAAGCGGATCCTCGTCGGCGCGAAGCGCCCCCTGGGTCCGCTTGAGGCGCGGTTGCGCGGCTAAGAGAATCGGGCAGCAGGGGGACGGGGAGCCCCCAGCCCGACCACCACAACGAACGCCACGACCCCGGCGAGGGTCAGTGGGTGAACAACCCGCTGTAGGCGTTGAGCGCCGGCTGCCCGCCGAGGTGGGCGTAGAGGACCGTCGCGTCGGGCGGGATGTCGCCGCTGGTGACGAGGTCGATGAGCCCGGCCATCGACTTGCCCTCGTAGACGGTGTCGAGGATCACGCCCTCGAGGCGGCCGGTGAGGCGGATCGCGTCGAGCGTCGACTCCACCGGGACGCCGTACCGGTCGCCGGCCCAGCCGGGGAGGACGACGATCTCGTCGTCGCGCAGCGGCCGGGCGACGCCGATCAGGTCGGCGGTGGCCCGCGCGATGCGGGCGACCTGGTCGCGGGTCTCGTCCAGGGTCGCGCTGGCGTCGATGCCGATCACCCGCCTCGGCCGGCCGCCGGCCTCCTCCAGCGCGGCGAACCCGGCGATCATGCCGGCCTGGGTGGAGCCGGTGACGGTGCAGACGACGATGGTGTCGAAGAAGACGCCCAGCTCGCGCTCCTGCCGTTCCACCTCGTACGCCCAGTTGGCGAAGCCGAGCCCGCCGAGCCGGTGGTCCGACGCGCCGGCCGGGATCGGGTACGGCCGCCCGCCGCGCGCCGTCACGTCCTCGATCGCCCGGTTCCAGGATTCCTTGAACCCGATGCCGAAGCCGGCGGGGTCGAGCCGAACCTCGGCGCCCATGATGCGGCTGAGCATGATGTTGCCGACGCGGTCGTTGAGCGGGTCGGGCCAGTCGACCCAGTGTTCCTGGACCAGCACCGCCTTCAGGCCGAGCGACGCGGCGACGGCGGCCACCTGGCGGGTGTGGTTGGACTGGAAGCCGCCGATCGACACCAGCGTGTCGGCACCCTGCGCGAGCGCGTCGGGGACGATGTACTCCAGCTTGCGGGTCTTGTTGCCGCCGTAGGCGAGGCCCGCGTTGCAGTCCTCGCGCTTGGCCCAGATCGCCGCGCCGCCGAGGTGCGCCGTCAGCCGCGGCAGCGGGTGCACCGGGCTGGGCCCGAAGGTCAGCGCGTGTCGGGGGAAGTCGGACAGGGCCATGGTCACTCCTCGGGGTGGAAATGCAATATATTGCACACACTTCGTCCGGCTTGCGCAACCGCGGTGGACCAAGGTCCCGGGCGCGGCGGCCCGTCGGCCCTGGACCGCGGACCATTCACCGACCACCCTGGAACCAGGGACACGACCGCATGGAGAACGGAGACACCATGAGCAACGTGATCGTCGTCGGCGTCGACGGGTCACCCGACAGCGGCGCCGCCCTGGACTGGGCGGCGGCCGAGGCACGGCTGCGCGGCGCCGCGCTGCACGTCGTCTACGGCCTGTGGATGCCGATGGCGGCCGTGCCGTTCGGCGGCGCCGCCGTCCTGCCGCCGTCGGACGAACTGCGGGCGTACGCGACGGAGATCCTCGACACGGCGCTGCAGCGGGCGAAGGAGACGGCGCCCGGCCTCGACGTCGACACGTTGCTCATCCTGCGGCCGCCGGCCGAGGCGCTGCTCGAGGCCGCCAAGGACGCCGACCTGGTCGTCACCGGCACCCGTGGCCTCGGCACCATCGGATCGATCGTCCTGGGCTCGGTCAGCGGCCGGCTCGCCACGCACGCCCCCTGCCCGGCGGTCGTCGTCCCGCCGGAGGGGCGCCACGGCGACGGCTCCATCGTCGTCGGCGTCGACGGCTCGGCCCCCGCCGACGCGGCGCTGCGGTTCGCGCTGACGGAGGCCGGCCGGCGCTCCGCCCGGGTGGTGGTGGTCGGCGCCTACCGCATGCGCGGCAACACGCCGGCGCCGGAGCTCCAGGAGACCGAGGCACTGGTCGACGCCGCGCTCGAGCGCGCCCGGGCCGCCACCGGCGCCACGGCCGACGTCACCACGGTCGTCGAGCCGGGCGACCCCGCCGACCTCATCGTCCAGGCGGCCGCCGACGCCTCGCTCGTGGTCGTCGGCTCACGCGGCCGCGGCGGGGTGCGCGGCATCCTGCTCGGCTCCACCAGCCGAGCCGTTCTCCACCAGGCCGCCGGCCCGGTCGCCGTCGTCCACGGCTGAGACGACGGGCCGCTCAGCGGTTCAGCGCGGTGCGGCCGTCGTCGCCTGCCGGCACGACGGCCGCACGGTCCCGCCGGGTGCGCAGGCCGAGCAGCACACCGCCGAGCACCAGCACGAGCCCGGCGAACCACGCGACGAACGCCAGCGCCGTCGCCACCAGCGTCATGGACGCGAAGCCGGCCACCGCCGCGCCGTCGACGGCGGGCGGCGCGCCCTCGACGGCGACCGCGAACGGCAGCAGCACCACGCCGCCGGCGACCAGCTGCCACGCCGTCGACGACAGCACGTCGACGCCGTCGCCCCAGCGACGCGCCAGCACGTAGCCCAGCGACGACATCGCCATCGCCGCGAACGAGGCGAGCACGCCGCGCACGTCCTGCGCCTGTGTGCCGGCGCCCACCATGAGCGCCACCCCGGCCAGGCCGGCGCCCGCGGCGGCCAGCTGACGTGCCCGCGGCCGCTGGGCGAGCAGCGCCCAGGCCAGCAGCATCATCACCGCGGGCGCGGCGGCCATCACCGTCGCCGCGACGCTCGACGGCAGCAGCAGCGCGGCCAGGTAGAGCAGGACGAAGAACGCGCCGACGTTCAGCACGCCCAGCACCAGCGACCGCCACGACCACACGCCCCGCGGTAGCCGCCGGCAGGCCGCCAGGAGGATCAGGCCCGCCGGCAGCGCCCGGATCGCGGCGCCGTAGAGCGGGTGGTCGTCCGGCCGCCCCATGACCGCCAGCCCCGCCGACCGCGTGGCCCGCATCCAGGCCGAGTGGGCCCGCGAGCGCCCCGACGTCGACGTCCGGCCCCAGGGCGTCATCGGCCGACTGCACCGGGTGGCCGTCCTCCTCGACGCCCGGCTGCACCTCGTCTACCAGCGCCACGGCCTGAGTGCCGGCGAGTTCGACGTGCTCGCTGGAGCCGCCGGAGTAGCCGGCTGGGGTGTGCCCCGACGGCCGGCGGGTAGTGAGAACGGAGAAGCCGACATCAGGGAGGACGGATGCTCATCCAGGAACCGCCCGTTGCCGACTACGACGACGTCACCGTCATGCGGCTGCCGCGGCTGATCAAGCGTCTGGACGAGTGCGGCCTGGCGACCGCGCTGAAGTACGAGGCGGCACACGCCGACCGGCCGGTCGTGAAGCGGATGCTGACGCTGCGCATGATGCAGCTCGCGGCCCAGCGCGCCGACGCCTGACCGCCCGGCCGCGTCGCCGCCGGGCCGTCAGCCCTCCTCGCGGTCGGACGCGTCGAGCGACCAGTACGTGCTCGTGGTGCCGTCCGCCTCGGCCTCGCGGTACTGGAACCGCAGGTCGTATCGGTCGAACGACTCGAACCAGCGGTCCCATGACACCTCGTCGGCCCGGGCATCGGCGCCCGGCATCGCGAGCTGCAGCGTGCTCGGCGACACCGCCGCGCCCGTGACGTCAGGGGTGCCGGCCGGCACGGCGCCACGGGACTCGGCCCAGCGCCGGATCACCTCGTGGTCCCGGGTCACCAGGTTCTGGCCCGGCTGGTCCGCGTGCTCCTCGGGATCGTTGACGGCCTTGTGCGTCGGGTCGGTCATGTCGCGCTCCTTCCGGCGGATCGTCAACTGCTCGAGCTCTCGCGGTCCTCCAGGCCGACGGCCTGGCGCAGCTCGGTGATCTCCTTGTCCAGCTCCGGGGTGTCCCGCGTGGAGGAGGACATGAGGTGGGCGAGTGCGTCGGCGATCGCGTTCAGCTTGTCCTGGACCGCGGCGTCGGAGCGCGCCTGGCTGTTCTGCAGCAGCGCGACCATGAGGAACGTCACGATGGTGGTGAGCGTGTTGATGATCAGCTGCCAGGTGTCGAGGTTGCCGATCACGAAGAACGACGGCGCCCACACCACGACCAGCAGAACACAGAACGCGAAGAACCAGGCCTGGGAGAAGAACCGCGAGGCACGGTCGGCGAACCGGTCGAACCAGCCCAGACCCGGACGCACGTCCGACGGCATGTGCGCGTCGGCGGAGCCCTTCGTCATCGTCGCCATGCCGCTCACTTACCCCGTCAGCGGCCACCGAATACGGCCCTGGCCGGACGCACCCGGCGGCGGGAGACGGCCGCGGCGTGCCGCCGACGGGTTACGGCGTCCGCCAGCGGGTACCGGACGGACATGAGCCATCACGAGGAACACGCCGGCGGGTACGAGGACCCGGCGCAGTGGCCGACGTCGAAGGAGGGTCCCACGGGGTTCGACCAGCCCGGCGAACGCACGGGCCGGTCGCCGCGCGGGACCCTGTTCGCGGCGGTGGTCGTGGTGCTGCTGTGCGGGCTGCTGGTCCTGGCGGTCGCCGGCATCATCGCCACCCGCTGAGCGACCCGCGCCGCGCCGGACCGGGGCACCCGGCCCGGCGTCAGCGGCGCGGCCGGTACTCGTCGGGCGGCGTTTCGAGGTCCATCCCGCCGTCGCCGCCACGGCCGGTCGGCGACTCCGGCTCGGGCCCGCTCCAGGGTCCGGGCGTGTCGTCGGCGAAGGTCGTCGACGTGTGCTCGTCGGCGAAGTCCGCGTCCTCGTCGGGCGCGTCCGGCCGGTCGGTGCCTGCGGGCCGTTCCTGCTGGTCGTCGTCCTCGCGGTGCATCGTGACCTCCCGGGTCGGGCTCGGCGTCAGCCGCGGGCCTTGCGGGTCTGCCGCCGGTTCTCCTTGTCGATGGCCTCGACCAGCTGGTTCTTGCTCATCCTCGACCGGCCCTCGACGCCGAGCTTCTTCGCCGTCGCGTACAGCTCGCTCTTCGACGCGTTGGCGTCGACGCCGCCGGCGGTCTCACGCGGCCGGTTGCGTGCGGCGGGGGTACTGCGGCGCGCCTGCTGGTCCGACGGCCCCTTGCCGTCCTTGGGCTCCCAGTGGTCGCCCACCTTCTGGAACTCGTGCTTCAGCGCCGAGAACGCGGTGCGGTGGGCGCGCTCGCCCTCGCCGTACGTCTCGACGGCCGAGTCGTGCGCCTTACCCCAGACCTCCTGGGCCCGCTTCGGCGAGCGCCGGATGGTCGACGGCATCTCCTGCTTCGCCGGCATGATCGTGACACCTCCGTCACCGGACCGGATTCGGCGTACACCGGGCCGGTACCCACGCCACCGCCGTTCACGCGACGGTGTCGGGTCGCGCTTCCCCGGGTACGGGCCGGGCAAGAACGGACGACGGGAGGTCGCCATGCCCAGCAAGTCGGCGAACGTCAAGAACGAGAAGCAGTACGAGGCCCTGAAGGACAAGGGCATGTCGAAGGAGCGGGCGGCGCGCATCGCCAACTCCCCCGGCGCCTCGAAGCGCGGCGGGAAGAAGAGCGGCTCCGGCGGCGACAGCTCGCATGGCGGCACCACGGCCCAGAAGAAGCGGGCCGGGCGCAAGGGCGGCAAGGCGGCGGCGCGCAAGAGCTGAGCCGCCGCGCCGGCGGCGCCGGGGCCGGAGCGTCGGCCTCAGTGACCCGGCGCCGGCCGCACCGCGCCGACACTCGCGCGCAGCTGGCGCATGATGCGGGCGAGCAGGCGCGACACCTGCATCTGGGTGACGCCGAGCTCGGCGCCGATCTCCTCCTGCGTGCGGCCGCAGAAGAACCGCAGGTAGAGGATCCGCCGGTCGCGCCGGTCGAGGTCGCGGCAGGCGCGCTCGAGCGCCACCACGGCCTCGGCCCGTTCGAAGCCGGAGTCCTCCTCGCCGAGGGTGTCGGCCAGCGCGGTCTCGTCGCCGTCGCTGCCGCGGTAGTCGATCGAGGCGGGGGTGAAGCAGTCGTGCGACGCGTCGGCCTCGCGGATGTCGTCGACCTCGACACCCAGGCGGTCGGCGACGTCGGCCGGCGTGGGCGTCGCGCCCTGCTCCTGGGCCAGCTCCGCCCGCGCGACGGACACCTCGGCCTGCAGCTCCTGCACGCGGCGCGGCGGGCGCACCGCCCAGCCGTGGTCGCGGAAGTGACGCTTGATCTCGCCGGAGATGGTGGGAGCGGCGAACGAGATGAAGTCCTTGCCGCGGTCCGGGTCGAACCGGGTCGCCGCGTTCACCAGTCCGAGGTTGGCCACCTGGAGCACGTCGTCGTCCACGCCGCGGCGGTAGTAGCGCCGGGCGATGGACTCGGCGAGCCCGAGGTGGAGCAGGACCACCTCGTCGATGAGCCGGCGGCGTTCGGCGCCGTCGGCATCGGCGGCGCGGCGGTACAGGTCACGGGTCCGGCACTCCCGGGCCTTGTGCTGGCGTTCGTACGGATGATCGTCGAGCACCGTGTGGACGTGAGTCACGGCCTTCACCTCCGGATCGGAGGGCCAGTGGCGATTGCTTGACCACGTCCCTCCACCGAAGCACGTCATCGACTCGTTATCAACCGCGTCCTACGGACGAGTAGCCCGGACGCATGGGGGTACGGAGGTCGTGTCGCCAGCCTGAGAGGGGGATCGATCGTGTCCGATCCGGTCGCGGAGCTGAACCAGCTGCTGTACACGGCCACACCGTCCGAGCGCCGCGAGATCCTCCGCGCGGCGCTCCCGTTCGTGGCCCGCTGGCTGGTCGACTCGGTCGACTCGTCCGTCGCGGAGAACGACGCGGAGTGGCCGCTGACGGTGTCAGCGGACCTGCTCGTTCCGCTGGACGCGGCCCTGCGCCGAGCGCGGACCGGTTCGACGCGAGTGCCCCGGCAAGGCTGCCACGCACCGACCGCCCCGGCGTGACACCGTCGTCGGACACCGGTCCGGCCCGGCGCGCGACGTCGGCCGTCTTCGTGCTGACGGCGGTCCTGGCGGCCACCGGCGTGGCGCCGAGCTTCGCGCTGCTGGTCGCGACGGTGGCGGTCTTCGCCCTCGCCAACAGCGTGATCGACGTAGCGATGAACGTGCAGGGCGTCGAGCGGGAGCGGCGGCACGGCCGCCCGGTGTCGCCGGGGCTGCACGCCGCGGGTTCCCTGGGGCTGGTCGGCGGCGGCGTGGCGGGCTTCACCGTCTTCGCGCTCGGCCCGGCCGCCGGGCGGCTGGCCACCGGCCGTCTCCTTGACCGGTACGGACTACGGTGGACGGTTCAGGCGGCGGGTCTGGTCGTGGTCGCCGGCACCGTGCTCGCCGCCGTGACCACCGTCGGCTACCTCGGCTCCTTCAGCGGCCCGCTCATCGTCGGGCCGCTCGCCGACCTCACCAGCCTCTCCGTCGCGATCGGCGTCGTCGCCGTCGCCGGCCTCGCGACGACCGCTCTCGGCCGGACGGCGGCGGCCTTCCGCCCACCACAGCAGTTGAGCGCGCCCCGCCCCGCCCCCGCAGTCGAATCGCGGACGAGGCGTGATGAGTGCGGCGCATCGGGTAAGAAGCAGGTCACTGTCGTCGTGGTTCAAGAACGTGCCACCCCTCCCCCCATTCCTCGGAGGCGTGCGCATGTCCAGCCGCACCGATCATCGCTCCACCGCAGCCCGTGATCACGACGAGCGCACCAACGAGCTGCTCCGGGCGGCGGCCGGCGCGTCGGGCCAGCAGCGCCAGCGGCTGCTCGACGAGGTCGTCCTCGACAACCTGGGACTGGCCGACGCGATCAGCCGGCGCTACGCGGGCCGCGGCGCGGAGCTCGACGAGCTCAACCAGGTGGCCTATCTGGGACTGGTCGCCGCCGCCCGGCGGTTCGACCCCGGCCGCGGCAGCGACTTCGTGTCGTTCGCCGTGCCCACCATCCTCGGCGAGGTCAAGCGGTACTTCCGCGACCACCTCTGGTCGATCCGGCCGCCCCGGCGGGTCCAGGAGCTGCACAGCGCCATGACCATGGCCACCGAGGAGCTCACCCACGCGCACGGGGCGGCGCCGACGGCGGCCGACCTCGCCCACGAGCTCGGCGCCGACCTCGACGACGTGCACGAGGCCGAGCGGGCGGCGGACTGCTTCACCACGGTCTCGATCGACCAGCGTCAGCACGACGCCTACGACGACGGCCCCGCGCTGCACGAGGCGCTGGGCCTGCCCGAGTCCGGTTACGCCGCCGCCGAGGCCACCGTCGTCCTCGCCGGGGCGTGCCGCACGCTCCCCGCCCGCGACGCCCGCATCCTGTACCTGCGCTTCTTCCGCGGCTGGACCCAGCAGGAGATCGGCGACGAGATCGGCGTCACCCAGATGCAGGTGTCCCGGCTGCTGCTGCGCATCCTGCACCGGCTCCGGCGCGAGATCGGCGAGATCTCCCTCTCCGCGTGAGGGGCGATCGTCTTGGCCGCGTGGGCCCCCGCGAGGCTCGGGTGATCGTGGCGATGTCCGCGATGGTTGATGATCATCGCTGTCCACGGTCCGACACAACGGGGTGCCAAACGTGGAGGCGTGGCCAGATCCTCCTGTCGCCGGCTGACCCCGCCCGGTGATCGAGCGTTCGCCAGGGGTTGCCGCGTAGGCCGTCCCCCTGCTGCCCGATTGTCTTGGCCGCGCACGCGCGCCTCAAGCGGACTATTGGGGCGCTTCGCGCCGGCGATGACCGCTTGACCCGCGCGCCCGCGGCAAAGAACGGGCAGCCATCAGGGGGACGGGGGGGAGTGTGGCGACGGCCGCCATGGGCGTTGGGCCGGTTTGCGTGTGAGTTTGGTGTCGTGGAGTGTCCACGTGGTGAGATTTCACCGTGATTCGGGAGCCATCACGAGGATTGCCCCAGCGTCAACACCCCTACAGTCATGGTGAAGCTCGCGGAATCCTCGTGATGTAGGCGATCGCCGATGATCATCGCCGTCCACAGCCCGACAAAACGGCGCGAAACGGGCACGTCAACGCCGAGTCGTGCCCGCTCTGCCCCGGCGAACGTCCACGCCGTCACAGGCGGCTGGTGGCCGTGAGCGCCAGGGAGGCGTCGGCGACCGCGGCGGGAGAGCAACGTGGCGTGTTTGCCGCTCCCGGGCATGGGTATCCGCCGGTCCATGGGGCGACGCAACCGCAGCTGCGGGCACGGCCACCCGAGCGTCACTCGGTCGTGAGCCGTCAGAACGCCGGGTCCGGCGGGGAACCCCCCGACGACGTCGAGGCCGTCCTCGCCGCCACGGGGCTGGCGCAGGCGTTCGACGACTACGTCCGGCGCCACCGCATCCGCCCCGACCAGCTGCGTCCGGCCCTGCGGGCGTGGCTCACCGAGCTGATCGACGAGGCCGAGCGGCCCGCCGACGACCCATGATCGGCGGGTGGCGGTACGAGCCCGGCGCTCAGGTCGAGGAGCGGTCCACGAGCTTGGCGAACGTGCTGTCGCCGCCGCCGGCGCGCTCGGTCTGGTAGAGCAGCGCCAGCCCCCGGTCGTCGAACGTGGCGAACCAGTCGTCCCAGCTGACGTGCTCCAGCTCGTCCTCGCCGGCGCCGCCGGGGAAGTCGATGCGCAGCACGCCGCCTCCGCCGGACGTCGTGCCGTGCACCATCGCCGGATGGCCGTCATGCTCCTCGACCCAGCGGCGGATCTCGTCGTGGTCGGTGGTGGTCCTGGTCTGCGATGCCATGGCGGCCCCTCCTCGACTCAGTGGTCCCACGCGCCCGGATACCCCGCGGTCACCCGCTCCATGCGGCGGATCGCCCCGGCACCGGCGCGGCATGACGACGACCGCAGGGGGTACGTACCACGCGACGAGCTGAGGAGGACGACATGCGACCTGTCCCGGGCCGGGTGTCGCCCGCATGAGCGCCGGCCGGGCCGAGCCGTGGTACGCGCGAGCGGTCCTGTACCAGGTGGACCCGCTCACCTTCGCCGACGCCGACGGTGACGGCACCGGCGACCTGCCGGGAGTCACGTCGCGCCTCGGTCACATCGCCGACCTCGGCGCCACCGCCGTGTGGCTGCAGCCGTTCTACCGGTCGCCGTTCCGCGACGGCGGCTACGACGTCACCGACCACTGCGCCGTCGACCCGAGCCTGGGCACCCTGGACGACGTCGACCGGCTGGTCGCCGAGGCGGAACGGCACGGCCTGCGCGTCGTCGTCGACCTGGTCGGCCAGCACACGTCCGTCGACCATCCGTGGTTCCAGCAGGCCCGGCGCGACCGCGGGTCGCCGTACCGCGACTACTTCATCTGGTCCGAGGAGCCGGCCGACACCTACGTCGAGCCGATCTTCCCGACCGTGGAGGACGGCGTCTGGGCCTGGGACGAGGCCGCCGGCCAGTTCTACCGGCACACCTTCTACTCGCACGAGCCGGACCTCAACCTGGCCAAGCCGGACGTCCGGGAGGAGGTCTGGCGCATCGTCGAGTTCTGGCTGGAGCGCGGCGTCTCCGGCTTCCGCGTCGACGCTCTGCCGCACATGACCCGCACGGTCGGCGACGGTGACGACGCCCCGGGCCTGGCGTGGATCGAGGAGCTGCGTCAACGAGCCGCCGGCCGGCGCGCCGACGTCATGCTGCTCGGCGAGGTCGACGTCCCGCCGGAGGAGTACGCCGGGTACTTCGGGTCGGGCGCGCGGGTGGATCTGCTGTTCGACTTCTGGGTCAACAACCACCTGTTCCTCGCCCTCGCGCGGCAGAGCGCCGAGCCGATCAGCCGCGCCTGGGCCGCGCAGCCGCGCCCGCCGCAGGGCGCCGGGTACGCCGTCTGGCTGCGCAACCACGACGAGCTGGACCTGGAACGGCTCGACGAGGACCAGCGCGAGGAGGTCCTCCGGGCGTTCGCGCCCGAGGAGTCGATGCGCGCCTACGGGCGGGGCATCGTGCGCCGGCTGGCGCCGATGCTCGCCCCTCACGGCGGCGACGCCCAGTACCTGGCCGCGCACTCGGCGCTGCTCTCGCTGCCCGGCATCCCGGTGCTCCGGTACGGCGACGAGATCGGCATGGGCGACGACCTGACGCAACCGGGCCGGGCGGCGGTGCGCACGGCGATGCAGTGGGACGCGGGGCCGAACGGCGGGTTCTCCGCCGCGCCGCCGCGGGACGTGTCGATCCCGGTCGTCGGCGCCGGGCCGTTCGACTTCCGCGCCCGCAACGTCCGTCACCAGCGCGGCGACGAGACGTCCGTCCTCACCCGGGTCCGGAACCTGGTGCTGGCGCGGCGCGAGCTCGGCGCCCTCCCGGCGCAGCGGGCGACGGTCACCACGGCGGCGGACGGGGCCGTCCTCGTCGTGCGGCACGACCGGCCGGACGGCGCCGTGCTCCAGGTGACCAACCTGTCCGGCCGGCCGGCCGACGTGGCGCCCGACGGGGACGGCTCCCCCGCCGGCGCCGACCTCGTCGCCGACCGCCGCTACGACGGCACGCGGCTGGCGCCGTTCGGCTATCGCTGGTACCGGGTGGACGGCGAGCGGTGACCGGGCGCGGCGCCGCTCAGACGGCGCCGGCGGGCCGGCCGCGCGCGGTGCGGTCCGCCCACGCGAGCAGCTCGGCCTCCATGGCGCGGAACCGCTCCGGCTCGGCCGCGGCCAGGTTGTGCCGCTCGCCGGGGTCGGACGCGAGGTCGTAGAGGCCGGCCGGCTCGGCGATCTCCGGGCCCATGGCCTCGCGGGCGTCGAGCACGATCTTCCAGTTCCCCGACCGCGCGGCCAGCTGTTTCGCGTAGTCCCAGCCCACCCACCGCGGCTCCCACGTGGCCGCGGGATCGGTGAGCGACGGGAGTAGCGACCGGCCGTCGTGGTCGCCCGCCGGCGGCGGCGCGCCGTCGACCGCGTGCAGCACGGTGGGCACGAGGTCCATCATCACGCCGACGCCGGTGCTCTCCCAGCCGGCCGGGATGCGGCCGGGCCACGACAGGATGGCCGGGACCCGGACGCCGCCCTCGAACACCGAGCCCTTGGCGCCGCGCAGGCCGCCCGCCGACCCGCCGCGGTAGGCGATCTCGTCGCCGTTGAGCCAGTTGCGCTCCTCGGTCGACGGGCCGTTGTCGGAGGAGAAGAAGACGATGGTGTCCTCGCGCAGGCCCAGCCGCTCCAGCGTCGCGACGATGTGGGCGACGCCGTCGTCCATGGCCTTGATCATCGCGGCCATGATCCGGCGGTCCGGCGGCAGGTGCCGGAACCGCTCCACGTACTCCTCCGGGGCGTGCATCGGGTAGTGCGGCGCGTTGAACGGGACGTAGCAGAGGAACGGCTCGCCGGCGCAGTCCTCGATGAACCGCGCGGCCCGGTCGGCGATCAGCGTCGTCAGGTACTCGCCGTCGGCCCAGACCTCCTCGTCGCCGGCCCACAGGTCGTGGGTGGGGTTCGTGTGCCCCCAGTAGTAGATGTGGGAGTAGTAGTCGACGCAGCCGGCGCGGAACCCGAAGTGGGTGTCGAAGCCGCGCTCCAGCGGGCCGTACGACCGCTCGACGCCCAGGTGCCACTTGCCGAAGATGCCCGTGCGGTAGCCGCGGTCGCGCAGCCGCGAGGCCAGCGTCGGCTGCGGCGGCAGCCCACGGGTGTCGCGCGAGCCGGCGAGGATGTTCTCGACGCCCGCCCGGCCGGGATAGCGGCCGGTGAGCAGCGAGGCGCGCGACGGCGAGCACACGGGCGAGTTGGAGTACCAGTGGTCGAGCTTCACGCCCGAGCCGCACAGCGCGTCCAGGGCCGGCGTGTCCAGGTCGTCCGCGCCGAAGCAGCCGAGGTCGCCGTAGCCGAGGTCGTCGGCGTAGATGACGACGACGTTCGGCGGCCGGTGCGGCGCGTTCATCCGGCCCGCTCGATCGCGGCGGGACGGGTCTGCGCGGCGCGGATGCGGGCGAGATCGAACTTGGCCGACCGGTCGAAGGCGTAGAGGCCGTTCTGCTCCTGGAACACGTCGGTGAGCTGCGTGTAGCAGTACCCGAACATGTCCGGGTGGTCGAGCAGGGCGGCGACCAGGCCCTCGAACCGCGCGTAGAACTCCTCGAGGTCGCGCACGCGGTCACCGTACCCCCAGGACTCGCGCATCGACTGCGGGCGGCCCGCCTCGGCCGGGTTCCACCAGATGCCGCCGAACTCGCTGACGAAGAACGGCTGGCCGCGGTAGGCGATGGACCAGGACTCGCCCGTGCTGTCGGCCCGGTTCACGTACGGGTCGCCGTCGGCGAGGCGCGCGTAGTTGGCCGCGAACGCCCGCGGGTCCTGCTCGTAGTCGTGGCTGTCGAAGACGTCGGACTCGGCGATGCGGTGCGCGTAGCCCGACGTGTCCAGCACCGGGCGCGAGGTGTCGAAGGCCTTCGTCGCGAGGAACATCCCGCGCATCACGTCGTCCAGCGCCGTGATGCGGTCGCCGTAGGCCTGCCACGTCTCGTTCAGCGGGCACCAGCCGACGATCGACGGGTGCGAGTAGTCGCGCTCGAGCACCTCCAGCCACTCCTGGACGTAGGAGGCGTCGGGCTGCTGGTTGGTCGTCTCGCCCTGCTCGGTGTTGCAGCCCCAGTCGCCGAACTCGCCCCAGACCAGGTAGCCGAGCCGGTCGGCGTGGTACAGGAAGCGCTCCTCGAACACCTTCTGGTGCAGCCGCGCCCCGTTGAAGCCCGCGGCGAGGGACAGCTCGATGTCGCGGACGAGGTCGCTGTCGCTGGGCGCCGTCATCAGGCCGTCCGGGTAGTAGCCCTGGTCGAGGACCAGCCGCTGGAACACCACCTCGCCGTTGAGCCGTACCTGCTTGCCGGTGATGGCGACGCTGCGCAGCCCCGCGTACGACGCGATCTCGTCGACCACCCGGTCGTCGGCGTCGCGCAGCTCGAAGCGCAGGTCGTAGAGGAACGGGTCGGACGGCGACCACAGGCGCCGCCGCTCCCCCGGGAGCGCCAGGGCGAGCCGCGGCGCGAGGTCGAGGTCGGCTCGGACCTCCGCCCGCATCACCTCGCCGGCGCCGTCGGACACGACCACCCTGACGACGCCGCCGGGCAGGTTCGCCGACAGCGGCACCTCGACGTCGAACGAGCCGCCGGCGACGTTCGGCGTGATGCGAGGCCGGCGCATCGCGACCGCCGGCACCGGCTCCAGCCACACCGTCTGCCAGATGCCCGTCGTCCGCCAGTACTTCGCCGCCCGCGGCGTGTGCTCGATCGACTGCTTGCCCCTGGCCTGCGGCGCGGCCGGCTCGTCCCGGGCGCGGACCACCAGCGGCACGTCGGCACCGGGTGGCGCGGCGTCGGTGATGTCGACGGTGAAACCGGAGAACCCGCCGCGGTGCCGCCCCACCTCCGTGCCGTCCACCCAGACCGTGGCGTCGTGGTCGACGGCGCCGAAGTGCAGCAGCACCCGCTCGCCGGCCCACTCCTCCGGCACCCGGATCGTGCGCCGGTACCAGACGGCGCGCAGGAAGTCGCGGTCGCCGATGCCGGACAGCGTCGTCTCCGGCGCGAACGGCACCAGGATCTCGTCCTCGAAGGGCGTGTCGAGCAGCCCGCGCTCCAGCCCGCTGTCGCCGCGGTCGATCTCGAACTCCCAGCGGCCGTTGAGGTTCAGCCAGCGCTCGCGCCGGAACTGCGGCCGCGGGTACTCCGCGCGCGGCAGTGTCGTCTGGTCGTCGGACATACGGATACCTTTCCGGATGGTCGGCGGGCTCAGGCCGCGGGGTGGCGGAAGCGCAGGGTCAGCAGCTCGAACGGGCGCAGGATCAGGTCGACGGCGGCGCCGGTGGTCGTGGCCGCGATCGCCTCGACCGGCACCGGCCGCTCGAGCAGGTCGGTCGCGACGGCCTCGGTCCAGCCGAACGACGTGCGCAGCGTCGCCCGCGAGCGGTTGCCGTGCGCCTCGTAGAGCCGCACGACGACGTCGCCGGAGCGGTCCTCGGCGAGCTTCACCGACTCCACGACGATCGCCGGGTCCGTCACCTCCAGCAGCGGCCGGACGGGCGTGCCCCGGGTGACGCGCAGCGGCAGGTGCTGGGCGTAGCCGTCGGCGATCGCGTCGGGGATGCCGCCGGGGCGGACGCTCACCGTGAACGCGTGCCGGCCCTGGTCCGCGCCCGGGTCGGGATAGCGCGGAGCGCGCAGCAGCGAGAGCCGGGCGGTCGTCATCGGGCGGCCATTCGGCGCGTGGCCGTTGCGGACGTCGTGGCCGTACACGACGTCGTTGGCGATGGCGACGCCGTACGCGGGCTCCCCCACGTGCACCCAGCGGTGCGCCACCGTCTCGAACCGCGCCACGTCCCACGACGTGTTCTGGTGGATCGGCCGGTGCAGGTGACCGAACTGGATCTCCGACGTCGCCCGCTCGGCGCGCAGGTCCAGCGGGAAGGCCAGCTTGAGCAGCTTCTGCGACTCGTGCCAGTCGATCTCGAACACGTAGTCGAGGCGGCCGTCCACCAGCCGGATCGTGACGTCGATCGTCGTGCCGCCCCAGGCGTGCCGGACCGCCACCGCGTCGTCCGTCGCGTCGACGGAGACCGGGTCGCGCAGGTCGCGGCCGCTGCGCTTGTCCTCCTCGTTGATGTCCCAGGCGTCCCACTCGCGCGGGGTGTCGCGGAACAGCTGCAGGACGCCGCCCGCGACGCCGGACGGCAGCAGCTCCCGGCCGGCCGCGAGGTCGACGACGGAGGCGAGCGTGCCGTCGGCGCCGACCTCGACCTTCAGAGCGTCGTCCTCGAGCACGAACCGGTCGCCGTCGCGGCGCGGCCGGGCCACCGCGGGCGGCGCGGCCGGGCCGATGCCCATGGCCGGGACGCCGCCGCGCGCGTA
>NZ_QUAL01000187.1 GCF_003579925.1 Jiangella rhizosphaerae | reverse complement strand
CGCCGCCGGTGCCGCCGGGCGGGCCGCGACCGCGGCGGCGCAGGCGCATCTGAAGTCTGACGAGGCATGGGCGGCCGCGGCCGCGGCGGAACTGGATGCGAACGCCGCCGCCGCGGCAGCGGATCACAACCGGTTCATGCAGCAGTACGGCCCCCAGATCACGGCCCTGATCTCGCCCATCAACCAGATCGAGGACGTCACCGAACAGGCGCTGGCGGCCGTCGCCGCCGCGGAGTCGGCGAGCGCGAACACCGAGGCGGCCGGGCGCGCCGCGGAGGCCGCCGGCCGGTACGCGGGGGCGGCGAGCGCCGAGGCCCAAGCCGCGTTCGCCGCGGCCGGGCGGGCGCGGGCGAGTGCGGAAGAGGCACGGCGAGCGACGGCCGAGACGGTGCGGCACGCGAACATCGCCAAGGACGCGGCCGGCAAGGCGCGCGACGCCGCCACCCGTGCGGTGTCCTATGCGGAGGCGGCGGCGAGGGCGGCGGAGAGCGCCGCCGAACACGCCGGCAGCGCCGTCAATGCGGCGGAGCTGGCGACGGAGCACGCGAACAACGCCTTCCGCGCGGCGGAGGACGCCTTGCGAGCGGCCGAGACGGCCCAGACTGTCTACGCGACGGCGCGTGAGGGCGACGCCGCACGGCTCCAGGACGAGTTCGAGATCCAGCTGTCCTTCGCCCGATACCACAGCGCTGAAGCCGCCCAGGTGCGGCTGGAGGACGCGAACGGCTTCGACGTGCCCATGCGGGAGTACCACACGGCGGAGATCGACGCGTTGATCGCCGAGGCCGCCGACCCGCGGACCGACGAAGCGGTGGCGGTCGGCAAGGCTCGCCAGGTCGCCCGGTACTTCGCGACCGTGCCGGGCACATGGACCAGCGCGGCCGCCATGGCCGCCCTCGGGGAGGACGACGACGTCCTCGTCCTCGAGTTCGTCCGGGCCGGGCTCGCCGCCGCTGAGGAGCAGGACGACCGCACCACGTTGACCGGTCTCATGGTCACCGGCACCGACGCCATGCGGGCCGCGGCGCAGCAGGCCCTCGACGGTGACTGGGCCGCCGTCGTCGCGTTCCTCGCCGATCCGGACTACCCCGAGCGGGCCGGCGAGGACCGGTTGCGCGTCGGGCGGATCCTCGCCGAGGCCCGCGCAGCCGGGCATGCCCAGACCGAGGAAGCGGCGAACACCGCCCTGCGCTCGACAGACCCCGAGGCGCTCGAGAAGTTCCTGGCGTCGACGTACAACACCGCGCACGCGATGGACATCCGGGCGCGGGTCGGCGCGATCGCCGGCAACGACTCCTACGGCACCGAGGTACGCAACGGCGCTCGAGTCGCGCTTGCCGGCACGACGGCGATGCAGGTCGACTTCCTCGAGGTGGAGCGGCACCGCGCGGCCCAACGCGACTACGCGACCGCGACCCACAACTACATCGCCACCTCTCTGATGATCGAGACGGCACGGATCGCGCAGCGCGCCGTCGAGCTCGCCCGCACCGCGCAGGCCGCGGCGGCCCGGGCCCGCGGCGACGCGGAGGAGGCGATCGGGCACGCGAACGCCGCCGACGTCGCCCGGGAGCAGGCGCGGACGTTCGCGGTCCAGGCCGTCGGCCACGCCCAGGACGCCGCCGCGTCCGCGGAACGAGCCGCGGAGGCCGTCCGCACCGCCGCGGCCGCGACCCAGCAGGCCCAGCTGTCGGCCGGCCAGGCGTCGCTCTCGGCGCGGTGGGCCCGCGCCTCGGCCGTCTCGGCGGCTCAGGACGCGGCCAGCGCGTTCGCGGCCTACGACGCCGCGTATGAGGCACACCTCCGGGCCCACGGTAGCGCGTCCGAGGCGGCCCGGATCGCCGTCGAGGTGTTCGAGACCTACCGGCGGAAGGCCGAGAGCAAGCTGGTCCAACTCGAGGCGGCGTGGCGGGAGTCCTGCGAGCACGGACCCGAGATCGGCGGGCCCGGCTACCACGACTGCGACCGTCGCGTCGAGGACATCCTCAACGATCCCAACGGGCCGCTGCACGACCCCGACGGGTACGCGAAGGACCGCATCGCGCACTGCCGGAAACAGTTCGTCGGCCGGGCCCAGGAGGCCTGCCTGTCGATCGTCCTGAGCCCGATCTTCAGCTACGCGGCAAAGGGAATCGCGGGCCGGGAGGCCCAGGCCCACCGTCTCTACGAGGAGTACCTCACGGCCACCGGGATGGACCTGGTCGATGCCGCCATGAGCTTCTTCGTGGTCAGGGACTGCCTGGCCGCCACCAAGGGAGAATTCAAGGAGTTCGGCCAGGGCGTATCGGACTGTCTCAACGGGGTCTGGGAGCTCAAGGATCCCGACTGGAACAAGCACTCGAGCAAGTGGAACGGCACGTTCATCGAGTCGTTGGTTCCGGAGGAGCTCCGGTTCGCTCAGGACACCTCGCCCTGGGGCCCGATGTTCCTGCTCGAGAGTGGCTATGACAAGACCATCACGCTCGCGGTCGAGGAGTCGGCGCTGGCGACGTCACTCCTGCGCCTTCTCCCCATCGGCTGCGTCGTCGACGGCGGCGACTGCCCCTACGCGGACGCCGCGCGCCGCCTCGAGCTCCTGAGCGAGTCGATCAAGCCCGAGAACAACCAGGGCTACATCGTCGACGAGTCCGGGCGGGTCCTCGACGCTAGCGGCCTGCCCATCGCGAGCCTCCCGCCGAGCGACGATCTCGAGGCGTGGGCGAACTACACCGTCGAGAGCGGGCTGCACGAGGACCTGGCGGCGCTCGAGCAGCGCATCGGGCTGCTGTTCAGACAGACGTTCGGGCTGCCCATGGCGCCTCCGGCGTGGCATCTCGAGACGCAGCTCGCGTATCGCGTGTCGACACGGGAGGTGGCGCTGCGCGACAACACGCTGCGGCTGGTCATGAACAACCCGGGCGGTCCCTGCGACGCGGTGCCGATCGAGGGCACCGGTCCCGACGAGCAGCGGCAGGTCGTGGCGGGCTGCATCCAGGCCGTCAAGCTGCTGCTCCCGGCCGGCACGACCATGATCATCTACTATCCCGACCCGGAGGACCCGGCAGAGCTGCTGACGGTCACGGTACGTGGCATCGGCCGGTGGCTGGACTGAGCCGGCCTCGCCACGCTCGGATCATCCAGACCGGCGGGCGAGTCGAGCGGCGGGTGCGGCAGCACGGCGTGCCCACCGACAGCGTGGTCGACACGATGCCGGGCACGGCGGAGGACGAGAAGCAGCTCAAGGCGACCGGCCAGTGCCTGCGCTGTGGAACGCTGCTGGCGCCCGAGTGCCTGGGTGCTGCGCCACAGCGGCGCCGACGAACCGAATGTTGACTGCTCACCGTCAACTCGCCCGCGATACGTTTCCTGTCGCTCGTGGCGACCGGCCAAGGCCGGAAACGGGGAGCGGCTCGTCCGAGCCGAGGCGGACCGAGCTGGGACTGCGGTGAGGCACCGCTGACGCCTACAATGGGCCCATGACCAGCCAGGCTCAGGAACTTCTTCGCGCCGCGCTCGCGCTGCCGGTCAACGACCGTGCCGATGTCGCGGCCGAGCTGCTCGCCAGCCTCGACGAGCCAGCCGACACCGATCGGCAGGCTGTCGAGGATGCCTGGGCACACGAGATCGAGCGCCGCGCGCGTCGAGTGCTGGCCGGCGAGTCTGCCGGTGAGCCGTGGGGGGACGTCCGCGCACGACTCATGCCGAACACCTGACTCCGCCGTTGAAGCATCAGGTACGGATCGAGCCGGAAGCCTCCGCCGAGTTCGAGGACGCCATCCCCTGGTACGACAAGCAGCACGCCGGCCTCGGTGCAGACTTTCTCGGCGCGGTGGATGCGACCATCGCCCATGTCGACCGGTGGCCTGAGAGCGCCCCGCCCATGCTTCACGTTGCCGCGGAGACCCCGGTTCGTCGCGTGCCCGTGCCGCGGTTCCCGTACGGCGTCGTCTACCTGGTTGTCGACGACACGATCCGGATCCTCGCCTTCGCCCACGAGCGACGTGAGCCGAATTACTGGCATAGCCGAACGGGCGGACGATAAGCGGCTTCCGCACGTAACACGTACTTGCAAGAGCGTCGGCAGGAGTTGGGGCGATGAGCCGGTACCGCAAGTGGCGTGACACCGACCGCCTCGAGCGCGCTGTGGAGACCGCTGGTGGTCCGGAAATCTTCGACGACGAGTTCGGCAGCTACACGGCCGGGCTCAACGGCTGGCGGCTCGTCGCTGATTTGGTCGGCGTTCCGGTGCAGCGCGTAGTTGACCAAGTTCGGTGGAAGGAAGCGATTTCGGCTCAGGAGCTCATCGCGAACGATGGCCGGAACATGGATTCCGTCCAGTACTGACTTCGGTATCCGCATCTGTGATCTAGTGCGACGCCGACCCCAACGATCCGCTGGTCAGGCCGGCGCGTCGGTGGGCGTCGCCACAAGCGCTTCGGTATCAGCGATGAGATCGAGGACCGACTGGTAGCGCTTGTCGGGGTCGTGGTCGGTGCACTTCTTCACGATCTCGGCTGCAGCATCGTTGCCGTGTCGCAAAGCCTCCCTGCCGGTGAAGATGAACGACAGGACCCACCCGATCGCATAAGTCTCGTTGGTGACGTTGTAGTCCTTGAGGCTCTCCAACTGCGGGTCCCGGATGGTGCCGCGTAACTCAGTCTGGGTCATGGTGAAATCCGACGTCGCCTCCTTGACAAGGCCGAAGTCCGAGAGCTTCACGAGTACGGCTCCGCTGGAGTACACCTTCAGGAGAACGTTCTGCAGACTGATGTCGCGGTGCAGTTAGCCCTGGCTGTGGATGTAGTTGAGGCCGTACAGGAACTGCAGCGCGATGCGCTTCCTTGTCGAGAATGTCAGCTTGCTGTTGCGCCTTTTCACATAGTCGCCCAGCGTCTCCTCGCAGAACTCCATCCGATACTCGTTGCGGTCCTCGTAGTAACGGAACACCTGGACGACGTACGGGAAGCTGAGGCGCTTCATCACCTCGAACTCCAGTTTGAACCTAGCCAAGTCGCGCTCGGAGATGTCGCGCCTGGCGAGCTTGACAGCGAACTTGACGTCGTACTCCGGATCAACGTACGAGTAAACGTGGGCGTATGACCCTTCGCCGACCATCGTCAACTTCACCTTCTCCCACTGGTTCGCGAGTGGGATGGAGTCGGTCTGTCGAGTGAAGACCCGCTCGAACTTGATGATCTTGATCTGCTCGAAGTCCTCCGGGACGGCGCTGCCCCCGCTGCGGGACAGCCATGGCTCGCACCGCTCGAGTGCTTCCTGGTAGGTCGGGTCGAACGTGACGTCGATGCCGGCTCCCTTGAGGCTCTACGGGTCTGTGTTGATCTCGTCGATGAGCGCGATCAGGTCGCGGCTCGGGGGGTCGGCCCAGTAGTGGTGGGTGCTCCGCGCACGGTCGTTGATGCCGTCGAAGTGCTCGTTGAGCCGCTTGTGCAGCACGCTGAACATGTGGCCGAACTCGACGTCCTCCTCGTAGAGGCGGTCGAACGTCGCTGAGCTGGCCTGCTCTTCGTACTTCGCCTTCATGCCCGCGAGCATGAGCTCATTGGGCGTTGCCATCCTGCTGATCTCCTCCGCGGAAGGTTCTGTGCCTGCGCGGAGCCAACCTACGCCGTTGCTACGACATTTCGCGTCAGCTGACCTGCCGCGTCATTTGGGCCGAGTGACGCAATGGCGTGACATCCTTGGCCGTCGCGTGCCAGCGATCGCGCCGATCGCCGACCGCGATCCGGTCATCCGAACCATCTGGCCGCCAGTCGTCCCAGAGTCGAGACCGCCGTGCGGAGCAGATCGGATGGCGTGCCTGCGTAGTCGACCTGGTCATCGCTAGACATCGCAGCCCGACGGGTCTGCTGACACCACCCGGACCAGGAGGGCACCCTAGTGTTGGTGGGACTTGACACCACCCTGGCGGGCGCGCAAGCGGAGCGAGTCCGAGCAGGTTGAGCGGAGGTGGGCGTATGTCGGCGACGAAGCTCCTGGTACTCGGTATCGTGCACCTCTCCGGCGGCGCGCATGGCTACCAGGTGCGGTCGGAACTGCAGAGCTGGGGTGCGGAGATTTGGGCCAAGATCAAGCCCGGCTCGATTTATCACGCGCTGAAGAAGGCGGCGGCTGATGGCCTCCTCACCGAACACGCCGAGCCGGGCAACTCCGGGCCGGAGCGCGTTTTGTACCGCGCGACAGCTCGGGGACGTGACGAGATAGTCGAACTGGTCCGCGACGGTCTGCGGCGCACCCACGACCCGGCCATGCTCGACGCGGCCATCGCCATGTTGCCCATGCTGACCAGGGCAGATGCCATCGCGCACGTTAACGAGCGGGTTGCGCGCCTGGAAGCGGAGCTCGTAGAGCAGGCCAAGGGGTGGGAGAACCCGAACCCCGACATTCCCGAGCACGTCCGCGATCAGGCCGAACTGTGGGCGGGACACGCACGCACCGAACTGGAGTGGGCGAAGAGCCTGAGCAAACGACTGTCTGAGGGCGCCTACACCATGGCCGATGATCCGGGTTCGTGGCGAACGGTCCACGATCCCCTCAAGATGCGCTTCTAATCAACCTTGACTAGACGTTTCCCCCTCGCGTACTCTGGCCAAGTAGTCAAACTTGATTAGCTCGGCCAATCCGTTCGCAACACCGAGAGAAGGACTCGAACCCATGGGAAAGCTCGCGATCGAGACGAGAGGGTTGAAGAAGAGCTTCGGCACGACCCACGCGGTCGCCGGTGTGGATCTGGCCGTGAGCGCCGGCGGCGTGTACGGCGTGCTCGGCCCGAACGGGGCGGGCAAGACCACCACGATCCGCATGCTGGCCACGCTCCTGCGCCCCGACGCCGGAGAGGCGCAAGTGCTCGGCTACGACGTCGTGCGTGACGCCCAGGCGGTGCGAAGCAGGGTGGGCCTCACCGGGCAGTTCGCGTCGGTCGACGAGGACCTCACCGGGGTGGAGAACCTGTTGCTGCTCGCCAGGCTGCTCGGCTACTCACGCCGCCGAGGCAGGGAGCGGGCGACCGACCTGCTCGACGCGTTCGGTCTTGCCGAGGCGGCCGACCGGCAGGTGAAGAAGTACTCCGGCGGGATGCGCCGGCGCATCGACATCGCGGCGAGCCTTGTCGTCACCCCCGAACTGATCTTCCTCGACGAGCCCACGACCGGGCTCGACCCGCGCAGCAGGAACCAGGTCTGGGAGATCGTCAGGGGCATGGTCGCCGAGGGCGCCACCGTGTTGCTGACCACGCAGTACCTCGACGAGGCCGACCAGCTGGCCGACCGCATCGCGGTGATCGACCACGGGAAGGTCATCGCCGAGGGCTCCAGCGGCCAGCTCAAGGCATCGTTCGGCGCCGGCTCGCTGCACGTACGCCTCCGTAGTCCCGAGCAGCGGGCCGAGGCCGAGCGGGTCCTCGCCACCGCTCTCGAGGTGCAGGTCGAGCCGTCCGCCGACCCGGTCGCGCTGTCCGCGCGGATCTCCGACCCCGAGCGGGTCGCCCGTTCCCTCGCCGAGCTGTCCCGCGGCGGCATCGACGTCACCGAGTTCGCGCTCGGTCAGCCGAGCCTGGACGAGGTGTTCCTCGCCCTGACCGGACACGCCCCCGAGGAGACACCCGAGGAGGATGCCGCATGAATGCCACGTCCGCGGAGCAGGCGTCGGCGCCGGTCACCGAGGACGCGCTGCGCAGTGTGCTGGCCGGCGAGCGGCCGTCTCGCCCCGGTCCGGTGCTCACCTCGTTGACATTCGGCTGGCGCGCCCTCCTGAAGATCAAGCACGTGCCCGAGCAACTCGTCGACGTGACCATGTTCCCGATCATGTTCACGTTGATGTTCACCTACCTGTTCGGTGGTGCGCTCGCCGGGTCGACTCAGGAATACCTGCAGTTCCTATTGCCGGGCATCCTGGTGCAGGCGAACGTCATGATCACCATGAACACCGGCATTACGCTGAACACCGACATTCAGAAGGGCGTTTTCGACAGATTCAGGTCGCTCCCGGTGTGGCGACCGTCGCCGCTGGTCGGCGCTCTGCTCGGCGATCTGGTGCGCTACTCGATCGGGTCGGCGATCGTCATCATGCTCGGCCTGGTCCTAGGGTTCCGGCCGGAGGGTGGCGCCGTCGGGGTGGTGCTGTCGGTCGCGTTGCTGCTGGTGTTCTCGTTCTGCCTGTCGTGGCTGTGGACGATGCTCAGCCTGATCCTGCGCACGCCGAACTCGGTGGCGGGGGTCAGCATGATGGTGATGTTCCCGCTGACGTTCGTGAGCAACATCTTCGTGGACCCGAAGACGATGCCCGGGTGGTTGCAGGCGGTCGTCGAGGTCAACCCGATCACCCACCTGGCGACCGTGGTACGCGGCCTGATGCACGGCTCGGTGCCCGCCGGGGAAATCGGCTGGGTGCTCGTCTCGTCAGTACTTCTCGTCGCGGTCTTCGGTCCCATCACCATGGTCCTCTACCGCAACAAGAAATAGATCCCGCTACCGCGAGCACTTGGTCGACATCAACTCCGACAACTCGGCCCGCTCGGCCAACGCCATCACCGGTACCAGGCCCGGACACGACAAGGAGAGACGCGTGAGCGCCATCCCCAAGAACAACTCGGAAACCGTTGTGCACACGCCCGGGCGGGCGAGCAGCATCGGGGTCTGGATTCTGCAAGTCGTGCTGGCGGCGATAATCGCCGGCGGCGGAATCTCGAAGCTCGCCGGCGACCCGGTCATGGTGGACATGTTCGCCGACATCGGGGCTGGCCAGTGGCTCCGGTACCTGGTCGGAGCGCTGGAGGTCGCGGGAGGGGTTGGACTTCTGATCCCGGCTCTGGCGGGCCTGGCCAGTCTCGGGTTGGCGGCATTGCTGACCGGTGCTGTCATCACCGATCAGTTCGTGCTCGAGCAGAGCCCTTGGCTGCCGCTCGCCTTACTCGTCGTCGCGGCCGTGATCGCAAGGACGCGCTGGTCGCGCACCGAGGCCGTCGTCGGCACGCTGCTCAGGCGCTGAGACAAACCTCTCGAACGGAGATGTGAGATGAACGAGATGGCGTTTCGCGTGACATCAAACGATGGCACCACCATCGCCTACGACAGGGAAGGAAGCGGTCCGGCCGTCATTCTGGTGGGCGGAGCACTCGACGTGGGGGTGGAGAACGCTCCCTTGGTGCCTGCTCTCGCCGAGCACTTCACGGTCTACAACTATGCCCGTCGGGGACGCGGCGCGAGCGGCTTCACCGAGCCGTACGCCGTGGAAAGGGAGATCGAGGACCTGGATGCGTTGATCGCGGAGGCGGGCGGCTCGGCACACCTGTTCGGGGCGTCCTCTGGCGGCGCGCTGGCGCTGGAAGCCGCCGCGGCAGGGTCAGCCATCGACACGATCGCCGTCTGGGAGGTGCCCTACGCGGTCGGGGACGACATCCGCCCGCGATTCGAGGAGTACATCGCAGACACCCGACGCGCCTTCGATGCCGGGCGAGACGAGGAGGTTCTCGAACTGTTCATGCGCATGACCGGCGCCTCCGACGACAACATCGCGGCCAGGAAAGCGGCAGGCAAGCAGACGGCGCATTGGGCGGATTCGGTCGCCCTCGCGCCCACGCTGGTCCACGACAGCGTCTTCCTCAACCGCTACCAGTTGCCGGCCGATCGACTGGCAACGGTCACCCAACCGGTCCTGGTCATCACCGGAGGACCGATCACGGTCCCCTACATGGCAGGCCTGCCCTCGGACTTCTTCGACCGCGCGGCCGACGAGCTCGCAGACCTACTACCCCACGCTCAACGGGAGACCCTCGAGGGGCCGGATCACGTCGTCGACCCACAGACCGTCGGCCCGCTGTTGCTACGGTTCTTCAGCACCGAACACTGAGGGGCCCGCGAGGTGCTGCAGGAAGACCGACCTCCGCAGTCACGATGCCGAAGTCCAGCGCGGCCAGAGCTACCAGCTGGTCGACGCCGGCCCGCATCCGAACCCGGCCAAAGCGGCGCTCGGGCAGCATCTGAGGAAGCTGGTGCCCGACCCGGTCACGGCGGCGGTGGTTGTCCTCATTTTCGAGATGTACCGCGACGGCTTCGGACTGCGTGCCATCGCCCAGCACCTCACCGATCAAGGAATGCCGTCACCGTCAGAGCACGACCCCCGTCGGAACCCGCATCGCGACCCGCGCGGCTGGGTGCACGCGACGGTCCGGGCCATCTTGGCCAATCCTGCCTACCGCAGTGTGCGTGTGTGGGGGAAGCAGGAGAAGTTCGAGTCGCTGGTCGACCCGACTGATGTGGCGGCCGGCTACGTCACTCGGATGCGGTGGCGCGATCCCGAGACATGGGTGGTGCCGGAGAAGCGGACCCACGAGCCGATCGTCGATGACGAGCTGTTCGAGGCGGTGCAGCGGCGGCTGCACGGGGGCCGGCGGCCGCGGATCACGCGCCGTGCTCAGGCTCAGCGCGCCTACCCATTGTCCGGGCTGCTGCACTGTGGTCTCTGCGGGTTCAAGATGGAGGCGCAGCACCGCGCCTCCAGGTCGGGTGATGGGCCGGGTGGGAATCGCTACCGCTGCCGGCCGAGTGGCTGGCAGCCGGCCAGGAAGCCGCAGTAGGCGAGAACCCGGCCGCCGCGGCTCTGCACGGCCGGATCAAGGAGTTGGACCGCAAGATCGAGAACCTCGTCGTCGCGATCGAGAACGCTCCTGAGAGCGCTGCCGTCCTCGCCAAGAAGCTGGCGCAGCGCACGAGCGAGCGAGACGAGGCGGCAGCCAGGCTCAAGCGCCTCACGACGACGGCCGAGCTCACTGTGGTCGACATCACGACACTGATCGACCAACTCGGCGGCATCGTCAAGGCGCTGAGGCACGCGACGGCCGAGGAGCGCGCCGAGATCTACGAGGCGCTGGCGCTGAAACTGACCTACGAACCAGAACCGCGCCTGGTCAGAGTAGATGTTGACCAAGCGCTGGGGGTATGGATGTGTCCGAGGGCCGATCTGGACCACAACCCCACCGTCGTCCTACGGACGAAGTTCGCCCTTCGGTAGGAACCGCCGACTGAATACTCCGCACGGCCCAAATCGGCAGTGGAGCTACAACAGTCGATCTTGGTTCGCAGACGCTTCTGCCCGTACGGCTTGGACGAAGTCTTCGTCAGGATCGTCTGCGTCGGCGGAGACGTCGACGTTGCTGCCTGCGTACTCGTGAAAGAGCAGCCTGCAGCCGCGAATACCGTCGAGCAGGTCCTCCAGAAGATCGTGCGCGGGTTCGCGCGGGATCCAAGGGTGTGGCTCGTGGCATCAGGCCTGCCAGCAACTCATGATCTCCGGGTCCGAACCGCTCGGCTTTTCGTCGAGCCTCCTTGATCTGTTCGACCAGCAGTTCGGGGTCGGGCAGCTTGCCTTCTGCCACCGTCATCGCAGCCCTGATCAGGTCCGTGACGATTGCACGCGGCATCTCTCCGCCGTAAGCCCGTTCGAGGACCAGGGTTGGCGTCTCAACGGCGAGCGCCTCGATGTTGTCTGCCTCGCGCACTACGGCAGTCGGATTGCAGTCGGCTACTTCGCCAGCCACCACCGCTGCCGCCTGGAGCCAGTGAGCCGCAGCAACCGCAGCGGCCGCAGGATCGACGACTTCGAAGAGCCTCGAGGAGCCGTGAGGGTTCTCTTTGAACAGCTCGTTTGCAGCGCTCACCTGCAGAGGCGAGACGTCGGCGCGTGACAGCGCAACCGCCTGCCTCCCCCGCCCCGACAGGTCGCCGCGCTCGGCTTGTTCAACCGCGGCCAACTCGGCCGCGACGTCGGTCTCGATGTGAGCGGCCAGCACGGGTTCTTGGACCGCATGAAGTGCGCGACCCACTCGGTGCGCGGCTTCCTCGACGAGAATGTACGACTGATCAATGTAGCCATCGTGCGGCAGATTGGGGTTCCTGAGCGCTTCGAGCACATCGGTGAACGCGTCGCGCTCGCCCTGCCGACGCCAACCCTCGCTATTGGGCTCCAGGCTGTCGGCAGCGCTTGCCGGATGGGTGTAGGTCCGCCACAACAGCCTCGAGAGGTTCGACAGGCTCTCCGCGAGCGGCAGTAGATCGCTCTGCCGACCCGACACAGGGGCGTCCCCGAGCGTGTGGGCGACCAGGCCGGTACCGGTGTCCCAGGTCGTGATCAAGACGCCTTGTTTCTCGTCATAGGCGTAGAGCGTCATGTAACGATCTTGCCGGAGTCGATAGGTTCCCGCTGGAGTGTCCGGACTGGTTCACTCTGCGGCTGTGATCACAAGGCCGCGGCGGGTGGCCCAGCAGCCGGCACTGGTTTATAATTTTCTAAACGCGGCTCGCCGGGGTAGGAGGTGTCGGTGGAGGCCTGGGAGATCCTCATGACAGATGAGGTCGAGCAGTTCCTTGACGCGTTGTACGAGACTGACCGCGAGACGCACAAGCTGGTCAACCAGGCCATTCTGGTGTTGGAGCACAACGGGCCGGCCGAGGGACGACCGCTGGTGGACACGATCGCCGGGTCGTCGCTCCCGAACCTGAAGGAGCTGCGTCCCGGATCGGTGGGCAAGAGTGAGATCCGTATCCTGTTCGTCTTCGACCCGTGGCGATCGGCGATCCTGCTGATCGCCGGTGATAAGGCTGGTCAGTGGCAGCGCTGGTATCGGCAGGCGATCCCGCTCGCGGAGCAGTTGTACGAGACATACTTGCAGGAGCGTCGGAGGGAGATGGGACGATGAGCGGGTACCGCAAGTGGCGCGACACCGATCACCTCGAGCGCGCTGTCGCGACCGCGGGTGGTCCAGAAGTTTTCGACGACGAGGTTCAGCGGCTGCGCGACCAGGCCCGGGGTTGGCGGCTTGCGGAGCTGCGCAAGCGGCGGGGGCTGACGCAGGCGCAGGTTGCAACGCGGATGGGCATTTCGGTGTCCAGGGTGTCGCAGATCGAGAAGGGCGACGTCTCAACCCGAGACGTCATGGACCGCTACGTCGCCGCGCTCGGCGGAACACTCAACCTTGTCGCTGACTTCGGTGACGAACAGCTCAAGGTTGGCTGACAAGCCCCTCCGGGCGCTCGCCGCTATCCAATCCTCTAGCGGATGTGGTCTTCCAACTCATGCCGCGGTAAGAGTGCCTCGGCAACGCTCTTTCGCTCGATCGCTTGGTGCACCTCGCGTCCTTCGCGGCGCTATGACACACCTCGATGCGGGGCTGCAACCCTCCTATCATGCCGGACAACGGACGCAGGCGTCGAGGGCGTTGGAAATGGCGGCGTTTCGCCGCAAGTGGGGACTGAGGTGGCGCCGGTTGCGGCAGTCTTCGCGATCCGGCCCACCATCTGGTAGACATCGCTGCGGTCATTTGGCCGGCCGGTCATCGGTCGCAGCATGAGCGGTCCCTTGGACCCGTTCACCGCGGAAAAGCTTCGAGTACACGCAGCACCGGAACCGTGAGGAGCATGGTGGCGGGATTGTTGTCCTTTCCGATCAAGTGGCGGGCGCGGTAGCCGGGGCGAGGCCTCGGTGCAATCCTCGATTTCCGCTGCGGCGGCATCGGGGACGCGGAGGGCATTAATCCCAGCAGGCCAAGCCTACTCCGTTTAGAGGCCAGGCACAGCTGGCGTTAGGACATCCCCATCTACGATCCACCATGTGGCCCTTATGCTTATGATAAGAGACTGAACTATGGCGTAGTCCCTGACGGCTTCTAGGGTTTCGCCTGGGATGTCCGCGGCTTGTCTCACATTTCCAATCCAGGAATCGACCAGACGCGATCGGCTCGCTGCAATCTCACGACATACACGCGAGAGCGCTGCTAGGTGCTCGCGCAGGCCATCTCGCCTCGCGAGTTCACCTCTACCAGTCGGTGGCGCTGGCGCAAACAAGGCTCCGAATGATGCGAACAGCAACTCCTCACCGTCCGGGTTCGCGCGACCCACGGTACCTGGCCGAATGTAGGTCCAGACGGAATGTCGGCCCAGGCGGGTGGGTGAGACGAAACCTGTGGAAGCCACCACACATTCTTCCAATTGCGCCCGCTCCAAGTCGGCCAGCCGATGAAGCGCTGGTGATGCGTACATGATCGTAGCGGCGCCAGCGAGCTGAGTCTCGAGCCGACGAAGTTGCTTGTGCTGATGTTGGAGGCGTGTGAATCGGTAGTACGGCTGGTTCCACAATCGATACTGTGATGCGCTGCTCCCTTGAAGGTACTCTGGCCGCTTGAACTGGACGATGAAGCTCACGGGATGTTCTGGCAGCTTGCCAAGGTCAGGTCGCATGCGTCGTGCAGCAGGCGACCAGTGATCCGGGACAAGGCGGATTCCCGGTGGTCGCGGAATGGCTAAGATTCGCCAAAGCACGTGGTTGGCTCCCGGTGTCGCTACCGCGTCGTACCCAGTGAGCTTCTCAAGTACCTGTCCGGACGCGAATACTGGCCCCGACGAGCCCAGTTCGACGTTGAAAGCGCACTCGTACTGCTTCTCCTCAAACTCAGCCGCAGTCACGTCTGCACTATTCCTGTTGGTCGTTGATCGAGGTCTCTATGGCCGCTGCGCTCCACCTCGCCAGCTAGTCCTCGATGGTGAGTTCGGCGTCGATAAATCCGCGGGTCGCGGCTTCCGACAGATCTAGACGCTCCCGCTCGGCGTTCGCCGCTTGGGACCGCTTGTTCGTTAGCTGCTTCTTGCGTTTCTCGATCTCGTTCAGACGCTCACGCAGCGTCACCAGCGCTGAAGACTCCTCGTAGGCAGCTACAGCCCTGAATACGGGAACCTCGCCGACCGGCGGCTTGGGATACCGCGGCTGTTCAGTGAGCATGCGGATCAGTTGTTCGAACGAGTCTGGGTCGACCGGATCGACCGACACCCTCGCGACCCGTTGCAGGTCGGGGGGTACGACATTGGAGCTGACCTCCGGGAACATGACGATGACGACGCGGCGCTGCCACGCGTCTTGATCGTGGGTGAACAAGCCCTTTAGGGTGTCGGCCTCCGCGGCCGCGCCTGCTCCCTCGCGCGGCGAGTTGGTCCCGCTCCAACGCTCGGCCCAAGCCTCGGACATCACGATCAGCGTGTACTTCGCCCTCTGAACCTGGAGGGGGCCGTAGCGTGTCCAGTCCTCGGGCTCGTCCAGGTGAAACAGATCAACGTCAGCGCGGATGCCAAAGCGCCGTAGGAGAGCAGCAAACGCCGCTACCTGCGACTCCCAGTCGCCGGTTTGCTCCCTACTCCACGAGGCATGCGAATGCGCCCAAGACACAAACGCCGTTGGTGGCTCGACGCCGCCGTCGACCGTTACCGGCGGGGGCGGGTCGGGCTCCTCCGCTGCTGCGCTTCGCGGCGCTGGCGGCGGCGTGAGAGAGCCGACAGCGGCTTGGACCTCTCGGACTAGGCGGAGGCCGCGCTTCACCTCCTCACTCACGGCCATAAAGGTGCTTGGCCATGCTCTTGAAGATCGTGTCGATCTGGGTGTCTGACGCGTCTGCAGAGATGTGAATCTGCATATCAATATGGAGGTTCGGGCCGAAGCTACCGCCCGGCGGGGGCGACATTTGCTGAGGTTCAGTCTGGACCGCAGCGTCTTCCTTGGGCTTGTCGGCGAGCTTGGCGGTAGCCCTCGTGGTAGGCGCCGCCGCCGCCTTCTTCGGAACGGCCTTTTTGCCGCATCCTCGGGCGATGGAAGGTCCGCCTTTAACAGGAGTAGGTAGAGCTTCGCCTGCACCTTTGCCGTCGAGGCTCCGGTGCCCGCGTTGCGCATGAACCACGCAGCGACCTTATCGGGATCCTCGTCCGGGTTGTCCCACGCGGTAAGGAGGGTAGGCGGATAGAGCTTCTCCAGAATCCGTCTGCATGCTGAGGGGTAGGTCTCGTCGTCACGCAGATCGTGAACGAGTTCGGCATTGGGCTTGCCGTCGTTGTTGATCAGCCCGACCGCTCTGAGTTGGGGCACTGTGTTCCGAGCGACCTTCTCTGAGGTACCCAAAGCAGCCATGACCCAGTCGACGTCGATGCTGCTCGGCAGCGACTGGCGAAGCTTCGCGCGGATGCCGAACCACTGCGCGGACGTCATGTACGGGTATGAAACCTTCGCTCCGGACTGGTCGTCAGCCATGTTCAATCTCCTCGAGAGTCGCGCCCGCAAGTATCTCATGCCATATCCCGACAACGCCGGCACAAAGGCCGTGTCGTCTGGATCCGTTCTAGCAGAACGGTCGGACACATCACTCGATCAGAAACTCAACGGCACCTTGTGGATGGCGAGACCATCTCGCGGTCGGCGCGGGCCAGGCGGGCTGGCTGACAGTATCCTCAGACTTCGGGTCCGCCGCCGCAGCGGCCGTCAGGGCGGGTGGGACGCCGACAACGGTGAGCCTCGATTCGGGCGCGCCATCGGCTAGCGAACGACGTCGACACGGCCCGCAGGTAAGGGATGGCCGGTGTCTATTTGGCGGTGTGAGGCAATGTCGTGACGTCCGAGGCTGTATCGTGCCGATCGCCGGCGGCGGTCCGGTCATCTGAACGGTCGGTCGGTCGTGCCGGATTCGGCGAAGTCCGCAGGAGCGCTGTCGACGTCATGCCGCACGGCGATCCTATGGATACTGCACACTTGTAGCCAAGTCTGGGAAGCCATCGGATCCGGGCTTCAACCCTGTGACCAGCGGGGCCCTGTCAGCGCAAGGGTGGTTGCTTAAGAGGATCCCCAATCGGAAGGCCAATCGGAACCCCGACTGGATGAACGATCTGACGGTCCCGATCCCGGAGATATGCTCCTGGCGGGAGCGCACTGTCCGTCTGCACTGCTGGCCGTTCGTCCGCAGCCTGTGCCGTCGACGTCAACCGCGCTGGGAGCACTGCGCGTCCCCGCGCAGGATCGCGGCGCGGAGTTCAGGGCATGGACAGCGAACCAGAACTCCGGTCGCCTCGGCCGTGCGGACCATCCGGCTCGTCGGACTTGACGTCTGCATGGAGCGGAGCGTCCATGGATGGGCGACGAGACCATTCCTGTGGATGTTGCGCAGGTGGCTGCAAGCCAAGCCGGACCGGCGCGACGGTCAGGCGGACGGAACGCTCTGGTGATGCTCGTAGGAGGGCTCGCTGTGGCCACGAGCATGCGCGGCGGCTGCGGGTCGTTGTGCCGAAGGAGGCACCGGCTCTCGCGCCGGCCGTCGCCCGGGCGCTGCTTCGGCTGCTGCGCAACGCGTCGCACCGCCCGCCAGCCGAGCAGACCGGCACGGACGCAGCAGAATCCCAGAAGGAGAGGAGGCGCGCGTGTCGCGACAGTTCGCGTTCTACGGGCGCGTGTCGACTGAGGACCAACAAGACCCCGAAGCGTCTCGGAACTGGCAATGTGCGCGCGCCCGGGCGCTGACAGAGCGGCACGGCGAGATCGTCACCGAGTTCTTCGATGTCGGCCAGTCGCGTTCGATCCCGTGGAGCGCCGCCCAGAGGCGAACGCCCTGCTGGCGCAGCTCAAGAACCCCGATCGCGGGTTCGACGGCGTCGTCATAGGCGAGCCGCAGCGGGCGTTCTACGGCAACCAGTACGGCCTGACCTTCCCGGTCTTCACGCACTACGGCGTCCAGTTGTGGGTGCCTCAGGTCGGCGGTCCGATCGATCCGGAGTCCGAGGCGCACGATCTGGTCATGTCGGTCTTCGGCGGGATGAGCAAGGGGGAGCGCAGCCGGATCAAGGTCCGCGTCCGTGCGGCGATGTCCGCGCAGGCGCAGATCGAGGGACGCTTCCTCGGCGGCCGTCCACCGTACGGATACCGGCTCGCCGACGCCGGCCCAAATCCGAACCCGGCCAAGGCCGCCGACGGCAAGCGGCTGCACCGCCTCGAACCGGACCCCGTCGCCGCGCCCCTCGTGGAGCGGATCTTCGTCGAGTACGTCGCCGGGCGGGGCATGTTCGCGATCGCCGAGGCGCTGACACGTGACGGCATCGCGTCGCCGTCGGCACATGATCCGGCGCGTAACCGGCACCGTAGCGGCAGCGCCTGGTCGAAGGGCGCCGTCCGAGTCATCCTCTCCAACCCGCGCTACACCGGCCGGCAGGTGTGGAACAGACAGCGCAAGGACGAGGTCCTCATCGACGTCGACGACGTCGCACTCGGCCACGAGACGCGGATGCGCTGGAACACTCCCGACGCCTGGGTCTGGTCCACCGAGGTCGTCCACGAACCGCTCGTCGACACCGAGACGTTCGAACAGGCTCAGCGGCTCCTCGCCGCCAAGGGAGCAGGACGCAAGACCCGCGAGCGCCACCACACGCGCCACCCGTACGCGCTGCGCGCGGCCTGCTCCTCTGTGGCGTGTGCGATCGGCGCATGCAGGGCCAGTGGAACCACGACGAGGCCTACTACCGCTGCCGCTACCCGCAGGAGGACGCGCTCGCGAACACGATCGACCATCCGCGCAACATCTACCTCGCCGAACGAGACGTGCTCCCGCGGCTGGACGACTGGCTCGCGCAGGCATTCGCGCCTACGCGCCTCGAGACCACGATCGACCAGCTCTACGAGGCGCAGGACGACCAGCCGAGCACGACCGACGACGCCGATGCCGTCCTTGCCGATTGCGACGCCAAGCTGGCCCGCTACCGTCAGGCACTCGAAGCCGGCGCCGACCCGGCCCTCGTCGCCACCTGGACGGCCGACGTCCAGGCCCGCAAGGCTGCGGCTCTCGCCCGCAAGCGATCACGTCGGCGGCAACAGCGGATGACGAGGGCCGAGATCGAAACGCTCGTCGACGCGCTCGGCAACCTCCACACCGTGCTGAGCGCAGCCGATCCGAACGACAAGGCGGAGATCTACCGACAGCTGAACCTGAGGTTGACCTACCGGCCGGAGAAACGGCTCGTCCGAGCCGAGACCACACTCCACCCTGGAGCGTGGGGTTCTGGTGAGTGTCCGAGGGGGGACTTGAACCCCCACCCCCTTGACGGGGACTAGCACCTCAAGCTAGCGCGTCTGCCTATTCCGCCACCCGGACTTGCGGCGCTTCGTGGAGCGCCAGCGGCTGCGTAACCATACCAAACCCGTGGGGCCCTCTGTCCAACTCGGGGCGGACCGCGAGGCGCGACCAGTGTGAAGAGAGTTTCGTGTGATCCGTCTCTCATCGTCGTGATCTTGTCTATGCTCGATCGCAACGCCTCGTGCAGGGGAAGGCGGGGCTGCGACCACGAGGAATCGAGGTGGCAGATGGCCGGGCCGGCGCCACGACCAGGGGTGGACGGGCCGGCGTCGGCGGCCCTGTTGAAGGCGGGCCGGTTCTTCAGCCGCTGGGACGAGTCCGACGACGGGCGGGTGGTGTTCCGGGAGGGCGGCCGGCAGGGCGATGTGTTCTATCGGGACCGCTGGAGCCACGACAAGGTCGTCCGGTCCACGCACGGCGTGAACTGCACGGGGTCGTGCTCGTGGAAGGTGTACGTCAAGGACGGCATCATCACCTGGGAGACCCAGCAGACGGATTATCCCTCGGTGGGGCCGGACCGACCCGAGTACGAGCCGCGCGGCTGCCCGCGCGGCGCGGCGTTCTCCTGGTACACCTACTCACCCACGAGGGCGCGCTACCCGTACGTCCGCGGCGTCCTCCTGGAGCTGTACCGCGAGGCGAAGCAGCGCCTCGGCGACCCGGTCCTCGCCTGGGCGGACGTCACCGGCGACCCGGCCAAAAGGCGCAGCTACCAGCAGGCCAGAGGCAAGGGCGGGCTGGTCCGGGCGACCTGGGACGAGGCGATCGAGATCGCCGCCGCCGCGCACGTGCACACGATCAAGGAGTACGGGCCGGACCGCTGCGCCGGCTTCTCGCCGATCCCGGCGATGTCGATGGTCTCGCACGCCGTCGGGACGCGTTTCATGCAGCTCATCGGCGGCGTCATGACGTCGTTCTACGACTGGTACGCCGACCTCCCGGTGGCCAGCCCGCAGGTCTTCGGCGACCAGACCGACGTGCCGGAGTCGGGGGACTGGTGGGACGCCACGTACCTGATGATGTGGGGCTCGAACGTCCCGGTGACGCGCACGCCCGACGCGCACTGGATGGCCGAGGTCCGCTACCGCGGCACCAAGGTCGTCACCGTCAGCCCCGACTACGCCGACAACACCAAGTTCGCCGACGAGTGGCTGCCGGCCCAGGCGGGCACCGACGCCGCCCTTGCGATGGCCATGGGCCACGTCATCCTCAAGGAACACTTCGCCGACCGGCGCACTCCGTTCTTCGAGGACTACGTCCGCACCTACACCGACCTGCCGATGCTCATCCGGCTGGACGAGCACTCCGACGGGCTCACCCCAGGCAAGTTCCTCACCGCCGCCGACCTGGGCGGGGCGACACCCGAGGACCAGTGGAAGACCGTCGTGCTCGACGAGGCCACCGGCGAGCTACGCGTCCCGAACGGCTCGATCGGCTTCCGGTACGCCGAATCGGGCAAGGGCCGCTGGAACCTCGACCTCCACGGCATCACGCCCGCCCTCACCATGCAGGGCGACGACGCCGAGAACGTCGAGGTGCTGCTGCCCGCCTTCACCAACCCCGACGGCTCCGGCGACGTGCTCCGGCGCGGCGTCCCGGCCCGCCGGGTCGGCGGCCACCTGGTGACGACGGTGCTCGACCTCATGCTCGCCCAGTACGGCGTCCAGCGCGACGGCCTGCCCGGCGACTGGCCGACCGGCTACGACGACAGCAGCACGCCGTACACGCCGGCCTGGCAGGCGGAGATCACCAGCGTCCCGGCGGAGCAGTGCATCCGCATCGCCCGCGAGTTCGCCGCCAACGCCGAGGAGTCCGGCGGCCGCTCGATGATCATCCTGGGCGCCGGCGTCTGCCAGTGGTTCCACGGCGACGCGACGTACCGGGCCATCCTCGCGCTGCTCATCCTCACCGGCTGCATGGGCCGCAACGGCGGCGGCTGGGCGCATTACGTCGGGCAGGAGAAGTGCCGCCCGATCACCGGCTGGATCTCGCTGGCCAACGCGCTGGACTGGTCGCGCCCGCCGCGCACCATGATCGGCACGGCCTACTGGTACATGCACACCGGCCAGTGGCGGGGCGACGGCTACTCGACGGCGTCGCTGGCGTCCCCGCTCAGCACCACCACAGAAGAGAAGCACACCGCCGACGCCATCGCGGAGTCGGCGAAGCTCGGCTGGATGCCGTTCTACCCGCAGTTCGACGCGAACCCGCTCCAGGTCGCCGACGACGCGACGGCGGCGGTCGAGAACGGCACAGCACGAGACCCCGCCGACTACGTCGCGCGAGCACTGGACGACGGCACGCTCACCCCCGCCATCCAGGACGTCGACGACCCGCGGAACTGGCCGCGGACGCTCGTTCTCTGGCGCTCGAACCTCATGGGCTCGTCGGCGAAGGGCAACGAGTACTTCCTCAAGCACCTGCTCGGCACCCACTCCAACGTCATGGGCACCGAGAACCCCAACGCCCCGCGCCCACGCGACATCGCCTGGCACGACCAAGCCCCGGAGGGCAAGCTCGACCTGCTGCTCTCGGCGGACTTCCGCATGACGTCGACGACCCTGCTCTCCGACGTCGTGCTGCCGGCCGCCACCTGGTACGAGAAGCACGACCTCTCGTCGACGGACATGCACCCGTTCGTGCACGCGTTCACCCCGGCCATCGACCCGCCGTGGGAGGCGAAGACCGACTTCGACGCGTTCCACCTGCTGGCCCGCAAGCTCTCCGAGCTGGCGACACAGCACCTGGGCACCCGCCGCGACCTCGTCACCGTCCCCCTCCAGCACGACACCCCCGGCGAACTCGGCCGGCCACACGGCAGAGCCGACGGCACCAGGCCGGTCGTCACCGTCGTCGAGCGCGACTACACCGCCATCGCCGACAAGCTGGCCGCCGTCGGCCCGCTCGCCGACACCCTCGGCTTCACCGTCAAGAACGTCACCTACCGGCTCGAGGAGCAGACCGCACGACTGGCCAGGGCCAACGGCGTCATGCTCGGCGGCGCCGCCGACGGCCGCCCGGCCGTCGACACCGACGAGAAGCTGGCCGAGGCGATCCTCATGTTCTCGGGGACGACCAACGGCGAGCTGGCCGTGCAGGGTTTCCGAACGCTGGAGGAACGCGTCGGCAAGCCGCTGGCCGACCTGGCCGAGGGCTCGGAAGAAAGACGCATCACCTTCGAAGACACGCAGACCGCCCCGGTCCCCGTCATCACCTCGCCCGAGTGGTCCGGCTCGGAGACCGGCGGCCGGAGGTACGCCCCGTTCACCGTCAACATCGAGCGGCTCAAGCCGTTCCACACGCTCACCGGCCGCATGCACTTCTACCTCGACCACGACTGGATGCTGGAGTACGGCGAGGCGCTGCCGATCTACCGCCCGCCGCTGGCCCTGCACCGGCTGTTCGGCGAGCCGCGGCTGGGCCCGGACGGCGCCAGCCAGGTCACCGTCCGCTACCTGACGCCGCACTCGAAGTGGTCGATCCACTCCGAGTACCAGGACAACCTGCTCATGCTGTCGCTGTCGCGCGGCGGCCCGGTGGTGTGGATGAGTCCCGCCGACGCCGCCGCCATCGACGTCAAGGACAACGACTGGGTCGAGTGCGTCAACGCCAACGGCGTCTTCGTCGGCCGCGCCATCGTGTCGCATCGGATGCCGCAGAGCGTCGTCTACGTGCACCACGCGCAGGAGCGCACCATCGACGTCCCGAAGTCGGAGGCGACCGGGCGGCGCGGCGGCATCCACAATTCCGTCACCCGGCTGCTGGTGAAGCCGACGCACCTGATCGGCGGCTACGCCCAGCTCTCTTACACGTTCAACTACCTCGGCCCGACGGGGAACCAGCGCGACATGGTCTCGACCATCCGCAAGCGCTCTCAGGAGGTGACGTACTGATGCGGGTCATGGCGCAAATGGCGATGGTGATGAACCTCGACAAGTGCATCGGGTGCCACACCTGCTCGGTCACCTGCAAACAGGCGTGGACCAACCGGGCCGGCACGGAGTACGTCTGGTTCAACAACGTCGAGACCCGGCCCGGACAGGGCTACCCCCGTCGCTACGAGGACCAGGACCACTGGAAGGGCGGCTGGACGCTCAACAAGCGCGGCAAGCTCGAGCTGCGCACCGGAAGCCGGGCGAGACGGCTGCTCGGCATCTTCGCCAGCCCGGTGCAGCCGGAGCTGGCCGACTACTACGAGCCGTGGACCTACGACTACCGCACGCTCACCGAGGCGCCGCTGGGCGACGACTTCCCGGTCGCCCGGCCGAAATCGCTCATCACGGGTGAGGACACCAAGGTCACGTGGTCGGCGAACTGGGACGACAACCTCGGCGGCACCAGCGAGCTCGGCCACCTCGACCCCATCGTCGAGAAGGTGCGGCGCGAGTCGGAGGAGAAGATCCGCTTCGAGTTCGAGCGGACGTTCATGTTCTACCTGCCGCGCATCTGCGAACACTGCCTGAACCCGTCGTGCATGGCCTCGTGCCCGTCCGGCGCCATCTACAAGCGCAGCGAGGACGGCATCGTGCTGGTCGACCAGGACCGCTGCCGCGGCTGGCGGCAGTGCGTCACCGGCTGCCCGTACAAGAAGATCTACTTCAACCACCGCTCCGGCAAGGCCGAGAAGTGCACGTTCTGCTACCCGCGGGTCGAGGTCGGGCTGCCGACGGTGTGCTCGGAGACCTGCGTGGGCCGGCTGCGCTACCTGGGGCTGTTCCTGTACGACGCCGACGCCGTCACCGCGGCCGCGTCGACCCCCGATCCGCAGGACCTGTACGAGGCGCAGCTGGGCCTCATGCTCGACCCGTCCGACCCCGCGGTGGTCGCGGCGGCGCGGGCCGGCGGCATCCCGGACGACTGGATCGACGCCGCCCGGCGCTCGCCCGTCTACGCGCTGGCCAAGACGTACCGCGTCGCGCTGCCGCTGCACCCGGAGTACCGGACGATGCCGATGGTCTGGTACGTGCCGCCGCTGTCGCCGGTGGTCGACCTACTGTCGTCGCAGGGCCACGACGCCGAGGACCGCGCGACGCTGTTCGGCGCGATCGACGCGCTACGCATCCCCGTCGAGTACCTCGCCGAGCTGTTCACCGCCGGCCGGACGGCGACGGTGACGGCGGTGCTGCGCAAGCTCGCCGCCATGCGGGCCTACATGCGCGACGTGACGCTCGGCCGCGACCCCGACCCGTCCATCCCGGCCTCCGTCGGGATGACCGAGGAGTCGCTGTACGCGATGTACCGGCTGATGGCCATCGCCAAGTACGACGAGCGCTACGTCATCCCGACCGCGCACGCCGAGCAGGCGCACGACCTGGAGGAGCTCGGCTGCTCCCTCGACGTCGAGGACGGCCCCGGCATGTACGAGTCCGGGCCGTTCGGCGAGGCCAGCGGGCGGCCGGTGCCGGTCGCCGTCGAGACGTTCCAGGCGCTGAAGCAGCGGCAGACCACCGACACGCCGCCGGGCGACCTGAGCGGCCGGGTCAACCTGCTCAACTGGGACGGCAACGGCCGGCCGGAGGGCCTGTTCCCGCCGCGCAAGGACGGAGCGTCGTGATCGGCCGCCGGCGGGACCGCGCCGCCGACCACCGCGTCGTGCACCAGGTCGCCTCGTGGTGCCTGGACTACCCCGACGCGACATTGGTGCAGCGGCTGCCACTGCTGGGCCGGGCGCTGGCCGAGCAGTCGCCGTCCGACGCCGTCGCCCGCCTGTCGGCGCTGGTGGACCACCTGGGCGGGCGGCCGCTCGCGGACCTGCAGCGCGACTACGTCGACGTCTTCGACCTGAGCCGGGACCGGGCGCTGCACCTGTCGTACTGGACCGACGGCGACACCCGGCGGCGCGGCGAGGTGCTCGCCCGCTTCAAGGCCGCCTACCGGGCCAGCGGGTTCGTCGTCGACCTGCACGGCGAGCTGCCCGACCACCTGCCGACCGTGCTCGAGTTCGCCGCGATCGCCGACCCCGCCGCCGGTACCGCGCTGCTGCAGGAGTACCGGCCGTCGCTGGAGCTGCTGCGGTTCGCGCTGCTCGACCTCGGCACGCCGTACGCCGACGGCGTCGCGGCGGTCTGCGCGACGCTGCCGGGGGAGTCGCCGCCGGACCGCGCCGCCGTCCACGCCGCCGCCCGGCCGCCCGTCGAGACCGTCGGTCTGGAGCTGCAGCCGTACGGAGACCGGCCGTGAACGCCGTCCTGTGGGGTGTGCTGCCGTACGTCATGGTGGTCGTGCTGGTCGCAGGGTCGATCTGGCGCTACCGCTACGACAAGTTCGGCTGGACGACGCGGTCGTCGCAGCTCTACGAGTCGCGGCTGCTGCGCATCGGGTCGCCGCTGTTCCACTTCGGCATCCTCGTCGTGATCGTCGGGCACGTCGGCGGGCTGGTGATCCCGGAGTCGTGGACCGAGGCGGCCGGAGTCAGCGAGGGGATCTACCACGTCAACGCGCTGGTGTTCGGCGGCATCGCCGGCGCCTGCACGCTGGCCGGCATCGCCATCCTGATCTACCGGCGCCGCAGGACCGGGCCGGTCTTCATGGCCACCACCGCCAACGACAAGGCGATGTACGTCGTCCTGGTCGCCGCGATCGCGCTGGGCCTGTGGACGACGCTGGTCAGCGTCGGTGCCGGTTCGGAGGCGCACGACTACCGCGAGTCGGTGTCACCGTGGTTCCGGTCGCTGTTCGTGCTGCAGCCCGACGTCGACTCGATGGCCGCCGCGCCGGTGGAGTTCCACGTCCACACGCTGGTCGGCATGCTGCTGTTCGCGATCTGGCCGTTCACCCGGCTGGTGCACGCGTTCACCGCGCCCGTCCACTACCTGTTCCGGCCCTACATCGTCTATCGCAGCCGGGATGCCGTCCCGCCGGCGCCCGGCTGGACGAGGAGTCGACGATGAACAGTCCCGAGCTCCGCGCCGGCCAGACCCGCAACCTGGTGCTGGCCACCGTCGCGTTCGCCGTCAGCTTCTGGGCGTGGAACATGATCGCGCCGCTCGGCGTGCGCTACACCGGCGAGCTGGGCCTGTCCGCCGGCCAGAAGTCGCTGCTGGTGGCCACGCCGGTGCTGGTGGGCTCGGTCGGGCGGATCCTGGCCGGCGCGCTCACCGACCGGTTCGGCGGCCGGCTGATGTTCCCCGTCCTCATGGTGGCGTCGGCGCCGTTCGTGCTGCTGGTGGCGGCGGCCGGCGAGGCGGAGTCGTACGGGCTGCTCCTGGTGTTCGGGTTCTTCCTCGGCATCGCCGGCACGACGTTCGCCGTCGGCATCCCGTTCGTCAACTCGTGGTACGAGCAGTCTCGCCGCGGCTTCGCGACCGGCGTGTTCGGCGCCGGGATGGGCGGGACGGCGCTGTCGGCGTTCTTCACCCCGCGGTTCGTCGACTGGTTCGGCTACGTCGCGACGCATGTCGTCGTCGCCGTGGCGCTGGTGGCGATGGCGACGGTGTGCTGGCTGCTGATGCGCGACGCTCCGGGCTGGACGCCGAACACCGCGCCCGTGGTGCCGAAGCTGGCGGCGGCGGTGCGGCTGCCGGTGACATGGCAGATGTCATTCCTGTACGCGGTCGCGTTCGGCGGGTTCGTCGCGTTCTCGACCTACCTGCCGACCTACCTCAACGACATCTACGACTTCGACCTGACGGCGGCCGGCACCCGCACCGCCGGGTTCGCGCTGGCCGCCGTCGTCGCCCGTCCTCTCGGCGGTGTGCTGTCCGACCGGATCGGGCCGCGGTCGGTCGTCGCGATCTCGCTGGCCGGCACGGTGGTGCTGGCGATCGTCGTCGCGTTCCAGCCGCCGGTCGAGGTGCCTGCCGGCATCGCGTTCGTCGCCCTCGCGTTCTTCCTCGGCCTGGGCACCGGCGGCGTGTTCGCGTGGGTCGCCCGGCTGGCCCCGCCGGAGAAGGTCGGGACGGTCACCGGCGTCGTGGGTGCGGCCGGCGGACTGGGCGGGTTCTTCCCGCCGCTGGTCATGGGGGCGACGTATGAGGTGCTGCTGTCCGGCTACGGGGTGGGGCTGACGCTGCTGGCCATCACCGCCGCCGGCGCACTGGCGTTCACGCTGCTCGGGGTGCGGGCACGGACGGCGACGGCGCCGCCCCGGTTGTCGTGAGGGCGGCGCCGTCTTCCCTGGGAGGGCTCAGCAGTACGGCGGAGCGGACCCCACGTTCGTCACGTAGCGGGCCGCCACCCACTGGCCGCCGCCGTCACCGGTCAGTTGGTACCAGCGCCGGTTGCCGTCGATGCTCTGGGAGTCGACCTTGCAGACGATGTGCAGGGTCGAGCCGCGCGGTGCGGAGCTGACCTTCGGGTCGGAGGTGTGCGGGCCGCTGCGTACGGACAGCGACGTCGACGAGGAGACCCGGCCGGTGTACTCGTGGCCGTCGCCGCAGAACCGCGGCGCGGCGCCGACGTTGGCGACGTAGCGGGCGGTGACCCAGCGGCCGCTCGACAGCTTGTACCAGAGGCTGTTGCCGCCGACCGTCGGGCCGTACACCTTGCACTGGATGGAGATGGTGGCGCCCTTGGCGTACGACCCGACCTTGGGGGCGTACGAGGTGGGTGCGCTGCGGACGTTCACGCCCTCGGTGGTGCGGCCCGTGTACGTCGTCGCGGCCTCGGCGGCCGTGCCGGTCGCGAGCAGGCCGAGTGGGACGATGCCGGCCGTGGCGAGCGCGATCGCCGCCCGCCGGAGCCGTTGCCGGATGATCATGATGGACCTCCTGACGTCGCCGAACGCGGCCCCCGTGGCCGGGTGTCGGCTCTCACCATCAATCACTCCTCAGCGTGGCCGTCGGTTGCACGCGGCGACGGGGATTCTCGTGGATCCGGGGGCGGTTATCGACGCAGGTCAGTGAACGGACCGTTACTTAGTGCGACAAGGCGGTCACGCTGGGCTACCATGGAGATACACGGGGCCGCTCCGCCTCTTGCCCCCCAACTGGCGGAGCGGCCTTCTGCTGTCCCGGCGCGGCCGGCGCGCTGCCCCACTCCGGATGGGTGGGCGACACCGTCAGGGCGGGTCGGCGGGCAGGCCGAGGCGGGGCAGCAGCTCCGGGTCGATGAACGAGCTGAGCTGCGTCACCAGCCCGTCCCGGAGGCTCAGCACGTTCACCGCGCCGAGCCGGAACGCGCCGTCCGCAGGGTCGCGCCGATAGCAGGCGAACCCGAGCTGGCCGTTGAACCAGGCCGGCCGCAGCCGCCACGGCGTCTCGAACACCCGCTCGGCGAGGAACCGGCCGACGTCGGTGTTAGCCGACGCCGATATTGCCGACTCTGCGGCCTGGGGGATGCCGATGAATGCGTGGGGCGTGTGTCGTGGTGTGGTGGTCATGGTGGCGGCGTCGTGGTCACGGTGTCGTGGTCGGCAGGTGATGCCGTCGCGGCCTGGATGGGTGAGGGATCCGCGTCGTCCTGGCTACCCGGATCCCTCACCCATCAGCGGCCTGCAGCTCGTCGTCATCGGCACCGGCGGTCGACGGCGACACGACCGGTGCGCCCGGCCTGGCTGGCACCACACGACTGGGTTCGTCGGCACCGTGAGGGGCCACGGCCGCGCGCGTGGCCGTCGGCACGATGCCGGCTCCATCGCGAACGCCAGCGACCTTCCCACCGGCACGACCAACGTCGGCTCACGACGTCGGCGCGGCCGTCGAACCAGGTGGGGAGCGGCGGCATCGTGAAGCGGGCGTCCTCGGCCAGCAGCGACAGCAGCGCCGGCACGTCGGCCCGCTCCCAGGCGGCGACGAACGCGTCGACGAGCTCGCGCCGCCCCGACGCGCCGAGGGCGGACAGCTCGTCGCGCTGGCTGACGGAGGGCAGGCGGTCGCCGACGGAGGCGCGGGCGCGCTGTTCACCGGCGCCGGCGTGGTGTCGAGCAGGTCGGCCGCCTCGGCCGCGGAGTACTGCAGCACCTCGCGCAGGATCAGCACCGCCCGCTGCGTCGCCGGCAGGTGCTGCAGTGCCGCCACGAACGCCAGCTCGACGCCCTCGCGCTCGACGTACGCCTCCGCCGGGTCGGTCCCGCGATCCACGACGTCGCCCTCGGTGGGCAGGGGCTCCAGCCACACCGGCCCGGGCACCGGCTCGCCGAGGTCCACCACGCTGGTGCGGGCCGGCCCGTGGTCGGGGGAGAGCAGCCGCCGTGGCCGCTTCGAGCTCAGTCGCAGGCTGGCGTGCGTCGCGATGCGGTACAGCCAGGTGCGCAGCGAACTGCGTCCGGCGAACCCGCCCAGTCCGCGCCACGCACTGAGCAGTGACTCCTGCACGGCGTCCTCGGCGTCCTGGACGGAGCCGAGCAGCCGGTAGCAGTGCGCCGTCAGCTCCCGCCGGTACGGCGCGACCAACTGGTCGAACGCCGCGGAGTCGCCGTCGCGGGCGGCAGCCAGCAGCCCCGCCTCGTCCGGCCCGCCTGGCAGCTCCATGTCCCGGAGGGTAGCCGCAGTCCGGGGCGCGGTGACGGGCCGAGCTGGCCGGGCCGGACGGCGAAGGCGTGACCGTGGTGACCGGCGCCGCACAGGCGGTCACTGTGTGCTGCCAACGATCGCTGAGCCCGCAGCCGCCCAGCGTCGGGAGCATCGTTCACGGTCACGGGACCTCGCATGGGTCGGCAACCCTCCGCCGATCCGGCCCGTGCCCCTATGACGCGCGCCGGCGCCGACTGGTTCACACGACCGATTGACTTTTTGTGGCGCGAGACCTATTTTCCTGTGTAGTTAATTAACCGGAGGGGAAAATGACGGTCGACGCCGATCCGCTCACCGCCACGTTCGCCGCGCTCGCCGACCCGACCCGACGCGCCATCCTGGCCCGGCTGACCCGCGGCGAGGCCACCGTCGGCCAGCTGGCCGAGCCGTTCGACGTGTCGCTGCCGGCCATCTCCAAGCACGTGAAGGTGCTGCAGAGGGCCGGGCTCGTCGAGCAGACGCGACGGGCGCAGTGGCGGTCGTGCCGGTTGCGGCCGGAGCCGCTGCGCGACGTCGTCACCTGGATGGAGCAGTACCGCGACTTCCTGGGCGACAGCCTCGACCGGCTGGACCACTACCTGACGGACCTGCAGAAGGGAGATCGGCCATGACCCGACGCGAGCTGGGCGACGCCGCCACCACCGTCGTCGCCGAGGGATCGGAGCTGCTCATCGAGCGCGTGTTCGCCGCGCCGCGCGAGCTCGTCTGGGCCGCCATGACGGACCCCGCGCACCTGGCGCGCTGGATCGGCCCGCACGGCACCACCACCGAGGTCGTCGAGTTCGACGTGCGGCCCGGCGGCCGGTGGAAGTGGGTCAACCGGTACGACGGCGGCGAGATCGCGTTCCAGGGCGAGTTCCTCGAGGTCGACCCGCCGAAGCGGCTGGTGCGGACGACGGCGCCGGAGATGGAGCCGGCCGGCGGGCCGCCCGCCGTCGAGACCATCACGTTCGAGGAGGTCGACGGCGGCACCCGGGTGCACTGGCTGACGACCTTCCCGGCGCCGGAGGTGCTCGACCTCGCCGTCGACTCCGGCATGACGAAGGGCATCCTCGAGCAGTTCGAGCGGCTGGCCGCGCTGTTGGTTCAGGGCTGACGGCGGCGGAGCGCGCGGGGGAGCGTGGCGGCGACGGCGACCGTGGCCAGCGTGCCGCCCGCTCCGGCGACGACGAACGTCACCGGCACCGACGTCGCGTCCAGCAGCAGGCCGCCGGCCACGTACGACAGGCCGGCGGCCAGGCCGATGGCGCCGTAGAGGTTGCCGAACACCCGGCCGAGCATCGTGTCGGGCACCAGCCGGGGGAGCAGCGTGTTCGTCGCGACGTCCATCGCGGCGATGCCGAGGCCGCGCACCGTCTGCAGCGCGAACGCCGCCGCGACCGCCCACGCCAGCCCGGTGAGCAGGTTCCCGACGCTGCTGACGGCGAACCCGGCGACCAGCAGCCAGAGCAGCGACGCCCGCGCCGACCACCGGGCGAGCAGCGCGTACCCGGCGAACAGCCCGATGCCGACGGCGGCGAGCAGGGTCGCGCTCGCGGAGTCGCCCGCGTCGAAGGTGTCCTTGGCCAGGACCACGAGCGCGACGTCGTCGATCCCGTTGAACGCGACGACAGCGCAGAAGCCGAGGCCGATGATCCGCAGCGCCGGCTCCCGCCACAGGTGCGCCACCCCTTGGCGGGCACCGCGCAGCAGGCCGGCGCCGGGTTCGCCGTTCGTGCCGGCTGCTGACGGCGGCAGCGGCGGCAGGCGGAGGAGCAGCAGCGCCGACAGCAGGAACGTCGCGGCGTCGACCAGCAGCACGCCCCGCACGCCGACCAGCGGGAACAGCGCCGCCGCGACCAGCGGGCCGGCCGCCTCGCCGCCGTTCGTCGCCAGTCCTAGTGCCGAGTTCGCCGCGGCCTGGTGACGCGGCGGCACCAGCGTCGCGACCGCGGCCCGCGACGCCGGCAGGAACACGTGCCCCGCCACCGCCCGGACGCCGACCAGCGCCAGCAGCAGCGGCAACGGCGGCAGCGACACGGCGATCGCGGCCAGCAGCCCGGCCTGAACCAGCTCGCAGCCGATCATCACCCGGCGCCGGTCCCACCGGTCGCTTACCCCGCCGGCGAGCGGGCTCAGCAGCGCCGGCGCGAGGTCGCCGACCAGCAGGAGCAGCGCGACGGCGAGCGCCTGACCGGCGGTGTCGGCCACGTGCAGCATCAACGCGACCAGGCTCAGCGAGTCGCCGAGGAACGAGACGGTCCGTGCGGCGAACAGCGACCGGAACGCCGGATCGCGCCGCAGCAGGCTCCCGCCGTCCGTTCGCGTCACGACCACGAGGATCGGCCATCGGAGGGCGCCGGCTCAAGGCGGTCATCCGCGCCGGCCGGTGAATCCGGCGGCCGCGGCCACCACGCCGAGCACGGCGAGGACGGCGACGAACCCGAACGCCGCGCGGAACCCGTCGAGGCCGGAACCGTCGAGGGCGGACCCGGCGACGAGCACGGCGGACACGACGGCCACGCCGGCGGCGCCGCCGATCTCGCGCATCGTCTCGACCAAGCCGGACGCCAGCCCCGCCGCCGACTGCGACACGCCGGACAGCGCGCCGATCTGCACCGCCGGCCCGCACAGCCCGAAGCCGAGCCCGGCGAGCAGGAAGGCCGGCAGCAGGTCCGCCGCGTAGGTGGCGTCCGCGGGAACGCGGGCCAGCCACAGCGCGCCGACGCTGAGCAGCGACAGGCCGCTGACCAGCGACGTCCGCGCCCCGGCCCGCGCCACCAGCCGGGCGCCGCCGATGGCGGCCACGACGACGGTGACCGTCGTGGCCAGCCAGGCCAGCCCGGTGGCCGCCGGCGAGTACCCCAGAGCCTGCTGCATCAGCAGCGAGCCGATGAAGATGAAGGCGAGCAGCGCACCGAAGGCCAGGAATCCGGTGAGGTTCGCGGCCACGAGCGTGCGGTTGCGCAGCGTCGAGCCCGGCACCAGCGGGTCGGGGGAGCGGCGCTCGATCCGCACGAACGCCGCCAGCAGCACGGCGGCCGCCGCGAACAGCGCCAGCGTCGAGGCGGACGTCCAGCCGTGGCCGGTGGCGTGGTGCAGCGTGTAGACGAACAGCAGCAGGGCACCGGTCACCGTCGTCGCACCGGCGATGTCCAGCCGGCCGGTCCGCTCAGCCGGCCGGTCGGCGGCCAGGAACACCGCCGCCAGCACGATGAGCAGCACGCCGGCCGGGACGTTGAGCAGGAACGCCCAGCGCCAACCCGGACCGGCGGTCAGCAGCCCGCTGGCGACCACACCGACGGAGCCGGCCGCGCCGCCGACGGCGCCGAACAGGCCGAGCGCCCGGTGCCGGGCCCGTCCCTCGGGGAAAGTGACGGCCAGCAGCGACAGCGCCGCCGGTGCGGTCAGCGCGGCGCCGAGGCCCTGGGCGGCGCGGGCCGCGATCAGCAGCTCGGCCTCGTGGGCGGCGCCGGCCAGCAGCGACGCGACGGTGAAGACGGCCAGCCCGGCGACGAAGATCCGCCGGCGGCCGAGCCGGTCGGTCATCCGCCCGCCGAGCAGCAGGAACCCGCCGAGCAACAGCCCGTACGCGACGACGACCCACTGCAGCGCGCCGTACCCGGCGCCGAGGTCGCGCTGGATGGAGGGCAGCGCCACGTTCACGATCGCGGTGTCCAGGCCGACCATCGCCTGGGCGGCGCAGGCCAGCGCCAGCACGAGCCCCGGCCTGGTCGTCCGCGCGGGCGGCTCTGTGGTGGGCCGGGGCAGGGTCTCGGTGTACGACATCGCTCGTTCCTTCGTCCGTAGGGTCGGTCGCCCCACCGACGAAGGAACCCGCCGCGGATCGACATCCGCCGCGAGAAAATGCGAGGAATCTGCTGCGCCGCAGGTCAGAGAGCGTTCAACCGCGCAGTCAGGTAGCGGCGGTCGGCGTCGGACGGCGCCAGCCGCACCGCCTCCTCGTAGGCCGCGCGGGCCTCGGCGGTGCGGCCGTCCCGGCGCAGCAGGTCGGCGCGGGTCGCGGGCAGCAGGTGGTAGCCGTCCAGCCGGCCCGACGCCGCGAGCTCGTCGACCAGCGCGAGACCGGCCGGGATGCCGTCGGCCATGGCGACCGCCACGGCCCGGTTCAGCTCCACCACCGGTGACGGCGCCAGGCGGCCGAGCTCGGCGTAGAGGGCGGCGATCTGCGGCCAGTCGGTGCCGGCGGCGTCGGGGGCGGTGGCGTGGCAGGCGGCGATGGCGGCCTGCACCTGGTACGGCCCCGTGCGGCGCGTCGCGAGGGCTTCGTCGAGGACGGCGACGCCCTCGTCGACCAGCGCGCGGTCCCACCGGGACCGGTCCTGCCGCTCCAGCGGGACGAGCACGCCGTCGTCGACGCGCGTCGCCCTGCGGGCCTCGTGCAGCAGCATGAGCGCGAGCAGGCCGCGCGGTTCCGGCTCGCCCGGGAGCAGCCGGGCCAGCACGCGGGCGAGGTGGATGGCCTCCGCGGCCAGCGCGCGGCGCCCGTCCCGTTCGTCGTAGCCCTCGTTGAAGATCAGGTAGAGCACCGCGAGGACCGCGGCGAGCCGCTCGGGCAGCAGCTCGGCGGGCGGGACGCGGTACGGGATGCCGGCCTCGGCGATCTTGCGCTTGGCCCGGACGATGCGCTGGGCCATGGTCGCCTCGGCGGTGAGGAACGCCCGGGCGATCTCCGCGGTGCTCAGCCCCGCCAGCGTGCGCAGCGTCAGGGCGACCCTGGCCTCGAACGGCAGCGCCGGGTGGCAGCAGGTGAAGATCAGCCGGAGCCGCTCGTCGGGGATGTCCTCGGCCGGCGACTCGTCCGGCTCGCGGGCCAGCACGGCGAGCTGGCGCAGCTTCGCCCGCCCGGCGGTGTCGCGGCGCAGCCGGTCGGTCGCGCGGTGCCGGGCCGTCGTCGTGAGCCAGGCGCCCGGCCTGCGGGGGATGCCGCCGCGCGGCCACGCCGTCAGCGCGGCGGCGAACGCCTCCTGCGCGCAGTCCTCGGCCAGGTCCCAGTCGCGGGTCAGCCCGATCAGCGTCGCGACGACCTGACCCCACTCCTCCCGGTACGCCGCGTCGACCGCGGCGCGCACGGCCTGGACGTCGGCCGTCATTCCCAGACCGCGCGGATCTCGACGCTGCCCCACCGGGCGTACGGATGACCGGCGGCGATGGCGATGGCCTCGTCGAGGTCGGCGCAGTCGACGACCACGACGCCGCCGACGAAGTCCTTGGTCTCGGCGAACGGCCCGTCGGACACGAGCGTCTCGCCGTCGCGGAACCGCACCGTCGTGGCGGTGGAGGTCGGCCGCAGCCGCGCCCCGAACACCTCGGCGCCGCGGCGCTCGAGGTCGGCCTCCCACGCCTGGTGCACCGGGTCGGCGGCCATCTCCTCGGTGCTCGGGGACCTCGTTTCGTCGTCGCAGATCAGCAGCATGTACTTCATGCCGGAGAGTCTGGCACCGCGCACCGACAGCGCGAACGGGGTCAGCGCTCGGTGAGCCGGACGATCGGGTACCGGCGCTCGCTCTTGGCCTGGTACTTCGCGAACCGCGGGTTGGCGGCGACGATGCGCTGCCAGGCGTCGTCGCGCTCGGCGCCGTCGAGCGTGTGCGGCGTGACCGGCCGCGGCCGCTCACCCGGCAGCTCCACGGACACGCGGTCAGGGTGCGCCGTCAGGTTGCGGTACCAGTTCGGGTCGGCGCTGCCGCCGCCGGACGCGACGACCAGGCGGGCGCCGTCGCCGTCGGGGTACCACGCGATCGGGGTCAGGTACGGCTGCCCGCTGCGGCGCCCGGCGGTGTGCAGGACGAGGACGTCCATGCCCATCATCCGGCCGGTGCCCTTGCGGCGGATCTTCTCGACCGTCCTGGTGTTCATGCGGCGCTGGAACCACAGCGACAGGCGGCCGGGGGTGCCCTTGGGGCGGGTCTGCTTGGTGGTGTCGTTCGTCATGGCCATCACGCTAGAAGCGCGGCCGCGTCGGACGCTTCTCGATTCCTGACCGATCGTGGCCGCTCCGCCGTACTGCCCCATCCTTCCTTATCCGGTTGCTTGATCGGGGCTCTTGCGGAAGGATAGGGAAGGTGACGACTGGAACGCTCTACTCCGCCGAGGACGTCGCCGCCATGCTCGGCCTGCATGTGCGGACCGTCCGCGGCTACGTCCGCGACGGCCGGCTGCCGGCGGTGCGCATCGGCAAGCAGTACCGCATCGCCGCCGAGGACGTCGACGCGCTCACCGGCGGCCGCACCGCGGCGGTACGCGCGCCGTCGCCGGCCGCGGCGCCGCGGGTCGAGGTGTCGGCGATCGTGCAGATCGACGGCGTCGAGCGCCCGGCCGTCGACCGCCTGACCACCCTCGTCACCGGCGCGGCGGCGGGCCGGCCCGGCGACTCCGCCCGGCTGCACGTCCAGACCGTGTACGACCCGCGGCGGAACAGTCTCAAGATCGTGGCCATCGGCAGCCCCGCGGATACGGCGGCGCTGGTCGGTCTCGTCGGCTCGTTCACGGAGTCGGAGCTGTGACCGCGATCTACCGCTCCGACGACGCGCGCCAGTCGGTCGAGGCGGGCTACCGCGCCCTGCTCGACCGCTGGCCGGTCCCGTCGACGCGGACGACCCTGCCCACCCGGCACGGCGACACGTTCGTGCTGGCCTGCGGCCCGGAGGACGCCGCGCCGGTGGTGCTGCTGCACGGCGCCGGGTTCAACTCGGCGGCGTGGGCCGGTGACGCCGCGCTGTGGGCGCGGACGCACCGGCTGTACGCGGTCGACGTCCTGGGCGAGGCGGGTCTCAGCGCACCGGCCCGGCCGTCGCTGGCGTCGGACGCCTACGCCGAGTGGCTCGACGACGTGCTCGACGGGCTCGGCGTCGCCCGGACGGCGTTCGTCGGTGCCTCGCTCGGCGGCTGGCTGGCGCTGGACTACGCGCTGCGCCGGCCGGGGCGGGTGCGGCGGGTCGCGCTGCTGGTCCCCGGCGGGATCGGCCGGCAGAAGTACGCGGCGGTGCTCGCGTCGGCGTTCCTGATGCCCTTCGGCGAGCGCGGCCGGCGGGCGGCCCTCGATCTGGTGGTCGGGCCGCGGCCGAGCATGGAGGAGTCCGCCGACGACCCCGCCATGCTGCGTGCCCTCGGCGACCAGCTGCTGCTCATCCAGCGCGGCTTCCGCTACCGGCGCGACCCGCTGCCGACCTTCACCGACGACCAGCTGCGAGGCCTCGCCGCACCGTTGCTGGTCGTCGCCGGCGCGAAGGACCGCATGCTCGACTCGCCCGGCACCGCGCGACGTGTCCGGCAGCTGCTCCCGGACGCCGACGTGGTCCTGCTGCCCGGCGTCGGCCACATCCCGACGGGCTACGCCGAGCCCGTCCACCGCTTCCTCACGAACGGAGACCCACGATGACCACCGACGCCGACGCGCTGCGGGCCGCGCTGCGCGCCGATCTCGTCGCCGCGATGAAGGCGCGCCGGCCCGAGATCGTCAGCGTGCTGCGCACCGCGCTCGCCGCCGTCGACAACGCCGAGGCGGTCGACCTCACCGGACCGGCGCCCGCGGTGACCAGCGAGCACGTCGCCGGGGCCCACGTGGGGCTCGGCGCGGCCGACGTGCGGCGGCGCGAGCTGTCCGGCGACGACGTCCGGGCGATCCTGCGCGCTCAGGTGACGGAGCGCCGCACCGAGGCCGGCCGCTACGACGCCCACGGCCGCCACGAGGCCGCCGACCGGCTCCGGCGCGAGGCCGACGCGCTCGCGTCGTACCTCACCTGACGCGCCCCCGGCGTGGAGCGGCAGGCTCGGCGTAGCGTTGGCTCATGGCGGACACCGAGAGCGCGGTGACGACGCCCGGCGACCTCGCCCGGCGGCTCGACGCCGCGGGCTACCTGGCCGACGAGGGGCTGGCGACGGCGGCGTTCCTGGCGCTGCGCATGGGCCGGCCGCTGTTCCTCGAGGGCGAGGCCGGGGTGGGCAAGACCTCGCTCGCGCAGGCGCTGGCCGAGGTGCTCGGCGCGCCGCTCATCCGGCTGCAGTGCTACGAGGGCGTCGACGCCGCGCAGGCGCTGTACGACTGGGACTTCCCGCGCCAGCTGCTGCACCTGCGCGCGGCCGAGGCGGCGGGCGTCACCGACGTCGACCGGCTCGAGCACGAGCTGTACGACCGCCGGTTCCTGCTCGCCCGGCCGCTGCTGCGGGCGCTGGAGACGACGCCGTCGGTGCTGCTGGTCGACGAGGTCGACCGCGCCGACGACGAGTTCGAGGCGTTCCTGCTGGAGGTGCTCTCCGACTTCACCATCTCGATCCCCGAGCTGGGCACCGTCCGCGCCGAGACGCCGCCGGTCGTCGTCGTCACCAGCAACCGCACCCGCGAGGTGCACGACGCACTCAAGCGGCGCTGTCTCTACCACTGGCTGGCCCACCCGACGTTCGAGCGCGAGGTCGCGGTCATCCGGCGGCGGCTGCCCGGGGTGAGCGAGCGGCTGGCCGACGACGTCGCCCGTGCCGTGCAGCGGCTGCGCGACGCCGACCTGCTGAAGCCGCCCGGTCTGGCCGAGTCGATCGACTGGGTGACGGCGCTGACGGCGCTGGGCGCGACGGAGCTGTCGCCCGACCTCGCCACCCGGACGCTGGGTGCGGTCCTCAAGTACCAGGAGGACACCGAGCGGATCATGGACGAGGTCGCGGAGCTGGTCGGCCGGCCATGACGCCCTCGCCGGCGGTGACGGAACCGGTCGTCGGGTTCGCCCGGCGGCTCGCCGCGGCCGGCGTCGAGGTCCCGCCCACCCGGGTGCACGCGACGCTCGAGGCGCTCGACGTCCTGGGCGCGGGTTCGCTGCGGTCGGTGTACTGGGCGGGGCGGGTGACGCTGTGCGCGTCGCCGGAGGACGTCGAGCGGTACGACCGCGTCTTCGCCGCGTACTTCGGCCGCCGCCCCGACCGCCCGCCGCGGCGGGTCACCGTCCCGCCGGTCACCCGGCTGGCCGCCCTGCCCGACGACTCGGGCGACGGCCGGCACGGCGACCCCGAGGACGACGCCGATCCCGAGCGGCAGCGGGTCGCCACCGCCAGCCGCATCGAGGTGCTCCGGCACCGCGACGTGACCACGCTGGGTGCGGCGGACCGCGCGGAGGTCGACCGCTACGTCAGCGCACTGCGGCCGGCCGCCCCCGACCGCACCACCCGCCGGCTGCGCCCGTCGCCGTCGGGGCCGGTCGACGCCCGCCGCACGGTCCGGAGCCTGCTGCGCCATGGCGGCGAGCCGGTCGACCTGCGGCGGCACCGGCACGGACGGCGGCAGCGGCGGCTGGTCTTCCTCATCGACGTCAGTGGATCGATGGCGCCGTACGCCGAGACGCTGCTGCGCTTCGCCCACGCCGCCTGCCGCGTCCGTCCCGGAACGGAGGTGTTCACCGTCGGTACCCGGCTCACCCGGGTCACCCGCGAGCTGCGGCGACGCGAGCCCGCGGCGGCGCTGGCGGCGGCATCGGCGGCCATCGACGACTGGAGCGGCGGCACCCGCCTTGGCGACGAGCTGAAGGAGTTCCTCGACCGCTGGGGGCAGCGCGGCACGGCCCGCGGCGCCGTCGTCGTCATCGGCAGCGACGGCTGGGAGCGCGGCGACCCGGCGCTGCTCGCCGCGCAGATGGCCCGGCTGGCGCGGCTGGCGCGGCGCATCGTGTGGGTGAACCCGCATCGGGGATATCAAGGATACAGTCCTAGTACCGGCGGCATGCGGGCGGCGCTCCCGCACGTCGACCGGCTCGTGGCCGGCCACTCGCTGGGCGCGATGGAGGAGCTGGCCCGGCTGCTCGCGCGGCCGCGGGGCGTTCGAGAGGGGTGGTGACGGTGCGAGAGGTGATGCGGGAGCTGGTGGCCGCCGTCGGCGACGGCGAGCGCACCGGGCTGGTCACCGTCGTCAGCACGTTCCGGTCCGCGCCGCGCCAGCCCGGCGCGTCGATGGCGGTCACCCAGGCCGGCGAGGCGGTCGGCAGCGTGTCCGGCGGCTGCATCGAAGGCGCGGTGTACGAGCTGGCGCAGGAGGTCATGGCCGGCCGGCCGCCGGTGCTGCAGCGCTACGGCGTCAGCGACGACGACGCGTTCGCGGTCGGGCTGACCTGCGGCGGGATCATCGACGTGTTCGTCGAGGCGGTCGACCGCGACACCTTCCCGGCGCTGCTTGACGTCGCGGAGAGCGTCGAGGCGTCCTCGCCGGTCGCGGTCGCGACCGTCGTCGCCGGGCCGGGGGAGATCGGCGCACACCTCGTCGTCTGGCCCGACCGCGTCGCGGGGTCGCTGGGCGGCGCGCGGCTCGACGACGCCGTCGCCGACGACGCCCGCGGCATGCTCGACCAGGGGATGACCGGCATCCGGCGGTACGGCGCCTCCGGCGAGCGGCGCCTGGACGACCTGCAGGTGTTCGTGCAGTCGTTCGCGCCGCGGCCGCGGATGCTGGTGTTCGGGGCCATCGACTTCGCCGCCGCTCTCGTCCGCGTCGGCCGGTTCCTCGGCTACCACGTGACGGTGTGCGACGCCCGGCCGGTGTTCGCGACGCCGCGACGCTTCCCCGACGCCGACGAGGTCGTGGTCAAGTGGCCGCACGACTACCTCGCATCGACGACCGTCGATTCGCGCACGGTGATCTGCGTGCTCACCCACGACCCCAAGTTCGACGTGCCGCTGCTGGCCGCCGCGGTGCGCACGCCGGCCGCGTACATCGGGGTCATGGGGTCGCGGCGCACCCACGACGACCGGCTGGAGCGGCTGCGCGCCGAAGGTCTGACCGAGGCCGAGCTGGCCCGGCTGGCGTCGCCGCTGGGCCTGGACATCGGCGCCCGGACGCCGGAGGAGACGGCGGTGTCGATCGCCGCCGAGATCATCGCGTCGCGGTGGGGCGGCTCGGGCCGGCGCCTGCGCGACACCAGTGGACCGATCCACCGTGAACCGCTCGCGGCGGATGCCCTCTGACGGCGCGGCCGTCGCCGGCCTGGTACTGGCGGCGGGTGCCGGCTCGCGGTACGGCGGGCCGAAGGCGCTGGTGGAGTACGAGGGCTCGCGGCTGGTGGACCGCGCGGCGGAGCTGCTGTCCGGCGGCGGCTGCGCCCCGGTCGTCGTGGTGTCCGGCGCGGTGCCGCTGACCGTGCCCGGCGCGATCGTCGTGCACAACCCCGACTGGGCGACCGGCATGGGGTCGTCGTTGCGGGCCGGCCTGCGGGCACTGAGCTGGTCGGCGGCCGAGGCGGTGGTCGTCGCGCTGGTCGACCAGCCGTGGGTCGGGGTGGAGGCCGTGACGCGGCTGCGCTCGGCGTGGACGGCGTCGGGCGGCGCCCTGTCCGTCGCCGTGGCGACCTACGGCGGCGCGCGCGGCAACCCCGTCCTGCTGGCCCGCCATGTGTGGGACGAGGTCGCGGCCCTGGCCGTCGGCGACGTCGGCGCCCGCCCCTTCCTGCGGGCCCACCCCGGCCTCGTCACCCCCGTCGACTGCACCGGCACCGGAACCCCCACCGACGTCGACACCCCCGCCGACCTCCCCTCGGAATGATCACGTTCAGCATGAAATCCCGTGCTGTACTACGCCTGCAAGCGTGTCGACGCTGGGGTAACCGTGGTGGTGTGCTCGGCAATCGCTTTCCGGCGTATCAGCCGGGCCATCACCACGATCACCCGAGCGTCACGAGGCCTGCAATCGTGGTACAGCACGGGATTTCGTGCCGAACGTGATCATTCCGGGGCCGACAGCGGGGGAGCGGCCGCGGCGAGGGCGGACAACGCCGAGGTGAAGCAGTCCATCGGAGGTTGCACCAGCCCCGCGCCGACCTGGCCGGTTCCGGCGACCCGGCCGGCGATCCCGGTGTTGATCTGCGGCAGCACGCCGGTCCGGGCCACCAGCGTGACGTCGATGCCGGTCGGTGCGCCGCGGAACTCCAGGATCGGGATGGCGTACGCCGGGTTCTCGCCGAGGGTGATCTCGTACATCAGCCGGCTGGTCGCCAGCGCGTCCGGGACCGACCCGCCGACGAACCGGACGATCGCCGGTGCGGCCGCCATCGCGAACCCGCCCAGCCCGATCGTCTCGGTGATCGCGGAGTCGCCGATGTCCGGGTTCGCGTCGTCCGGCCCGTAGGCGCCGAGATACAGCCCCTCCGGCGTGTTCGCGGGCGCGGTGAACCAGGCCGAGCCGGTCCCGGACACCTGGATGCCGAAGTCGGTCCCATTGCGGGCCATCGTCGTGACGACGGTCGATCCCGGCAGGTCCGCGGCGGCCGCCGTCTGCAGCTTCCCGGCCGGCATGACGAGGTTGAGGAAGAAGTGGTCGTTCCCGCCGACGAACTCCACCGCCGCGGCGACGTCCGAGGACGGTGCGCCACTGTCGACCAGCGCGGGCAGCAGGTCGCGCAGCAGCATGAGGGTGCCGGCGCGGTTGCGGTTGTGGCCCTCGTCGCCCATCTGGACCATCTGCGCGACGATCGCCTTGACGTCCACCGGTCCACGCCGCCGCACGGCGGTCTGCAGCAGCGGGCCCAGGACCGACGCCATCCAGCGCAGCCGCTCGATGACGTCCGGCCCGTAGGCGCCGTAGCGCAGCACCGTCCCGAGGCCCTCGTTGAGCGAGCACCACGCGGTCCGGTCGTGCGCCGGGTCGCGCAGCTCGAACAGCCACATCGACGGCGACACGACCCCGGCCATCGGGCCGACGCCGCCCCGGTCGTGACACGGCGCCCACTGCACCCCGTCGCCCGCGGCCAGCAGCGCCTCGGCCTCGGACGGCGTCGCCGCCAGGCCCTCGAACAGCGCCGCGCCGATCAGCGCGCCGCGCAGCGGTCCGGACGCTCGCTCCCAGGTGATGGGCGGCCCGGCGTGCAGGAACTGCCCCGGCTCCAGCCCGAGCACGTCGCGGGCCGGGCGGACGTCGACGAGCTCGGCGCCCGCCTCGAGCATCCGGGACAGCGCCAGCGCGTTCGCGTCCGGCCGCCGAGGGTCGGCCAGCACCCGGGTGAGGGCGTCCTCCGTCCCGGCCACCGGCGGCCGCCAGTCGACCGTCGTCACGGGCACCGCCTGGGCGGCCAGCGCGGCCGCGAACAGGTCGACGCCGGCGCTCACGACGCGCGGCTCCGCACCCAGCAGGTCGGTCATGCGGCACCCCCGTCCACCAGCGCGATGGCCGCCCGGGCGGCAGCGGCGCTGGACAGGTGCACCGACGCTCCGGCGTCGCGCAGCGCCCGCGCCTGCTCCTCCAGTCCCTGCGGGTCGTCGGCGGTGCCGACCAGCGCGACGACGACGGCGAGGTCGCGGCCGCGCGCCCCGGCGACGTTGCGTGCCCGGACGATCGCCGGGGCCAGCTCGGCGGCCGGGTCGGGGTGCGCGCCGTGGCCGAGCACGACGTCGAGAAGGACGACGCCGCAGGACGGGTCGCGCGCCTCGGCCAGCAGCCGCTCGATCCGCAGCGAGTGGTCGATCATCGGGTGCGGCCGTCCTCGCGTGAACCTGTCGTCGCCGAAGTCGACGAACCTGTGCTCGCCGGCCGGGAGCGCCGTGGCGGCCAGCAGCCGTGCCTCCTCGCAGAGGGTGCCGCCGGCGAACAGCCCGCGGATCGACGGGTACGGCCCGGCCGCGGGCGCCGCCGGCCAGAACCGCGGCGGCTGCCATTGCGCCCCGGCCGTGGTCACGACGGTCTTCGCGACGGCGGTGAGGTCGGGCCGGCCGGGCCCGAGCAGGGCGAGGACGACCGGCTTGCCGAGCTTCTCGGCCCGCTCCTGGACGGCGTCGGCCACCTCCGGAGCCGGCGGCTTGCTCACCACGACGACGACCTCGGTGGCGTCGTCGTCGGCCAGCAGGTCCAGCGCCGCCAGCGTCGACGCGCCGCCGACCGCGGCGGACAGGTCGCGGCCGCCGACGCCGAGGCAGTGGCTGATGCCGACGCCCGCGCCGTCGAGCAGACAGAGCAGCTGCTGCGCGCCGGTACCGGACGCCGCGACGATGCCGACCGGCCCGGGCCGCACGACGTTGGCGAACCCGAAGCCGACCCCGCCGACCACCGCCGTCCCGCAGTCGGGGCCCATGACCAGCAGACCGCGCTCACGGGCCTCCTGCTTGAGGCGGAGCTCCTGCTCGACGGGCACGTTGTCGGAGAACACGACGACGTGCAGGCCGTGCTGCAGCGCGTCCATCGCGTCGGCGAACGCGTACGTTCCCGGCGTCGAGACGAACGCGACGGTGGCGCCGTCGCGGCGGGCGGCCGAGCCGACGGTGCGCGGTGCGGGCGCGGCGCCGAACCCGCCGGCCCCGGGGCCGTCC
>NZ_QUAL01000188.1 GCF_003579925.1 Jiangella rhizosphaerae | reverse complement strand
CAGCAGCAGGGCCACGCCCACCCCGGCCGCGGCCACGCCCAGCGCGCCGCCGCCCAAGGCCGCGGCACGCCGGCGGCGCAGGTGGCGCCGTCCCCGCGCGAGGTCGTCCACCGCGGTGGAGGTCATCGGCGGCTCGCCGGCGAATCCCAGCCCGCGGAACCGCTCGCGCAGCTGCTCGTCCTCGTTCATCTCGATCGCCTCTCGGTCGTCGTCACGTCGTCGGTCGACAGGGCGGTGCGCAGGCCGGCCATCGCCCGCGCGGTCTGGCTCTTCACCGTGCCGGTGGTGCAGCCGAGGTCGTCGGCGGTCTCCTCCACGGACAGCCCGCACCAGTAGCGCAGCACCACGGTGGCGCGTTGCCGCTCGGGCAGCCCCTTGAGCGCGGTGACGAGCGCGTCGCTGTCCTCCAGCGAGAGCGCCTCGGGCGCGGCGGCGTCGACTCCGTCGAGTCCGAGGCGCTCGCGGCGCCACGGCCGCCGCGTCTCGTCCAGGTGCGCCCGGACGATGATCCGGCGGACGTAGGCGTCCTCGGCGCCGTCGGTGTGGATCCGTGGCCAGGCCGCGTACAGCTTGATCAACGCGGTCTGCACCAGGTCCTCGGCGGCGTGCCAGTCACCGCACACGAGGTAGGCGACGCGGCGCAGGTACGGCCGCCGGGCGTCGACGTAGGCCACGAACTCGTCGGCTCGCGCTTGCCGTCCGCTCACACCGTCTGCCCTTCGTCGCGGCCTCACCCTGTCACCTCCTAGACGGAGCCCGCGGCCGCCAGGTTGTCGCCGTCGGCCGGGAAACCGGGGGATAGCCCCACCCCGGGCCGGTGCCTGGCACCAGTGTGGTGCGGCCCGCCCGCGAGAAGCATGGTGAGCGACCTGTTGATCACCTGCCCGGAGGGCCGCCCGGTGTCGCACACCAGCTCCCGCTACTCCCGTCCACCCGTGACCGTACGGATCGCGCGCTGGAGCGCGACCCACCCCGGCCGTGCCATCGGCGGCTGGTTCGCGTTCGTGGTGCTGTGCCTGGCGGCCATGAGCGTCGCCGGCATCCAGCAGGCCGGCCAGCTCGACCTCGGCATCGGCGAGTCCGGCCGGGCCGACCGCATGCTCGACGAGGGCGGCCTGGAGGCGCCGATCACCGAGAACGTCCTCATCACCCCGGCCGGCGGTGACGCGGACGAGGCCGCCGCCGACGTCGCCGAGGCGATGGCCGCGCTGCCCGAGGTCGAGGCCGTCGGCACCCCGGTCACCTCGCCCGACGGCGCCGCCGTCACCGTCCCGGTCACCATGACCGGCGACGAGGAACAGGCCGAGGAGGACGTCCAGGCACTGCTCGACGTCACCGCCGGCGTGCAGGAGCAGTACCCGGACCTGCGGGTCGAGCAGGCCGGCGAGGCGTCGGTGATGAAGGGGTTCTTCGCCCTGCTCGAGGAGGACCTCGGCACCATCGCCGTCCTCAGCCTCCCGATCACGCTGCTCGTCCTGCTGGTCGCGTTCGGCGCGATCCTGGCCGCCGGAGTGCCGGTGCTGCTGGCGATCTCGTCGGTCGGCTCGGCGATCGGGCTCTACGCGCTGGCCTCGTACGCGGTGCCCGACGGCGGCACCGTCACCCACCTGGTGCTGCTCATCGGGATGGCGGTCGGCGTCGACTACTCGCTGTTCTACCTGCGCCGCGAGCGCGAGGAGCGGGCCCGCGGACGGGACACGCTGCAGGCCGTGGAGATCGCGGCCGCGACGTCCGGGCACTCCGTCGTCGTGTCCGGGCTGGCCGTCGCGGTGTCGATGGCCGGGCTCTACCTGGCCGCGGACGTCAACTTCGCCTCGATGGCCACCGGCGCGATCCTCGTCGTGGCGATCGCCGTCATCGGCTCGCTGACGGTGCTGCCGGCGCTGCTGGCCACGCTCGGTCACCGCATCGACCGCCCGCGCGTCCCGGTGCTGTGGCGGCTGACGAACCAGCAGCGTCCGCCCCGGTTCTGGCCGGCGGTGCTGCGTCCCGCCCTGCGCCACCCCGTCGCCACGCTGGTCGTGTCGGTGCTGGCGCTGCTCGCGCTGGCCGCTCCCGCGCTGAACCTGAAGCTGGCCAACCCCGACGAGGCCGCGTTCCCGCGCAGCCTGCCGGTCATGCAGACCTACGACCGCCTCGTCGAGGCGTTCCCGAGCACCGGCGCCGCGCACGAGGTCGTCGTCGAGGCTCCGGCGGACGAGGCGGGCGAGGTCCGCGCCGCACTGGAGGACCTGGCCGCCCGCACTGGAGCCGACGAGAACTTCGCGCACGACCAGGAGCCCGTCATCGTGCAGTCCGACGACGGGCGGTTCAGCTCGCTGCGCGTAGGCGTGCCGTTCGGGCCGGACTCGGAGGAGGCCGAGCACTCGCTGGAGGTGCTGCGCGACGAGCTGATCCCGGCGACGACGGGCGCGCTGCCGGGCACGACGACAGCGGTGACGGGCGACGTCGCCGGAGGGGTCGACTACAACGACAACCTGGCCGCGAAGCTGCCGTGGATCATCGGGTTCGTGCTGGTGCTGGCGTTCGTGATGATGACGGTGACCTTCCGCTCCGTCGTCGTCGGCCTCACCACGGTGTTCGTGAACCTGCTGTCGACGGTGGCCGCGTTCGGTGTGCTGGCGCTGGTGTTCCAGTACTCGTGGGCCGAGGGGCTGCTGGACTTCACCTCGACCGGGACGGTCGTCGTGTGGATCCCGCTGTTCCTGTTCGTGATCCTGTTCGGTCTGTCGATGGACTACCACGTCTTCGTCGTCAGCCGCATCCGCGAGGCGGCCGGCCGCGGGCTGCCGATCCGCCACGCCGTCCGCACCGGCATCACCACCTCGGCCGGCACCGTCACCAGCGCGGCGCTCGTCATGGTGGCCGTGTTCGGGCTGTTCGCGGCGATGCGGGTGCTGGAGATGAAGCAGATGGGCGTCGGCCTGGCGGTCGCGGTGCTGATCGACGCGGTCGTCATCCGGGCGGTCGTGCTGCCGTCGCTGATGGCGCTGCTCGGTGACGCGAACTGGTGGGCGCCGCGGTGGCTGCGCCGGTCACGGCCGGCGGTGGGCGCCGGGTCCGAGCGCGAACTGACCCCCGCCGGCTGATGTTGTGGCTCACGGCGGTCCCGGGTGGCACCGGCGGCGGGGGAGGCGTGAGGATGGCCGGCATGGCTGACGATCTCTCCGCGCTGCGGGCCCGGTACGACGCCGTCGTGGTCGGCGGCGGGCACAACGGCCTCACCGCCGCCGCCTACCTCGCTCGCGCCGGGCGCAGCGTCCTGGTGCTGGAGCGGCTGGACCACGTCGGGGGAGCGGCCGTCTCGGAGCGGCCCTTCCCCGGCGTCGACGCCCGGCTGTCGCGGTACTCGTACCTGGTGTCGCTGCTGCCGCGGCAGATCGTCGACGAGCTGCGGCTGCCGATCACGCTGCGGCGGCGCCGGTACTCGTCGTACACCCCGGTGGGCGGCGGCGGGCTGCTGGTCGACACCGGGTCGCGCGAGGCCACCCGCGCGTCGTTCGCGTCGCTGGGCGCGGCCGCCGACCACGACGCCTGGGAGCGGTTCTATGCGATGACCGGCGAGGTCGCCCGGCGGGTGGCGCCGACGCTGACGCAGCCGCTGCTCTCGCGCGCGGCCATGCGCGACGTCGTCGGGTCGGACGAGGCGTGGACCGCGCTGTTCGAGCGGCCGGTGGGGTGGGTGGTGCGGTCGGCCTTCGCGGACGACGTCGTGCGCGGCGTCGTCCTGACCGACGCGCTGATCGGCACGTTCGCCGCCGTCGACGAGCCGTCGCTGCGGCAGAACCGGTGCTTCCTGTACCACGTCATCGGCAACGGGACCGGCGACTGGGACGTCCCGGTCGGCGGCATGGGCGCGGTCAGCGGCGCGCTGCGCGACGCTGCGGTGGCCGCGGGCGCCGTCATCGTCACCCGGGCGACGGTCACGGCGATCGACCCGGCGACCGGCGAGGTGGCGTTCACCGGCGGCGACGGCGCCGAGCGGTCGGTCGGCGCGGGGCACGTGCTGGCCGGCTGTGCGCCGTCGACGCTGGACCGCCTGCTCGGCTCGTCGCCGGGGGAGGACGCGCCCGAGGGTGCGCAGCTGAAGATCAACCTGCTGCTGACCCGTCTGCCGCGGCTGCGCTCCGACGTCGACCCGGCGGCCGCGTTCAGCGGGACCTTCCACGTCAACGAGTCGCTCAGCCAGCTGGAGACGGCGTACGCGCAGGCCGCGGCCGGGTCGGTGCCGGACGTCCCGCCGTGCGAGATCTACTGCCACTCGCTCACCGACCCGACCATCCTCGGGCCGTCGCTGCGGGAGTCGGGTGCGCACACCATCACGCTGTTCGGGCTGCACCTGCCGGCCCGGCTGTTCCGCGCGGACAACGCGGCGACCCGGGACGCGGCGGTGAAGGCGACCTTGGCGTCGTTGAACTCCGTCCTGGCCGAGCCGATCGAGGACTGTCTCGCCGTCGACGCCGACGGCCGGCCCTGCCTCGACGCGCGCACCCCGGTCGACCTCGAGGCGACGGTCGGCCTGCCAGGCGGGCACATCTTCCACCGCGACCTGTCCTGGCCGTTCGCCGAGTCACCCGACGAGGTCGGCGGCTGGGGTGTCGAGACGCCGCACCCGCGGGTGCTGCTGTGCGGCGCCGGCGCCCGTCGCGGCGGCGGCGTCAGCGGCATTCCCGGCCGGGCGGCGGCGATGGCCGTGCTCGAGGCGGCCCGGTGAGCGGTCTCGCGGCGGCGCTCCCGGCGGGCGCCGATCCGGTGCTGGAGGCGGCGTTCGTCACCGGCGACTTCGACGCGGCCGACGCCGTGCTCGACGAGGCGCTGACGAGGGCGCGGGCGGACGACGACCGTCGGGCCAACGCCGCGATGCTGCACTGGCAGGGGATGGCGCTGCACTACCGGGCCATCGACGCCGGCCTGGACGCACTGGACCCGGCCGTCGTCGAGGCGGAGAAGGAGCAGTTCCGCCGCGCCCTGGCCTTCCGGCGCGCCTTGGGCGACCGGGCCGGCGTCGCGGAGTCGTTGTTCGGCCTCGGGCTGGTGCACCAGGTGCTGCGCCGCGACTGGGACGCCGCGGAGCCGTACTTCTTCGAGGCGCTCACCGAGGCCGACCAGCACGCCGACCTGCTCACGCGGTCCGAGGCGCACCGGCACGTCGGCTTCTTCCACCTCGTGGTCACCGGCCGCCCGGACGTCGCGGTCGGGCACCTGCGACACTCGCTCGCTCTCCGGCAGGAGCTGGGCGATCGGCGACTGCTCGCGACGGCGTCGCTGGCCCTCGGGCAGGCGCTGCTGGTGGCCGGCCACCGGTCCGAGGGTGTCGCCGCCATTCGCTCGTCGGTGGAGCAAGCGGCGGCGGGGCGGCTGCGGCCGATGTGGGCCGGCATGACGGCGGACTGGCTACGCCGTGCGGAGGCCGGCGAGACGCCGTCGTTCGCCCGGTCCTGACCCGCCCCGCCGGCGAGAGATCGCTGCGCACCGCCGACCAGTCCGGCACGGGCGCCCAGGCCGAGGTCGCCGTCACGATCCGCTCGGCCGACGGAGACGACGACGGCGACGACGACGGTCAGGGCGCGACGAGCGGCTCGGCCCCGTAGGCGTCGTGCAGGAACGCGATGAACTCCGGTGCGGCCGGTACCGGCACGTCGCCGATGCGGTGCACCGCGATGCCCGGCGTCCATGAGTTCACGACGACGGCGCCGGCGAGCGCGGGCAGGTCGGCGAGCCGCACCTCGGCGTCGCGCTGCGGCACGCCGCGGGCGGCCAGCTGCCGGCGCAGGATGCCCATGGTGACGCCGCCGAGCACGTCGGCCACCGGCCACACGACCGCCGCGCCGTCCCAGAAGGCCAGGTTCCAGATCGACGCCTCGCTGAGGCGGCCCCGGCGGTCGACGAACGCGGCGTCGTCGAAGCCGTCGCGGGCGGCCACCCGCTGCGCGTGCGTCTTCGCCACCTCGCCGACGTGCTTGACGGCGGGCAGGTAACGCTCGTACGGCACGACCGCGAGCGCCAGCGGACCGGCCGGCGGCGAGGCCGGTGGCCCGGTGCGGACGAGCAGGTCCAGCGGCCGGCCGTCGACGCCGTCGTACACCGTGGCGGTCAGCGAGACGTCCGCCGGGCCGGCCGCGAGCGCCGTCCGCAGGTACGCGCGCACCCGATCGTCGGGCAGCGAGCGGCCGAACAGCTCCTCCGAGGCCACCCGCAGGCGGTCGAGGTGCAGGTCGAGGCCGCGCACCCGGCGGTCGCGGACCTGCATCGCGGTGAAGTGGGCGTAGCCGGCGAAGGCGAGGGGCGCGAGGTCGGCGGTCGTCGCGTCGCGGCCGTTGCGGTGCACGATCACGCGGCGACCTCGCCGCGCGCCTGCTCCGCGCGCCGCATCGCCTCGCGGTAGATCGGGCCGTCGCGGACCGGCAGCGCGTTGATGACGCTGCGCAGCCCCGTGATGGCGAGCGATGCGGCGACGTCCGTCGTCGGCAGGCCAGGCAGCCGGTAGAGCCGCCGCGCCCAGCGGGGGAGCAGCGCGAACGCCGTCGTCGCCAGGCCCAGCCAGGCGGGCCGCCCGACGGCGACCACCTTCGTCGGCATGGGCGGCACGGTCAGGAACCGGGCGACGTCGCGCGCCTCGGCGGTGAGCCGCAGCTCCGGCCGGATCGACCGGTAGAACTCGCCGACCTCCGCGGCACTGGCCGGGACGGTGTCAGGATCGAGGCCGACGAGCGCGGCCGCGCGGGTCTGTTCGGCGTAGTAGCGGTCGACGTCGGCGTCGGTGAGCCCGATGCGCGCGCGCCGTGCCGTCGACACGAACGACTCGACCTCGGTGACGTGCACCCAGCGGAGCAGGTGGGGGTCGTCGACGCGGAACTCCTCGCCGGTGGCGGGGTCGTGCGCGCGGAGGCGGTCGTGGATGCGGCGCACTCGCCGGCCGGCCTTCTCGGCCTGCTCGGTGGTGCCGTAGACGACGATGCCGACGTACTCGGCGGTGCGCATGAGCCGCGGCCAGCAGTCGCGCCGGAAGTCGGAGTTCTGCACCACGCCGGCGACCGCCCGCGGGTGCAGCGCCTGCAGGTAGAGCGCGCGCAGCCCGGCCAGCCACAGCACCGGCTCGCGGTGGACGCGCCAGCTCACGCTGTCGGGGCCGAACAGGCCGAGGTCGGTGGTCACGGCGTCGCCCCGGCCTGCTCGCGGCGGAACTCCGCGCGCCAGCGGCGCCACGGCGGCACCGACGCCAGGCTCTCGACGGAGACGGCGACGAGGCCGTCCTGGGCGAACGCGTCGACCTCGGCGCGGCTGAGCGGCCACGGCGGCCCGGCTCCAGCGTCGCCGATGCTGCCGGTGTCGTCCTCGGATGCCGCGGCCGCGATGACCAGCAGGGTCCCGCCGGGCGCGACGAAGCCGGCCACCGACGCCGTCGCCGGCGGGTGGAGCGCCGGCGGCATCGACTGCACCGTCATGGACTCGACGACCAGGTCGAACGCGTGCCGCCACTGCGGCGGCGGGGCCAGCAGGTCGGCGGTGCGGTAGTCGACGGACGAGCCGGGGAACCGCTGGCGAGCGGCGGCGACGGCGCTGGGGGAGATGTCGAAGGCGGTGGTCGCCGCGCCCCCGGCGGCCAGGAACTCCGCGTCGAACCCCGTCCCGAAGCCGACCACCAGGACCCTGCCGCCGATTTCGCGCCGCGCGGCCCACTCGACGAGGAGTGGATGCGGCGCGCCGCGGTCCCACGGCACGACGGCGGCACCATCGGCCGCGGCGGCGTAGAGGCGCTCGAACCAGCCGGTCGGGTCGTCGGCCGCGAGCGACACCGCCGCCAGCCGCCGGGCGGCCTCGTCGGGGTCCTCGGTGCGGTGCTCGGTGGTCATCGCTGTCCAGCCTAGGTCGCGCCTGCGCCCGCGGCCATGGGCCTGTTCCCATGATCATCAACCTTGTGTGCTGCCATCACGACGCAAAGGGTTGATGATCATGGGATCACGGGCCGACGCCGACCGCGTGCCGCACGAGCTCCAGCAGCCGGGCCTGTTGGTCCGGCGTGCCGGCCGTCAGCGCGACGCCTCGGACCAGGGCCAGCAGGTCGGCAGCGGCGACGTCCGGGCGGACGGCTCCCGCCCGCTGCGCCGCCGTGAGCAGGCCCGACGCCGTCGCCTGCACGGACGCGTACCAGTCGCCGTCGGCGGTCGACGCGAGGTCGCGGATATGCGCCAGCTGGGTGGTCAGCGCCCGCAGCCAGGCGTGCAGCGCGTCGGCCGGCTCCTCCTGCTCGCGCAGCAGCTCGGCGTAGTCTCGCAGCCCGGCCAGCTCGTCGGCATAGACGGCGGCCAGCAGGGCGCGGCGGGTGGGGAAGTGGCGGTAGAGCGTCGCGTTGCCGACCCCGGCTCGCCGGGCGACGTCGTCGAGCGGGGCGTCCGGGCCGGCCTCGGCGAACACCTTCGCCGCCGCTGCCACTAGCGCCTCTCGGTTGCGCCGTCCGTCCGCCCGCATCGCCACCCGTCTCGTCGATGTGGGGAGCTCCCCGGGTGTACCGGAGAACTCCCCACATATGCCTTCAGACCGGGATGACCCTACCGCGTGTCATCGATGCCATGCGACCGATGTCATCGATGACATCATCCGTCGTTCTCCCGGGCGGTCGCACCGGCGGTAGACGGCCCGAACAGCCGCGCCGCAGCCGGCGCCGAGGATCTCCCCGGAACGAGCGGGGAGATCTCCGGAACGGCATGTGGGCGGGCGTTCGGCCGGTACTCCAGCGGCGGCGCGTCGTCGGGCAGCTGCCGGCCCCGCGCCCGCTGCTCCAGCGCGTAGCCCATGCCGAGGATGGCCCCGTCGTCCCAGGCCCGGCCGACCAGCTGCATCGAGATCGAGTAGCCGTGGGGGTTGGTGCCCACCGGCACCACCACGGTCGGCAGCCCGACGTTCGAGGTCAGCACACCGGTGGCGCGGTCGGCGGTCAGCTGGTTGCCGGACGCGTCGTTGTTGTACATGTCGCTGAGGAAGCCGGGATACACGACAGCGTCGACGCCGGCGGCGTCCATCCAGCCGGCGATGACCCGCTTGTAGTTCGCCCGATAGGCCAGCCACGCGTCGACCTGCTCCGGCGTCATCCGCGGCGTGTCGCGCAACGCCCGCTGGTTGTAGGGCAGGACCAGCGGCGAGGCGAGCAGCGCGTCGCCGTCGGGATACGGGAAGTCGTCGTGCAGCTCGATGTAGCGGGCCCAGCCCTCCTCGCTGCGGCTGCCCGCCGGGGACGGTCCTCCGCCGGGCGGCGGGGTCAGCTCGACCATCGTCGCGCCGGCGGCCTCCAGGTCGGCGAAGTGCGCCATGACGGCCGCGCCGGTGCCGTCGTCGGCGTACGAGGAGACGAACGACGACGGCAGGTAGCCGATCCGCATGCCCTGCAGCGCGCCGGCGTCCAGGTGCGCCGTCCAGTCGGCCGGCCGGTGCGCGTCCGCCTCGGCCGTCAGCGGATCCAGCGGATCGGTCCCGGTGGTCGCGTTGAGCAGGTGCGCGAGGTCGGTGACGGTGCGCGCGATCGGGCCGCCGTAGTCCTGTGCCCAGGTCAGCGGCATGATGCCGCGCAGGCTCGCCATGCCGTCCGTGCCGCGGAACGTCGTCAGGCTGTTGCCGGTCGACGGCGCGTACAGCGAGACGCCGGTCTGGCTGCCCAGGGCGCCGGCCGCGAGGTCGGCCGCGACGGCGACCGCCGACCCGCCGCTGGAGCCGAAGGACGTCTTCGACGGATAGAGCGCGTTCCACACCTGGCCCCAGCCGCTCTCGCTGTAGCCCCCGGAGTTGGCGAACTCGCTCAGGTTCGCCTTGCCGATGATGACCGCGCCCGCCTCCCGCAGCCGTTCGACCTGGTAGGCGTCGGTCTCGGGCTGCCAGCCCTCCAGCGCCAGCGTGCCGCCGGTGGTCGGCATGTCCTTGGTGTCGTAGAGGTCCTTGATGGCGATCGGGATGCCCAGCAACTCGCCGGTGGCACCGCGCGCCCGGGCGCGGTCGGCCGCGCGGGCCTGCTGCATGGCGTCCTCGGCGACGTGGATGAAGGCGTGGTAGCCGAGCGGCCCGCCGTCGTAGACCGCGATGCGGTCCAGGTACGCCCGGGTGATCTCCTGCGACGTCGTCGCACCCGCCTCGAGGTCGCGCAGCAGCTCGTCGATGCTCTTGTTCACGACGTCGTACGGCGACGTCGTGTAGGCGGGCGCCTGCGGCCCGGCCGGCGGAGTCGCGAGGACCGGCGCCGACGGGCAGCGCGTCACGCCGAGCGCCGTCCGGTCCCAGTTCAGCAGCGTGCAGCGCTCCAGCGTGGTCAGGCCGCTGAGGTCGGGCCGCGCGGCCAGCGCGGCCAGCTGCTCCGCGGCGGCCGCCTGAGCCCCGGCGCCGGTCGTGCCCGCCGTCACGAACCGGGCCAGCGACCGGGTCTCGCGCGGCCGCACCGTGAACGTGCTGACGTAGCCCTGGAAGTTCGCCTCGTGCCCGGTGGTGGCCATCGGGGTGCCGAAGGGGTCGCGCTGCTGGTTGCCGGTGCGGTCCAGCGTGCCGGTCGCGCCGGGTGTGCCGAGGACGACGCCGACCGGGCGCTGCGCGGGGTTCGGCGTGGCGGCCAGCGTCCACGCGTCCTGCCGGTCGACGACGGCGTCGCCGCTGGACGTCCGGCGGATCAGCCCCTGGTTCTGCCCGGCGCCGTAGCCCAGCGAGCCGCCGAAGGAGACCTCGACGGTGACCGGCCGGCGGCCGGTGTTGGTGAAGGTGTCGAAGAACCGCGCGTAGCCGCCGGCGGCGTCCACCGTCACCTCGCGGGTGATGCGCACGTCGCCCAGCGGGACGGCGCGAGTCGGCTCGAACGTGTCGACGCCGTCGAAGGTGAGGCCGAAGCCGCGCATCATCTCGCCGTTGAGCCGCGGCTCGTCGCCGCCGTCGGGCACCGACACGCGCACGACGATGTTGCCGAAGCCCTCGGCCGGCGCGTTGCTCACCGCGCGGATGCTGCCGGTGTCCAGCCCCGGTGGGGCGGCGTCGTGGATCTGCCACGTCGCGCCGTTGCCGGCCGGAACGCCCGTGACGGCGCCGGTGGGCGTGGCCGGCAGCAGGATGGACGTGCCCAGCGCGACGGCGGCGAGCCCGCCCGCCGCCGTCCGGACCCGCGACACGCTGTGGGGCATGTGGTCCCTCTCTGATGGATCGAAGATCACCTTCATAAACGGTGAAACCTCACCATCGGGACATTGCGGACGCGTTTCGGCGCGGCGGCGCCGGTGTTAGGGGCCGATCGCGCTCAGGTCGCGACGGTGAAGTCGACCTTCAGGGCGTACCGCTCGGCGACGTAGGAGCTCGCGGTGTACTCCAGGGGAGTACCATGCTGATCGAGGATGGTCCGCGTCTCGACCAGCATGGGCGTGGCCGGCTCGACGCCCAGGGCGGCGGCGTCGTCGCCGGCGGTCCGGGCACTCAGGACCGACGAGCCGAGCGTGGGACGCAGCCCCAGGCGGCGCAGCGCGCTGTGCAGCGAGCCGGACTCGAGGTCGGCGTCGAGCAGGGCGCCGAGCGTCGCCGGGAACGCCGCGCGCTCGACGGCGACGGGGACGTCGTCGGCCAGCCGCACCCGGGTGATACCGACGACGGTGACGTCGCCGGCAGGGACGCCGGGCGACAGCGCCGCCGCCTCGTCCGCCGTCGCCGGGCGCAGACCGGCGTCCACCAGCCGCGACCGCGGGGTGCGCCCGGCCGCGACCATCTGGTCGTGGAAGCTCAGCAGGGTGCCGACCGGACGCACCGCCGCGGGCGCGCGCACGAACGTGCCGCGGCCGGGGACGCGTTCGAGCCGGCCGTCGCGTTCCAGGCGGGCCAGCGCCTGGCGCACCGTCATGCGCGCCACGCCGAACTCGCGAGCGAGCCGCTGCTCGGACGGGAACGGGTCGCCGTCGGCGGCGGCGTCGGCCCGGGCGCGCAGGCGCTTCTCGATGCGCTCGTACAGGGGTTGCGAAGTCGGCACGGCATCAGTCTAGGCTGTCTAGACCGATCCACGCGAGAAGGAGTCCGCCGTGTCCGTCACCTCGATCGACGTCCCGCCCTACGCCGGCCCGCTGCCGTCCGTCCGCGAGGTCGCGGCGATGATCGACCACTCGCTGCTGCGCCCGGAACTGACGCGCGCCGAGGTGCTGGCCGGGCTCGCGACGGCCAGCGAGTACGCGACGGCGTCGGTGTGCGTGCGCCCGGCCGACGTCGCCCCGGCCGTGGCGGAGCTGCGGGGGAGCGGGGTCGTCGTCGGCACCGTCGTCGGCTTCCCGCACGGCGGCGCCACCACGACGACGAAGGTGCGCGAGACGGCCGAGTTAGTGGCGCTCGGGGCGGGGGAGATCGACATGGTCGTCGACATCGGGCGGCTGCGCGACGGCGACGCCGGGTACGTCGAGGAGCAGATCGCGGCCGTCGTCGCGGCCGCGGACGGCCGGCCGGTGAAGGTGATCCTGGAGAACGCGTACCTCTCGGACGAGCAGAAGGTGGCCGGGTGCGCGGCGAGCGAGCGGGCCGGCGCCGCGTACGTCAAGACCAGCACCGGGTTCGCCGCCGGCGGCGCGACGGCCGAGGACATCGCGCTCATGCGGCGCAGCGTGTCGCCGCGGGTCGGTGTCAAGGCGGCCGGCGGCGTGCGCACGCTCGACGCGCTGCTGACGCTGCACGACCTGGGCGCCACGCGCTTCGGCGCGACCACGACGACGGCCATCCTCGACGACCTCGCCCGGCGGCTGGCGTCCCGCGACGAGTGACCGGACCGGTCAGGAATCGAGAAGCGCCGGCCCGGCGGCCATGGCTAGCGTGCCCGTCATGGACCTCTCGATCCAGGCGAGCTTCCTGCCGCACGACGACCCGGACGCCGCGCTGGCGTTCTACCGCGACGTCCTCGGCTTCGAGGTCCGCGACGACGTCGGGTACGAGGGCATGCGCTGGATCACCGTCGGCCCCGTCGGCCAGCCGGGCACATCGCTCGTCCTGGAGCCGCCGGCCGCCGATCCGGGCGTCACCGAGGCCGAGCGCCGCACCATCGCGGAGATGATGGCGAAGGGCAGCTACGCGGGAATCCTGCTGTCGACCCCTGACCTCGACGGTGTCTTCGACCGCCTGCGGGCCCGCGGCGCGGAGATCGTCCAGGAACCCGTGGAGCAGGGGTGGGGCGTCCGCGACTGCGCGGTCCGCGACCCCGCCGGGAACCTCATCCGCATCAGCGAACTGCGGTGACCCTCAGCCGACCGACCGGAGCGGGCGCGGCGCGCCGGGTGCCAGCGTGACGGCCAGCTCGAGCGGGCCGAGCTCGGCCGCGACCTGCGAGAACTCGCCGACCAGCGGGTCGACCCGGCCCGCCCGACGGACCAGGCCCCAGCGCATCGTCGGACGTTCGTCGATCGGGACGTAGACCACGTCGGCGCGTTCGAGGTACTTGATGCCCTGCGCGCAGGCGAAGGCGACGCCGTCGCCGCCGCTGACGGACCACAGCACCTCCTCACGGGTGGGTGGCGTGGTCGTGCGGCCGGAGCCGGTGACGGGGACCGGGCACACCGCCGACTCCCAGTACTCCGGAATGGGCAGGCCCGACGGCAGGACCGTGTGCGCGGACAGCTCCGCCAGTGACACCGACGACCGGCCGGCGAGCGGGTGCGTGCGACCGACGGCGAGCACGATCGGCTCGGTGAACAGCACCGGTCCGACGGCGAGATCGGTCTCCTCGACGGGCAGCCACAACAGCGCGACGTCGACCTGTCGCTCGCGGAGGAGCCGGAACGGATCGTGGATCGGGACATCACGCATGCGCAGCTCGACCTCGGGGTGCCGGCTCCGGAACAGCGCGGTGACGGGGGAGATCTCCTGCCACATCGGCCCCAGGACGCCGAACGTGAGCGTGCCCTGCCCGCCGCGCGCGGAGTCGCGGGCGGCCTCGACACCGTCCAGGATGCGCCGGTAGCCGGCCTCGAGGTCGGCCCGCAACTGCTCGCCGAGCGGGGTCAGCACCACCTTCCGGCTGGTCCGTTCGAACAGGGGCGCGCCGATGCGCCGCTCCTGCTTGGCGATCGACTGGCTGACCCGAGGCGGCGAGATGTGCAGCCGCTCGGCCGTGCGACCGAAGTGCAGCTCGTCGGCCAGCGTCAGGAAGATCTCGATGTCACGCAGCTCCACGGCCTCATCGTCGCATCGTTAACGCCAGACGCAAGCGGCGTTGCGCGTCTGGCCATTGTTCGCGCGTCCCGCCGGCGGAAGGCTGTGAAGCACCGAACACGACGAAAGGACACGATCACCATGACCGTCGTACGCACGCACCGCTACACCGTGGAAACCGGCAAGCTGGCGCAGCTGCTCGAGCAGCGCACGGCTCTGATCCAGGGCATCCGGTCGGCCAACCCGGCGTTCACCACCGCCACCCTGATCCGTCAGGAGGACGGCACGTACCTGGACATCTGGCGCTGGGAGTCCGCCGACGCCATGGGCCGCGCGGCGGAGGCGGCGACGAACTTCCCGCTGGTCGGGGCGACGCTGGCCCTGACGACCGACCACGACGCGGTCGACGGCGAAGTGCTCGACGAACGGTAGCCTCGTCCGAGGTCCGCCGAGGCCGCACGCCGGCGGCCGTCGTCAGCGATGAGACAGGAAGAGCATGACCATGAGCACCGATCCGCAGGCATCCGCCTCGCACGTCGCCGACAGCCACGACCTCATCCGCGTGCAGGGTGCGCGCGAGAACAACCTCAAGGACGTCAGCGTCGAGATCCCGAAGCGCCGGCTGACGGTGTTCACCGGCGTCTCCGGCTCGGGCAAGAGCTCGCTGGTCTTCGAGACGATCGCGGCCGAGTCGCAGCGGATGATCAACGAGACCTACAGCGCGTTCGTGCAGGGGTTCATGCCGTCGTTGTCGCGGCCCGACGTCGACCTCCTGGAGGGCCTCACGACGGCGATCATCGTCGACCAGGAGCGGCTGGGCGCGAACCCTCGCTCGACCGTCGGCACCGTCACCGACGCCAACGCGATGCTGCGCATCCTGTTCAGCCGGCTGGGGGAGCCGCAGATCGGGCCGCCGCCGGCGTTCTCGTTCAACGTGCCCGCGCGCAAGGCCAGCGGCGTCATGACGTCGGCGACGGGGGAGAAGACCATCGTCCGCGACGCGATCTACCACGGCGGCATGTGCGCCCGGTGCGAGGGCCGCGGCAGCGTCTCCGACATCGACCTGACCCAGCTCTACGACGACAGCAAGTCGCTCAGCGAGGGGCCGTTCACGATCCCCGGCTACAACGCCGACGGCTGGAACGTGCGCATCTTCGCGGCGTCGGGGTTCTTCGACCCGGACAAGCCGATCCGCAAGTACACCGAGAAGGAACTCGACGACCTTCTCTACAAGAAGCCCACGAAGATCAAGTTCGAGAACATGAACCTCACCTACGAGGGGCTCATCCCGCGGATCCAGAAGTCGTTCCTGTCCAAGGACGTCGACTCCCTGCAGCCGCACATCCGCGCGTTCGTCGAGCGCGTCGCCACGTTCACCGCGTGTCCCGACTGCGGCGGCACCCGGCTCAACGAGGCGGCGCTGTCGTCGCGGATCAAGGGCATCAACATCGCCGAGGCGTGCGCGATGCAGATCACCGACCTCGCCGAGTGGATCCGCGGCCTCGACGAGCCGTCGGTGGCGCCGCTGCTGGCGGCGCTGGGCGCCAACCTCGACTCGTTCGTCGAGCTCGGACTGGGCTACCTGAGCCTCGAACGTCCGTCCGGCACGCTGTCCGGCGGCGAGGCGCAGCGGATCAAGATGCTGCGGCACCTCGGGTCGTCGCTGACCGACGTCACGTACGTGTTCGACGAGCCGACCGTCGGGCTGCACCCGCACGACATCCAGCGCATGAACGACCTGCTGCTGCGGCTGCGCGACAAGGGCAACACGGTGCTCGTCGTCGAGCACAAGCCGGAGGCGATCGCGATCGCCGACCACGTCGTCGACCTCGGGCCCGGCGCGGGCTCCGGCGGTGGGGAAGTGGTGTTCGAGGGGACGGTCGACGGCCTGCGCGCCAGCGACACCGTCACGGGGCGGCACCTCGACGACCGCGCCGCGCTGAAGCCGTCGGTCCGCACGCCGTCGGGCGTCCTGGAGGTCCGCGGGGCGTCGGCGCACAACCTGCAGGACGTCGACGTCGACATCCCGCTCGGCGTGCTGGTGGTCGTCACCGGCGTCGCAGGCTCGGGGAAGAGCTCGCTGATCCACGGCTCGGTGTCCGTGCGCGACGACGTCGTCGCCGTCGACCAGAGCGCGATCAAGGGGTCGCGGCGCAGCAACCCCGCCACGTACACCGGGCTGCTCGACCCGATCCGCAAGGCGTTCGCGAAGGCCAACGGCGTGAAGCCGGCGCTGTTCAGCGCGAACTCCGAGGGCGCCTGCCCGGCCTGCAACGGCGCCGGCGTCATCTACACCGAGCTCGGCTTCATGGACACCGTCGCCACGCCCTGCGACGACTGCGGCGGCAAGCGGTTCCAGGCCGCGGTGCTGGAGTACCGGCTGGGCGAGCTGAACATCGCCGAGGTGCTCGACCTGCCGGTCGCCGAGGCGCGCGCCTACTTCTCGTCCGGTGACGCCAAGACACCGGCCGCGGCGACGATCCTGTCCCGGCTGGACGACGTCGGCCTCGGTTATGTCAAGCTGGGCCAGCCGCTGACCACGCTGTCCGGCGGGGAGCGGCAGCGGCTCAAGCTGGCCGCCCAGATGGCCGAGAAGAAGGGCGACGTGTACGTCCTCGACGAGCCCACCAGCGGCCTGCACCTGGCCGACGTCGAACAGCTGCTGGGCCTGCTGGACCGGCTGGTCGACTCCGGCAAGTCGGTCATCGTCATCGAGCACCACCAGGCGGTCATGGCGCACGCCGACTGGATCATCGACCTCGGTCCCGGCGCCGGCCACGACGGCGGTCGCATCGTCTTCGAGGGCACGCCGGCCGACCTCGTCGCCGCGCGGTCCACGCTGACCGGCCAGCACCTCGCGGAGTACGTGGGCGGCTGAACGGCGCGATCGGTCAGGAATCGAGAAGCAGCGGCGCCGCGGTCGCCGTAGCGTCGTCACGTACCCACTGGAAGGCAAGGAGAACATCATGTCGTTGCAGGTGAGCGTGGTCATGCTCGGTGTCCAGGACGTCGACCGAGCCAAGAAGTTCTACGCCGAGGGCATGGGCGCGCAGATCGAGCAGGACCACCCGGGTTTCGTCCGGCTGGGCCTCGGCGACGGGTCCGGGCTGGCGCTGTACCACTGGGCCGCCGTCGCCAACGACGCCGGAGTGCCCGCCGAGGGTTCGGGCTTCCGCGGCTTCTCGCTGCACTACATCACCGAGACCCGCGATGAGGTCGACGCCGTCATCCAGGCCGCCGAGGCCGCCGGGGCCACGGTGCTCAAGCCGGCGGAGGCGGCCGCGTGGGGCGGCTACTCCGGGACCTTCAGCGACCCGGACGGTCACCTCTGGAAGGTCGCCACCGACGCCTGAGTCCGCTTGCCGGGCCGTCAACACCTCCTTACCGTGGCGTGCGGAGGTGTTGACGTATGTCCGCGAAGTCGCCCGTGCCGAGCCCGAAGCCTCGCAGCGTCAAGGATCTCGAGGGGCGGCTGCGCTACGACGGCACGCCGAAGACCTTGGACGAACTGGACGCCGGAATCGCCCACGGCGCAGCCGAATCGCTCGATTCGCATAACGCCGATAATGCACATTATGTCAAGTAAGCGAGATGGGACCGCCAGAAGGGGTGCTTCGAGGCACTCCCCTCGGTGGCGCGGCGCCTGTCAGTCCGCCCAGCAGGTTGTGGCGCCGAAGCGGACCGTGACCTCGATGCGCACCGTGACCCGGTGCGACCGGCCGGCGTCGGTGTAGACGATGTCGACGCCAGGCGCCGACCCGACCCGCATACCGGGTTCGGGGCGCGACGGGTACGACGTAGCTCTCCCCCAGGCTCAGCCCGGCCGGATCGGCGAGCGCCACGTGCGTGATGGTGACCGGGGCCGGCCCGTCGTTGGGCAGCGGGTAACCCGCCATCACCGCACCGCCGTCCGGCGACGGCGCACAGACCGCCGCGCCTCCGACGGCGGCGGACGACATGGGACCGCCGCCCGCGACGCCGGCGGCACAGAATGCCGCGGCGATCCCGACCGAGGTGACCGGAAGCCATCGTCTCCACCTGGACGGCATCAGGACGGATCCCAGCCCGGGCACATGCGCACGTCCGGCACGAGCCTGATGTCCCACTCCATGGACACCCGGTGCGACCGGCCGGCGTCGACGTAGGTGAGGTCGAAGCCGTTCAGCGTGGCCGGCGCGTCCGCCGTCCGCCCATCCGCCTGGCATGCGCCGTCCTCCGCCCCCGAGAGTCAGCCCCAGCGTAGCGGAGCACCTGCATTGCCGGGAACTAGCCGAGCGGCGGCCACCGGAAGCCCGGCAGCACGCCCGCTCGTTCCAGCCCTCGCCCGATCGCGAGCAGCGCCGGCTCGGACCACCGCGGCCCCACCAGCTGCACCCCGATCGGCAGCCCGTCGACGGACTGACCGGCGGGCATCGCCAGGCCCGGCAGCCCGGTGAGGTTCGTCGGGGCGAAGACGGAGCCCTGCTCGTGGTAGGGCACCTCGGTGCCGTCGACGGTCAGCGGCGAGCCCGGCGGGCAGTGCGGGTACGGGAGCGTCGCCGCGGCCGGCATCAGCAGCGCGTCGTACCGTTCGAAGAACCGCGACCACGCCGCGACCAGCCGGTCGCGCCGCGACAGCGCTTCCAGGTACCACGCCAGCGTCGGCGCCGGCCCGTCGCCCGGCGCGAACACCGAGGTCAGCGTCATGACCAGCTCCCCGAACAGCGAGAACTGCTCCTCCCACGACAGGTCCGGCAGCGCCTCCTCGACCTCTCCCCCGGCATCGGCGACGGCGTCGGCGACCTGCCGCACCCGGTCGCGGACGGCGGACGCCACCGGCGCACCGGGAACGGACGGCGCGACGGCCAGGCGTAGCGCCGACGGCGCCACGGCACGCCCGGCGGGCGACGGCCCCAGCGGCACCGGCGGAACGTCGCCGTCGTCGGCGTCCGGACCCGCGACCAGCGACAACAGCAGCTCGAGGTCGTCGAGGTCGCGCGCGATCGGCCCCAGGCAGCCGATGATCCGCACCGGCCGCGGTCCCCCGCCCGGTACGGAGAAGAACCCGGTCAGCGGCACCCGGTGCTCGGTCGGCTTCAGCGCGTACACGCCGCAGAAGGCCGCCGGCAGGCGCAGCGAGCCGACCAGATCGGAGCCGATGTCCCCCGGTGTCAGCCCGGCGGCGACGGCGGCCGCGGCGCCGCCGCTCGAGCCGCCCGAGGTGAGACCCGGATCCCACGGGTTCGCCGTGCGGCCGAACACCGGGTTGGCGCTCTGGTGATCGGCCAGCCAGGCCGCGACGTTCGTGTGCCCGACGAGGTTCGCGCCCGCCGCGCGGAGCCGGGCGGCGACGGTGCTGTCGGAGCCGGCGACGTGGTCCAGCTCGGCCGTGCCGATGGTCGTGCGCAGCCCGGCGACGTCGATCGCGTCCTTCAGCGTCAGCGGCACGCCGTGCAGCGGCCCCGGCCACGGCTCCCCCGCGTGAGCTCGGGCCCGAGCGCCGTCGGCGTCGAGCGACACCACCGCCGTCAGGGCCGGGTTCACCGCATCGATGCGGGCGAGATGGGCCTCGAGCAGCTCCGACGGGCTCGTCGCCCCCGTCGCCAGCAGCTGCGTCAGCCGCGTCAGGGTGAGCCTGGTGAGCTCGGTGTCGGCCATGGAGTTCTCCCTTCGACAGCAGTGGAACGCCGCGCCGGCGCCGAACTCATCGCTGTCCGGCCGTTTCCCACGGAATCGCCTCGATGCGGTCCATGTGCTGCTCGCCCCACTCCCCCAGCGGCGCGAGCGCATCGTTGAGCGACCGGCCGAACTCGGTGAGTGAGTATTCCACCTTGGGCGGGACCTGCTGGTGCACCTCGCGGTGCTGCAGCCCGGCCGCCTGCAGTTCGCGCAGCTGCAGGATCAGCATGCGTCGTGGACATGACGCACTCCGAATCCTCCGCGGTCACCGTGCTCGGCCACGGGTCGATGGGCAGCGCCCTTCGCCCGCGCGTTCCTCGCCGCCGGGCACCCGACCACGGTGTGGAACCGCACCTCGTCGAAGGCGGCGCCGCTGGTGGCCGCGGGTGCCCGGCAGGCCGGCACCGTCGACGAGGTCGTGACGGCGAGCCCGCTCGTCGTCACTTGTCTGACCGGCTACGACGACACGCGGCGCGTCCTCGGGACGGTGACGGCAACGCTCGCCGGTCGCACGCTGGTCACGCTGAACAGCGGGACGCCCGCCGGCGCACGCGAGTTCGCCGCCTGGGCGGGCCGAGCACGAGATCCGGTTCCTCGACGGCGCGGTCAAGGACGTTCCCGACGGTGTCGGCCGGCCGGACTCGCTGCTCTACTTCGCCGGCGACCTGGTCCCCTACTCCGTCCGCTGGCTGCGCATGATCGGCGAGGTGCTGCCGGCGTTCGCGGCCGGGATGGACGCTCGCGACTACGGCGCGGGGGCGTCGTCGGTGAACCTGTTCCTCGCCGGCGCGGACTGGGACCTCGAGTTCGCCCGCGAGGCGGGCCTCGATGACGCCTGGCTGCGGCCGCTGCACGACCTGGTGCGGAAGGCGGCCGCCGCCGGTCACGGTGAGGGCAGCATCGCCGCCCTCACCGAGGTCCTCGGTACCGGCTAGCTCTGCTGCTCCTCCGAACGGTCCTCCGACCACGTGGTGTGGAAGACGCCGTCGCGGTCGACGCGGTGGTAGGTGTGGGCGCCGAAGAAGTCGCGCTGGCCCTGGGTCAGGGCGGCCGGCAGCCGCGGTGCGCGCAGCGCGTCGTAGTACGACAGCGCCGTCGCGAAGCCGGGCACCGGGATGCCGAGCCGGGCCGCCGTCGCCACCACCGTCCGCCACGCGTCCTGCGCGGCGCCCAGCTCGCCCGCGAACTGCTCGTCGGCCAGCAGGCTGGGCAGCGCGGCGTCCTTCGCGTACGCCGCGGTGATGCGGTCGAGGAACGCCGCCCGGATGATGCAGCCGCCCCGCCAGATGCCGGCGATGGCGCCGAGGTCCAGCGTCCAGCCGTACTCCGCGCCGGCCGCCTGCAGCTGGTGGAAGCCCTGCGTGTACGAGACGACCTTCGACGCGTACAGCGCCTCCTCGACCTGCGAGGCGAACCGCTCGGCCTCGTCGGCGGGCAGCGCGACCGGCGTCGGCCCGGCCAGCCCGCGGCCGACGGCGCGGAGGTCGGCGTGGCCGGACAGCGACCGCGCGAACACCGCCTCGGCGATGCCGCTCACCGGCACGCCGAGGTCGAGCGCGATCTGCACCGTCCACCGGCCGGTGCCCTTCTGCTCGGCCTGGTCGAGGATGACGTCGACCAGCGGCTGCCCGGTGGCGGCGTCGACGTGCGCCAGCACCTCGGCGGTGATCTCGATGAGGTAGGAGTCGAGCCGGCCGGCGTTCCAGCCGCGGAACACCTCGGCGATGCGCGCGGGCTCGTAGCCGGCGCCGTGCCGGAGCAGGTCGTACGCCTCGGCGATGAGCTGCATGTCGGCGTACTCGATGCCGTTGTGCACCATCTTGACGAAGTGCCCGGCGCCGTCGGCACCGATGTGCGTGCAGCACGGCGTCCCGTCGGCGGCCTTGGCCGAGATGGTCTCCAGCATCGGACCGAGCGACTCGTAGGCCTCCTCGGAGCCGCCGGGCATGATGCTCGGGCCGTTCAGGGCGCCCTCCTCGCCGCCGGAGATGCCGGTGCCGACGAAGTGCAGGCCGCGCTCGCGCAGCGCCGCCTCGCGCCGCCGGGTGTCGGCGAAGTGCGCGTTGCCGCCGTCGATGATCATGTCGCCGGGCTCGAGCAGCGGCGCGAACTCGTCGATGACGGCGTCGGTGGCGGCACCCGCCTTGACCATGACGACCAGCCGGCGCGGCCGCTCCAGAGCGGCGACGAACTCCTCGGCGGTCTCGGCCGGGACGAACGTGCCCTCGTGCCCGAACTGCTCGACGAGGTCGCGCGTGCGGCTCGCGGTGCGGTTGTGCAGCGCGACGGTGTAGCCGTTCCGGGCGAAGTTGCGGGCGAGGTTGCGGCCCATGACCGCGAGCCCGGTGACGCCGATCTGTGCCGTTCCAGCCATCAGTGCATGCTCCTGTCCCGAGGTGCCCTCGCGGCGGCCGCCGCCGGGACCCAGTATGCCGAGCGCGCCTGGGCCGGTCAGAAGGCGACCGGATCGCGGATCAGCGGGCAGGTCATGCAGTGGCCGCCGCCGCGGCCGCGGCCGAGTTCGGCGCCGACGATCGTGAGCACCTCGATGCCGGCCTTGCGCAGCAGGTCGTTGGTCTGCGTGTTGCGGTCGTAGGTGAACACCACGCCGGGTTCGACGGCGACGGCGTTGTTGCCGCTGTCCCACTGCTGCCGCTCGGACGCGTAGACGTCGCCGCCGGTCTCGACGACCCGGAGCCCGTCGAGGCCGAGTGCCCGGGCGACGACGTCGACCAGCCGCGCGTCGCCTTCGTCGGTGACGTCGATGCCCGGCGGCCGGTCGTCCGGGCGCAGCGTGAACACGTGCAGCGCGTCGACGATGCGCGGGAAGACGGTCACGACGTCGCGGTCGGCGAACGTGAACACGGTGTCCAGGTGCATCGCGGCGCGCAGCTTCGGCATGCCGGCGACGATCACCTGCTCGGCGGCACCTTGCGCGAAGAGCGCTGCCGCGACCTGGGTGATCGCGTGCCGGGAGGTGCGCTCGCTCATGCCCATGAGCACGGTGCCGTTGCCGATCGGCATGATGTCGCCGCCCTCGAACGTCGCCCGGCCCCAGCCGCGCTCCGGGTCGCCCCACCACACGGTGGAGCCGGCGTAGGCGGGATGGAACGTGTAGATCGCCTTGTAGAGCAGCGTCTCGTCGTGCCGGGCCGGCCAGAACAGCGGGTTCATGGTGAGGCCGCCGTACAGCCAGCAGGTCGTGTCGCGGGTGTAGAGCGTGTTCGGCAGCGGCGGCATGAGGTAGTCGCGGGCGCCGACGGACTCCCGCGCCAGCGCCCCGTAGCCGGAGCCGTGGCCGTCCGGCAGGTCGCTCGTCGCCAGCCCGCCGATCAGGAACTCGGCCAGCGCGTACGGGTCCAACGACTCCAGGAACGCGCGGGTGCTGTCGACGAAGCCCAGCCCGACCTCGTCGGCCGTCACCTTGCGGTCCAGCAGCCACGACCGTGCCTCGGGGTCGCCCATGGTCTCCGCCAGCAGGTCGTGCAGCTCGACGACCTCCACGCCGCGGCCGCGCAGCTGGTCGACGAAGTCCTGGTGGTCGCGCTGGGCCGCCTCCACCCACATGACGTCGTCGAACAGCAGGTCGTCGGAGTTGGTGGGGGTCAGCCGGCGGTGCGCGAGGCCGGGGCGGCAGACCAGCACCTTGCGCAGCCGGCCCACCTCGGAGTGGACGCCGTGTCGCGCGCCCGGGTCGGTGCCGTCGGTCATGGCGGGTTCCTTTCGCTCGCGGTCAGAGGCTGATCCAGCCCAGGGCCAGGGCGACGACGCCGGTCACGGCCCCGGCGAGGGACACGGCGAGAATGACCAGCTCGCCGCCGCTGAACGGAGCCCGGCCTCGCTCGCGGCGGGCCAGAACGAACAGCACGGTGGCCAGGGCGTAGACGATGAAGGAGACGAGGATGTACTTCGGCCCCGCGGCGTACAGCAGGAACGCCGTGTAGAGCGTCGCGATCACCCCCACGACGACCTCGCGCGCCGGTCCGCGGGGCCAGGCGGCGTCCATGCCGAGGGCCAGCTTCGCGGCGTACCCGGCGGCGAGGAGGAACGGGATCAGCGTCAGGGCGCTGGTCAGGTTGAGCGCGAAGTTGAACGCGTCCTCCGAGAACGCCGTGATGACGAGCACGATCTGCACGAGCACCGTCGTCATCAGCAACGCCGGCCCGGGTACGTCGGCGGCGGTCTTGCGGCCCAGGAAGCGCGGCATGTCGTCGTCCGCCGCGGCGACGAACAGCACCTCGGCGGCCATCAGCGTCCACGCGAGGTACGCCCCGAGGACCGAGACGATCAGCCCCACGCTGACGAAGACCTCGCCCCACTGCCCCACCGCGGCCTCGAGCACCCCGGCCATCGACGGCTGGCGCAGCTCGGCCAGCTCGTCGCCGGGCAGGATGCCGTAGGAGACGATGGTGACCGACGCGAAGATGCTCAGCACCATGAGGAAGCCGAGCAGGGTGGCGCGGCCGACGTCCTCGCGCCGGCGCGCGTGCCGGGAGTAGACGCTGGCCCCCTCGACGCCGAGGAACACGAACACCGTCGCCAGCATCGTCCCTCTCACCTGGTCGAACAGGGAGCCGTAGGTGTCGCCGCCACTCCAGTTGTCCGCGAACACCCGGGGGTCGAGGTAGAACACGGCGAGGATGACGAAGACGACGATCGGGATGACCTTCGCGATGGTCACGATGCGGTTGATCGCCGTGGCCTCCTGCACCCCGCGGCGAATGAGCAGGTAGAACGTCCACAACCCGAGGCTGCTGAGCACGATGGCCAGCGCGGTGTCGCCCTCGCCGAGTGCGGGCGCCACGGCGCCCACCGTCGACATGATCAGCACCCAGTACGTCACGTTGCCGACGCAGGCGCTGGCCCAGTAGCCGAAGGCGGAGAAGAAACCGAGGTACTCCCCGAAGCCGGCCTTCGCGTACGCGTACACACCGGCGTCGAGGTCGGGCCGCCTGACGGCGAGCGTCTGGAAGACGAAGGCCAGCATGAGCATGCCGCCGCCGGCGATGGCCCAGGCGACCAGCGCACCGGCCACCCCGTCTCGCTGCCGAACCGCTGCGGCAGCGAGAAGACGCCGGCGCCCACCATCGAGCCGACCACCATGGCCGTCAGCGTCGCCAGCGTCACCTTCTGTGCGGACTGTGCGACCGTGTCGGCCATCTGGGGCCCCCGCCGAAGATCACGCGAATAGCAGGTGGCCCACGCTAGTGCAACCTGTTCCTCGCCATCACGTGCTTCGGCAGAATGGCCCCCGAGTGACAATGCACGATGTCACTCGGGGGACATCGATCCCTGGCGCCGTTCGACGTACCGGGCGATGCCGTCGAGGACCAGCTCGAGCCCGAAGCCGAAGTCCTCGTCCAGCCACTCGTCCTCGTCCTGGCCGTTCTCGAAGCCGCCCTCGGCGACGATGCGGGCCAGCGTCGGGTGCCGCTCGGGATCGACGAACTCCGTCAGCATGCGGCCGTAGGCCGTGTCCCACGCCTGCTGGGACGCGCCGGTGCGGGATTCGACGTCGGCCAGCGTGGTGGCCAGCTGGGCGTGACCGCGGACGTAACCGCTGAGCACGACCAGGATGCCCACCATCTCTCCCCCGCTGAGGCCGGTTTCGTCGAGTGCGGCCAGTGCCTGCTCCATGCGCTTGATCTGGTTGGGTCCCATCGGCGGCGCGTTCAGGGGGACGTCGAGGGCCCACCGCCGCCGCTGGTAGATCTGCGCGGTGTCGGTGGCCCACCAGCGCAGCTTGTCGCGCCAGCCGGACAGCTCCGGCGGCACGTCGGGCACCTCGGAGGCGTGCTCGACCATGAGCTCGAGCAGGTCGGTCTTGCTGGGCACGTACCGGTAGAGCGACATCGTCGTGAACCCGAGCTCGTCGGCCACGCGGCGCATGGAGACCGCGCCCACGCCCTCGGCATCGGCGACGGCGATCGCGGTGTCGACGATCTGCCGCAGCGACAGCGCCGGCTTCGGGCCGCGCGACGGCGGCTGCTGGACGCCCCAGAGCAGCTCGAGCGTGCGGTTCGGTTCCGGCCGGTGGTTGTCGGTCGCCATGCACTCCCCTGTCGTCGGCCTGCTTGACGCCCATCCTAGAACTGTGTACAACATAAACCAAGTGCTATACGCCATAAACAGTTCTCCGGGAGGGTGGCTGTGACCACGAACGACGCGGCGATCGCCGCCGAAGGCCTGCGCAAGCGGTACGGCCCCCGCTACGCGCTGGACGGACTGGACCTGACGGTCGAGCGCGGTGTCGTGCACGGCCTGCTGGGCCCGAACGGCGCCGGGAAGACCACCGCGGTCCGCATCCTGTCCACGCTGCTGCGCTTCGACGCCGGCAGTGCCCGGGTCGCGGGATACGACGTCGTCGGCGAGGCCGACGAGGTGCGCCGCCGCATCGGCCTCACCGGCCAGTACGCCGCGGTGGACGAGACGCTGTCCGGCCGGCAGAACCTGGTGATGTTCGGCCGGCTCTACCACCTGGGCGCGCGCCAGGCGAAGCGGCGGGCCGACGAGCTGCTGGAGCAGTTCGACCTCGCCCACGCCGCGGACCGGTCCGGGCGGACCTACTCCGGCGGCATGCGGCGCCGGCTCGACCTCGCGGCCAGCCTGATACTGGCGCCGGAGGTGCTGTTCCTCGACGAGCCGACCACCGGCCTGGACCCGCGCAGCCGCAACGACGTCTGGGACGCGGTCCGCTCCCTGGTGGCCGGGGGCACCACGGTGCTGCTCACCACGCAGTACCTGGAGGAGGCCGACCAGCTGGCGGGCCGGATCTCCGTCATCGACACCGGCCGCGTCGTGGCCGAGGGCACCGCCGACGAGCTCAAGGCGCGCATCGGCGGCGATCGCATCGAGGTCGTCGTCCGCGACGCCGCCCAGCTGGGCCCCGCTGCCGCCGTCGTCGCCCGCATCGGCACCGCCGAGCCCGAGCTCGACGCCGACACCCGCCGGGTGAGCGCACCCGTCGCCGACCGGATGGCCGCGCTCACCGAGGCCGTCCGCGAGCTCCAACTGGCCGGCGTCGTCGCCGAGGACATCGGCCTGCGCCGCCCCACGCTCGACGAAGCCTTCCTGCACCTGACCGGCCACCGTGCCGAGCCCGACGTCGTCAAGGAGACCGCCGCATGAGCACGATGCTGCAGCAGGCCCCGGCCCTGGTCGCTCCCCCGCCCGCCCGCACTCCCCTGGCGCGGCTGCGCTGGGCGGCCGCCGACGGCTGGGTGATGACGAAGCGCAACATGGCGCACGTCGTCCGGGCGCCCGAAGAGGTCGTCATCTACTTCACGCTGCCGATCATGTTCGTGCTGGTCTTCGGCTACGTGTTCGGCAGCGGCATGGCGCTGCCCGGCGGCGGCAGCTACCGCGAGTTCCTGCTCCCCGGCGTGTTCGCGATGACCATGCTGTACGGCCTGGGCGCCACGGCCACCGGCGTCGCGTTCGACGTCGGCCGCGGCGTGGTCGACCGGTTCCGGTCCATGCCCATGGCCCGCTCGGCGCTGGTGGCCGGGCGCAGTGCCGCCGACCTCATCCGGGCCGTGCTCGAGATGTCGACGCTGGTGGTCTGCGGCCTGCTGGTTGGCTGGCAGTGGCGTAACGGCATCGGCGACGCGCTGGCCGCCGTCGGGCTGATCCTGCTGCTACGGTTCGCCATCACCTGGGTCGGCATCTACCTGGGCCTGGTCGTGCCCAACCCCGACACCGTCGGCGTCATCGTCTTCCCGGCCGCGTTCCCGCTGACGGCGCTGTCCAACGTGTTCGTCGCGCCGGAGCTGATGCCTGACTGGCTGGGTGCGGTGTCGGAGTGGAACCCCCTGTCGTCGACGGTGGCGGCGTCGCGCGAGCTGTTCGGCAACCCCGGCTTCGGCGGTGACTCGTGGGCGGCGCAGCACAGCCTGCTGCTGGCAGTCGGCTGGCCGCTGGTGCTCCTGGCGATCTTCGTCCCGCTCTCGATCCGCCGGTACCAGAAGCTCAGCCGCTGAGGCTGTTGCCGTCCGCGGCCCGGCGGGAGCACGCTGGGAGGTGACCGTTCGGGCTCGCTCGAGGGAGGTCGAGAACCGTGCACGCACACGACGGTGACCGTCTGGTGGTCGAGGGGACGAAGGTCGGCTCGCACCGCCGCGAGGGTGAGGTACTCGAGACGCACGGACCCGACGGCGGCCCGCCGTTCCTGGTCCGCTGGTCCGACGGCGCCGAGGGCCTGGTCTACCCGGGAACCGACGCCCACGTCGAGCCGGCCGCGCCCGCGGCCGACTGACGACGCCCCGGCCCACTCTCCGCGCCATTCCGTTGATCTTGGAGTTGTTCGGCAATTACAGGGTGAAATGTCCGGTAGATGGCCGAACAACTCCAAGATCAACCTGGTGAGGTGAGTGGCGGCGAGGCGCCGGGCGATCACGCACGGTCACGTGACCGCGCGTGTCATGCACGACACAAGTGACTCGTCATTACCGGAGTCCCAATGCTCCCGGTTAGTCTGCTATCCCACGACTCGCCCGGAGCCGCCATTCATGCCAGGACGCCACGCCTCGCACCGGCCGGCCGCGCCGTCGCCCTGGCTGCGCCGGCTCGGCCTGTCCGCCATCGCCGTCGCGCTCATCGGCGCGGCGGGACTCGGCGTGGCGTCCGTCCTGGACTCCGGCGACGGTGAGTGCGACGGGCCGCTGCCGGTCACCGTCGCCGCCGACCCGACCATCGCGCCGGTGCTCACCGACGTCGCCAGAACTTACGCCGAGACCGATCCGCGCCAGGGCGACCTGTGCGTCGAGGTCGACGTCGTCGCCAGTACGGCGGCGTCGGCCGTGCCCACGTTCGGCAACGCCGAGGCGCCGGACCTGTGGATCCCCAAGACCCGGGCGTTCGGCCCGCCCGTCGACGAGGGACTCCTCGACCAGCTGGCCAGCGTCGCGCTGTCGCCGCTGGTCGTCGCGATGCCGCAGGAGGCAGCGGCGGCGGCCGGCGGGGAGGACGCGCAGATCTCGTGGTCCGCGCTGCTGGAGGGCGAGGCGGCCGCCGTGCTCGCCGACCCGGCCGCCAACGACGAGGGCATCGCCAGTCTGGTCGCCGTCCGCACGGCACTGGGCGACGACGTCCCGCGCGACCAGCTGGTCGAGGTGATGACGCGGGTGTCGCAGGCCGCCGTGCCCACCGTCGACGACGCCTTCGCCGCCGTCGCGGAGTCGCCGGCCGCGTTCACCGCCACCGAGCAGGCCGTCGTCGCGTTCAACCGCGAGGGCTCCGGCCCGCGGCTGACCGCCCTCTACCCCGCCGAAGGCACGTTCGGGTTCGACTACCCCGCGCTGGCGGTGTCCGGGGCCGAGGAGGACGAGGACGCGCGGACGGCGGCCGCCGCGTTCGTCACCTACCTCGGGTCCGCCGAGGCGCAGGAGGCGATCCGGCGGGCCGGCTTCCGCAGCCCCGACGGCACCGCCGACGCCGACGCGGGGATCGTCGACGGCATCCGCCCGGACCTGCCGGAGCTGCTGCCCCCACCCGAGCCGGAGCTGATCACCGAACTGTCGCGGCAGTGGGCGGCTCTCGCGCTGGACATGCGCATGCTCGCCGTCATCGACGTGTCCGGGTCGATGAACGAGCAGGTCGACGGCGGTGCGACCCGCATGGAGCTGACCCGCGACGCCGCACTGGAGGCGCTGCGGCTGTTCCCGCCGGACGCCTCGGTCGGGCTCTGGGCGTTCTCGATCCTGCAGGACCCGCCCAACGACTACGTCCGCCTGGTCGACGTCGGGCCGATGAACCAGCCGCTCGAGGACGGCACGCCTCGGCAGGAGGCGCTGGTCGCCGCCGTCGAGTCGCTGCCCTCGATCGCCGACGGCGGCACGGGCCTCTACGACACCGTGCTGGCCGCGTTCCAGGAGATGCGCAGCAGCTACCAGGCCGGCGTGGTCAACTCCGTCGTGCTGCTCACCGACGGCCGCAACGAGGACGACCCCGACGGCATCGACCTCGAGACGCTGCTGACCCAGCTGACCGCGCAGTTCGACCCCGCCGCGCCGGTGCCGGTCATCACCATCGGCATGGGCCCGGAGGCGGACATGGAGGCGCTGCAGCAGATCTCCGCCGCCACCGGCACGACGGCCTACCACGCCGAGGACCCCAGCGACATCCAGAGCGTGTTCGTCCAGGCCATGATCGAACGGCAGTGCCGCCCGAACTGCTGACCTCTCCGGGCGCGCCTGTCCCGTTTCGGCCCCGCCGAACTCTATGATCATGGGTCGACGAGCGCCAGAGGGAGGTGGCACCGGTGAACAACCTGTCCTGGCCGGCCACCATCCTCATCGGCATCCTGCTCGGCCTCGTCGCCGTCGGGGCGGAGAACAGCGGTGCCGGCGAGGACGAGCCGACGGCCGGGCCGTCCGCGACCACCTCCCCCGGCTCCGGCGGCGGGCCGGCGTCCGGTGACGGCGGGTCCGATGACGGCTCGGGCGGCGGGTCCGGTGACGGTTCCGGTGACGGTTCCGGTGACAGCGATGGCGAGACCAACCCGGACACCGGCGGCGACGCCGAGGACTACACCGTCACCCTGACCTTCGACGACGGCCCGCATCCCGTCTACACCCCGCAGGTGCTGGACCTGCTCGAGGAGCACGACGCGATCGCCGTCTTCTGCATGGTCGGCCAGCGCGTCCGCGAGCACCCCGAGGTCGTCCGCCAGGTCGTCGACGCCGGGCACGCGCTGTGCAACCACACCGATACCCATGACGAGAAGCTGTCCGAGCGCACCCGCGAGCAGATCGAGCGGCAGATCACCGAGACCGACGAGGCCCTCGACGACGCCGTCGGCGGCGACACCGAGGTGCGCTGGTTCCGGCAGCCGGCCACGTACGTGCAGCCGCCCGTCGAGGCCGTCCTCGACGACCACGACCTCGAGCCGCTGGACTGGACTGTCGACCCCCGCGACTGGTCGCGCCCCGGGACGGCGTCGATCGTCCAGGAGGTGCTGGAGCAGCTCGAGCCGGGGGCGGTCATCCTGCTGCACGACGGCGGCGGCGACCGCTCCCAGACGGTCGCGGCGCTCGAGCAGATCCTCACCGGCCTCGACGCCGCCGGTTACCGCTACGTCCTGCCTGGAGACCCATGACCCGCCCCCTCGCCGTCGTCGACATCGACGGCGTCCTCGCCGACGTCCAGCACCGCCTGCACCACCTGAAGCGGCGGCCGAAGGACTGGGCCGGCTTCTTCGGTGCGATGGGCGACGACACCCCGTACGCCGAGGGCATCGAGCTGGTCACGCTGCTCGCGCACGAGCACGAGGTCGTCTACCTCAGCGGCCGGCCGGAGCGCACCCGCGCCGTCACCCGGTCCTGGCTGGCCGACCACGGCGCGCCGGCCGGCACGCTCATGCTCCGCCCCGACGACGACCGCCGGCCGGCCCGGCTGTTCAAGGTCGGCGTCCTCCAGCGACTCTCGTCCCACCGCGAGGTCGCCATGCTGGTCGACGACGACCCCGCCGTCTGCGCCGCCGCCCGCGCGGCCGGCTTCACCGTCTACGAGGCCGAGTGGAGCCGTCCCGACCCGACGCTGTTCAGCGCCCAGGAGGCCGAAGGCCGCACCTGACCCGGCGCGCCGCCGCCCGGCCGCCCCTCCCCCGACTCCCGTTGATCTTGGAGTTGTTCGGCCATCTATCGGGCATTTCGGACTGGAATTGCCGAACAACTCCAAGATCAACGCCGGGTGGGTGGAGCGGCGCGTTGTCCACAGGTGGAACCGGTTGGCCGGGTCATCCACATTTCGGCGTTCCGGCCGAGCGAGCGACTGATCGATCGGCGACGGTGGGCGCATGCGGCCTCCGCGCTACCGACCCGGGCGCCGGCCGGCACCGGTTCCCGCGGTGCTGGCCGGCGCGGTGTTCCGGTACGCCGACGCGCGCGCGGCGGGTGTCAGCAAGGACCAGCTCGGAGGACGGACCTATCGCCGGCTCCACCGGGGCGTCTACGTCGAACGGGAACGGCCCACCGACGACGAGCTCGCGGTGCGGGCGTGGTTGCTGGCGTTGCCCGCCGAGGCGGCGTTGTACGGGGCGACGGCGGCCGCGTGGTACGAGTTGCCGGTCCAGGCGCCGCCGGTGGTGCAGGTGATCGTCCCGCCGGGCACAGTGCCGCGACGCCGGGCCGGGTTGGAGCCGCACCAAGGGCTCTGCCCGGGCGCGGTGACGCTGCACCGCGGCGTGCGGATCACCACGCCTGAACGGACGTGGCTGGACCTGTCGCTGACGCGCAGCGACACCGAACTGGTGGTCATCGGCGATGCGATGGTGCGCCGCGGGCTGACGACACCGGCGCGGCTGGTCGAAGCGGCCGACACGGCCCGTCGGCGACGGCGCGTGGTGCGGGCGCGGTCGCTTGCCCGGCTGGTCCGCGACCGCGTCGACTCGCCGCAAGAGACCCGGCTGCGGCTGATCCTGACCAACCACGGCGGCCTGCCCGAACCGGCGGTCAATCCTGACCTGGGCGACGAGCACGGCGGCTGGATCGGCCGGCCGGACCTGGCCTACGAGGACGCCCAGGTGGCCATCCAGTACGAGGGCGACGTGCACCGCATCACCAAGCGGCGCTGGCGGTCCGATGTCGCTCGGGACGAGGTGCTGCGCGACCATGGCTGGGTGGTCGTCCGCGTCACCGCGGAGGACCTGCGCCACCCGTCACAGCTGTGCGACCGCGTCCGCCGCGCCATCGACCGGCGACCTCGCCGCTCCTGACCCGCCCCCTCCCCTGTGGAGCCGTCACGCCGCCGGCCCACTCCCCAAACCGAAGTTGATCTTGGAGTTCTTCGGCCATCTATCGGACATTTCGGGCCGGGATTGCCGAACAACTCCAAGATCAACGAGCGCGGGGCAGGGGGTTAGGCCACGAGCAGGGCGGCCAGCGCCCCGAGCAGCATCGGCGGGCCGAACGGGAGGGTCGTCCGCCGGCCCGCCCGCCCCGCCACCAGCAGCACGATGCCGATGACGCCGCCGGCCAGGAAGGCGAGGAACACCCCGGAGGCGACCGTCGTCCAGCCGGCCCACCCGAGCAGCAGACCCAGCGACGCCGACAGCTTCACGTCGCCGAGTCCGAGGTCGGCCGGCCGGAGCAGCGCCAGCAGCAGGTAGAACGCCAGACAGGCGCCGGCCGCCGCCCAGGCCCGTCCGTACGCGCCCCAGTCGCCGGTGAGCGCCGCCGCGACCGTGAGCCACGCCCCGGCCGCACCGAACGCCGTCAGCGTCAGCCAGTCCGGCAGCAGCTGGGTGCGGAGGTCGACGTAGGCCATCGCGACGCCCAGCAGGCCGACCACCAGGTACGCCGGGAGGTCCTCGGGTGCGCCGGCCGCGCCGTCGCGGGCCAGGGCCAGCAGCGCCCAGACGGCCGCCGTCGCGACGGCGAGCCAGGCGGCGAGCCGCGGCGCGGCGGCGAGGTCGCGGTACGGGATCGGTGTGGCCGGCCGGCCGCCCTCGACCAGCTCGGGTGGGACGGGCTCCGCCTCCGGGGGCAGGGGGTCCGCCTCGGGCGAGACCGGTTCCCGATCGGACGGGACGGCGATAGGCGGGCGGTCCGGTATGCGGGCGATCAGCCGCGGCAGCAGGGCGCCGGCGACCAGGCCGGCCGCGCCTAGCGCGAGCACCAGGGTCACGCGCGGGCGCCCATCGCCGCGAGCGCCGCCGACCGCAGCAGATCCACCGGGACGTCCTCGCCGGTCATCAGGCGCAGCTGGCCGACCGCCTGGTGGGCCAGCAGGTCCAGCCCGCTGGCCACCGTGCCCCCGGCCGCCTGCCACACGGCGGCGACCGGCGTGGGCCACGGGTCGTAGACGACGTCGAACAGCACCCGGCCGGCGGTGTCGTCGATGCTGCCGACCAGCGTGGACGCGAGCTCGTCCAGCGCGCCGGACGGGGCCGTCGACACCGTCACCCCGGCGTCGGCGCAGGCGGGCAGCACCGCCCAGGGCGCCGGTTCCGCCGGATGCCCGAGCGCGGCCGCCACCGCCAGCGCGGCCCCGGCGCGGGCCGAGGACCGGACGTGCACGTGCACCGGCCCGCTCTCGAGGAACGCCAGCGCCGCCAGCACGCTCGCCGCCGTCGCGCCGCCGCCCCACAGGCACACCGGCCGTGCGACGTCCGCCCCGGCCTCGCGCAGTGTCGCCACCACCCCGGGCACGTCGGTGTTGTCGGCGTCCCAGCCGCCGTCGGCACGGCGGACCAGGGTGTTCGCCGCCCCGACGGTGGCCGCGACGTCGGAGGCCGTCGTCGCGAGGTCCAGCGCCACCCGCTTCAGCGGCATGGTCAGCGAGAGGCCGCGCCACTCCGGCCCCAGCCCGGCGAGGAAGCCGGGCAGCTCCCCCTCGGTCACCTCGTGCGCGGTGTAGTGCCAGTCCAGCCCCAGCCGGCGGTACGCGGCACGGTGGATCACCGGCGACAGCGAGTGCGCGATCGGCGAGCCGAGCACCGCGCAGCGGGTCAGCACAGGTCGCTCTCCCGGCAGTACTCGTCCAACTGGGCCTCGTTGGCCTGCTGGTCCTCCGGGGTGACGCCGAACGCCGTCTCGCCGGTCTCGAGGTTGACCGCGACGAAGTAGCAGTAGCCGTCGCTGGACGGGTTCAGCGCGGCCGCCAGCGCCGCCTCGCCGGGCGACGCGATGGGACCCGGCGGCAGCCCGGACACCCGGTAGGTGTTGTACGGGCTGTCGCTCTGGCGCTGCTCCGGGGTCGTGTAGACGGTGGTGTAGTCGTCGAAGGCGTAGTGGACGGTGGAGTCCATCTGCAGCCGCTCCTGGACCACGCCGTTGGCCGCGCAGGCGCCGGTGAGCCGGTTGTAGATGACCTCGGCGACCCGGGGCATGTCCTCCTCGCGGCGGACCTCGCGCTGCACGATGCTGGCGACGGTGACGATCTCGCGCGGGGTGTAGCCGAGCGCCGCGGCGCGGTTGACCAGGTCGACCTCGGTCGCTGCCTGCTCGAACCGGGCCACCATGGCGGCGACCAGCGACTCCGGCGTGACGTCGCCGCCGAGGCCGTACGAGGCCGGGAACAGGAAGCCCTCCGGGTCGCCCTCGGTATACTCGGGCAGCGTCGCGGCGTCGACGGCGGCCTGCAGCTCCTCGACGGTGAAGCCGGAGGTCTCGGCCAGCCGTTCCACCGTCTGCCGGACCCGCAGGCCCTCGGCCAGCGAGACCCGCTCGCCGCCCGCGCCCGACACCAGTGCCGCGACGGCGTCGGCGGCGCTCATCTCGCTGCGCAGCACGTAGTTGCCGGGCTGGATGGAGCGCGCGTCGGGGTTCTGGTCGGCGGCGGCGATGAAGGCGTCCTGGCTGGCGACGACGCCGGCCTCGACCAGCGTGGCGCCCATGGCCCGCAGCGTGGCGCCCTCCTCGATGGTGACGGGGACCTCGCCGGTGCCCGGGCCCGGGAAGTCCTCGGGCTCGCCGAACAGGCCGTCGACACTGTTGAGCACCGCATTGCCGCCGTAGTAGATGCCGCCCAGCACCGCGCCGATGACGGCCAGCGAGGCCAGGACCGCCACGAACGAGCCGAACCGGCTGCGCTTGCGGCGGCGCCGCCGCTGACGCCGGGGGCGGATGACCTCCTCCTCCGACGTGTCCGACGTGTACAGGTCACTCATCGGTTACCGTCAGCACCTCTCCAGGCGGCTCGCCGGTCGCACGCTCGGCGTCCAGCGCATCTTGCAGGATCACCATCGCGGCGGCCTGGTCGACCGCCGGGCGTCCCGCACGCGACGAGACACCGCTGGCTCGCATCCCACGCGCGGCGACGGTCGTGCTCAGCCGTTCGTCGACCAGTCGCACCGGGCATGGTGCCACATATCGGGCCAAATCCGCACCAAAGGCCCGGGCGTGCGCGGCCGCCGCGTGTTCCTTTCCATCGAGACTACGCGGTAATCCGAGCACGACCTCGATCGCCTCGTACTCGCGCGCCAGCTCGCGGATCCGCCGCAGGTCGCCCTTGCCGCGCCGGACGGTCTCGACCGGCGTGGCGATCAGGCCGTCGCGATCGCACGAGGCGACCCCGATCCGGACCGTCCCGACATCGACCCCCAGCCTGACGCCTACCCGCACTAGCGCGTCACGGCCTGGCCGAGAGCGTGTTCGACCTGCGTCAACGCCTCGCCGATCTTGCCGGCGTCGGTGCCGCCGCCCTGCGCGACGTCGTCCTTGCCGCCGCCGCCACCACCGAGTGTCTGCGCGGCCACGCGGACCAGCGCGCCGGCCTTGACGCCCCACTCGCGGCCCGGCTCGTTGACGGCGACGACCACACTGGGCCGCCCACTGTCGCCGGCGCCGGCCACCGCGACGACCGCGGGCCGCTCGTTGCCGAGCCGGCCGCGGACGTCCAACGCCAGCGAGCGCAGCTCGTCGGCGGCGGTGCCGTCGGGCGCGGCGTGCGCGACGAACGAGACGCCGTAGACGTCGCGGGCCGACGCCGCCAGCTCCGCCGCGCGGGCGCCCAGCTGCGACGAGCGGGCCTTGGCCAGCTCCTTCTCGGCGTCGCGGACCTGCGCGACCAGCCGCTCGACCCGCTCGGGCAGCTGGTCGGGCTGCACCTTGAGCAGGTCGGCCAGCTGGCTGACCAGCGTGCGCTCCTTCGCGAGGTAGCGGAAGCCCTCGATGCCGACGAACGCCTCGACCCGGCGCGACCCCGCGCCGACGGAGCTCTCACCCGTCAGCGTGATGAGCCCGACCTGCGACGAGTGCGCCACGTGCGTACCACCGCACAGCTCGCGCGACCACGAACCGCCCATCTCGACGACGCGCACCTCCTCGTCGTACGTCTCGCCGAACAGCGCGAGCGCGCCGATCTCGCGGGCCCGCTCCAGCGGCATGTACGTGGCCGAGACCGGGTGGTCGCGGCGGACGGCGAGGTTGGCGACCTCCTCGACCTCGCTGCGGGTCTGCGCGCCCAGCGCCTGCCCCCACGCGAAGTCCAGCCGCAGGTAGCCGGGCTTGTTGTACGACCCGCTCTGCAGGGCCTGCGGGCCGAGCACCTGGCGCAGCGCGGCGTGCACGATGTGCGTGCCGGAGTGCGCCTGGCAGGCGCCGACGCGCCACTCCTGGTCGACCTTGGCGAGGACGTCCTGGCCGCTGATGACCTCGCCCTTGAGCACGCGCACCTGGTGCACGATGAGACCCTTGACCGGCCGCTGGACGTCGAGCACCTCGAGCTCGAAGCCGTCGCCGGTGATGACGCCGGCGTCGCTGTCCTGGCCGCCGGACTCCGCGTAGAACGGCGTGCGGTCGAGGACGACCTCGAGGGTCTCGCCCTCGCTGGCGCCCGGCACGGCGACGCCGTCGAGCAGCAGGCCGCGGACCCGGCTCTCGGTCTCGAGCTCCTCGTAGCCGGTGAACGGCGTCGGGCCGGCGTCGCGCAGCTGCCGGTACGCGCTGAGGTCCGCGCGGCCGGTCTTCTTCGCCTTGGCGTCGGCCTTGGCCCGCTCGCGCTGCTCGGTCATCAGCCGCCGGAAGTGCGCCTCGTCGACCTTCAGCCCCTGCTCGGCCGCCATCTCGAGGGTGAGGTCGATCGGGAAGCCGTAGGTGTCGTGCAGCTTGAACGCGGTGTCGCCGGGCAGCGCGAACTCGCCGGCCCGCTTGGCTTCGTCGGCGGCGAGGTCGAAGATCTGCGTGCCGGTCTGCAGCGTGCGCCGGAACGCCTCCTCCTCGGCGTACGCGACGGAGGAGATGCGCGCGAAGTCGGACTCCAGCTCGGGGTACGCCGCCTTCATGCAGTCCTTCGCCACCGGCAGCAGCTCGGGCATCGTCGTGGTGTCGACGCCGAGCAGCCGCATGGCCCGGACCGACCGGCGCAGCAGCCGGCGCAGCACGTAGCCGCGGCCCTCGTTGGACGGGGTGACGCCGTCGCCGATCAGCATGAGCGAGCTGCGGACGTGGTCGGCGACCACCCGCATGCGGACGTCGTCGTCGTGGTTCGCGCCGTAGCGCTTGCCGGAGAGGTCGGCCGCGCGCTGCAGGGTCGGGCGGACCTGGTCGATCTCGTACATGTTGTCGACGCCCTGCAGGAGGTACGCGACGCGCTCCAGGCCCATGCCGGTGTCGATGTTCTTCGACGGCAGGTCGCCGACGACGACGAAGTCGTCCTTCGCCTTGACGTCGGTGATCTGCTCCTGCATGAAGACCAGGTTCCAGATCTCAAGGAAGCGGTCCTCGTCGACGACGGGGCCGCCGTCGGGGCCGTGCTCGGGGCCGCGGTCGACGTAGATCTCGCTGCACGGGCCGCCGGGGCCGGGCTGGCCGGTGTGCCAGTAGTTGTCGAGCAGGCCGCGGCGCTGGATGCGCTCGTCGGGCAGGCCGGCGACCTTCTTCCACAGCTCAGCGGCCTCGTCGTCGTCGTGGTAGACGGTGACCCAGATCTTGTCCTCGGGGAACCCGTAGCCGCCGTCGGACCGGGACTTCGTGATGAGGTCCCAGGCGTGGGTGATGGCGCCTTCCTTGAAGTAGTCGCCGAAGGAGAAGTTGCCGTTCATCTGGAAGAACGTGCCGTGGCGGGTGGTCTTGCCGACCTCGTCGATGTCGCCGGTGCGGATGCACTTCTGCACGCTGGTGGCGCGCGGCCACGGCGCCGCCTGCTGCCCGGTGAGGTACGGGATGAACGGCACCATGCCCGCCACCGTGAACAGCAGCGACGGGTCGGGCGAGATCAGCGAGGCGCTGGGGACGACGGTGTGCCCGTTCTGCTCGAAGTGGTCGAGGAACCGGCGGCGGATCTCGGCGGTCTCCATGGTCAGAACGTGCCTCTCGGGTGCGGGCTGAAACGGGGCGATGGGCCGCCTGCCGAGGGCCCATCGGAGAAGATGTCGTCGACGGCGTCGGGATCGGCGACGCCGGGCTTGCCGGTGCCGTCAGGTGCGATGCCCAGGGCATAGCGCAGCTCGGCGTCGCGCTCGGCCATGCCGGCGCGGACCTCGTCGGTGAACTCGCGGACGGCGTCGCCGAGGCTGCGCAGGCCGCCGGCGACGCGATCGGCCGCGCCCTCCGGCGTCAGGCTCTCGGCCGCCTTGGTGAGCCGGCGGACCACGAGGACCCCGGCGGTGGCGCCGAGGGCGATCCAGAACAGCTTGCCCATCACCGGCCTCCGAACCGGCGGCGACGACCGCCGGCGGCCGCGCCGTCGCGGCGGGAGGCGATGGCCCGGCGCACGCCGTAGGTGAACGCGGCCGTGCGCACCAGCGGGCCGCCGAGCGTCGCGGCGAACAGCGACGACATGGCCGCGACGTTGGTGGTGACCGTCTGCGCGTTCGACGTGATGGCGTCGATGCGCTGCAGCTGCGCGTTCGTGGAGGCGAGCAGCTCGTTGGTCTCGTCGACCGTGGTGGCCGTCTTCGCGACGTGCTCCTGGCGGAGGTCGCGCACGACGAGGGTGAACTCGTCGACGGTGCGGCCCAGCTTGAGAATCGGCACGGCGAGGAAGCCGACCAGCGCCACCAGCGCGGCCGCGGCCAGCAACCCGGCGATCTCGCCTACGGACATGGGTGGAGCTGCCTCTCTTCGGATGGTCGTCTCAAGCGTCTGACCCTACCGCGCCGGACCACCCGGCGCGGTCACGACCGGGAGACGGCTGCGCGGCGGCCTGCGACTGCTCGCCCGCGGGTCGGCACCATGTCCATGTCCTTCAGGGTAGGCGACCTCAGCGCAGCCCGGCCAACGCCTTCTCCAGGGCGTTCTTCCGCGCCGCCGGGGTACGGGCCTTCATCAGCGCCAGCAGGATCAGGTACCGGCCGGACTTCGTCAACGCCTCGAACGCGGCCGCCTTGGCCGGGTCCGCCGCCAGGGCCGCGGCCAGGTCGTCCGGGACGGTGGCGGTGGCCTGTGACGCGTAGGCGGCGTCCCACCGTCCGTCGGCCTTGGCGGCGGCGATCTGGGCCAGCCCGCCCGGGCGCATCCGGCCGGCCGCCGTCAGCTCCTCGGCCAGCGCGACGTTGACGGCCGACCACGGGCTGCCCTTGCGCCGCGGCGAGTACCGCTGCAGGAAGTGCTGGTCGTCGCCGCGCCGCCGGACACTGTCGATCCAGCCGTGGCACAGCGCCACCTCCTGGGCCGCGCGGATGGTCAGCCCGGGCGCGCCCTTCCGTGCGATGCGCAGGACGACGCCGTCGCTGGTGTCGTGGTGCGCGGCCAGCCAGGCGTCCCAGCCGGCCGCGTCGTCGAAGACGAGCACCTCGCTCACGCGTCCGCCCCGTCCGCCCCGTCCGCTCCGTCGGCGAGGGCCTTCCAGTGCGGGTTGTACATGAGGCCGATGATGTTGCCGAACGGGTCGACGACGGAGGCGTTGGCGAACCCGTGGGTGCGGTCGACCCGCGGCTGGTGGACGGTGGCGCCCAGCTCGACCAGCGTCGCCAGGGTGCCGTCGAGGTCGTCGACGTGCCAGTTCATGACGGCGCCGCCGGGTGCCTGCCGCGTGGTGGGGTCGGCCGGCGACCGCCAGGCGGCGTTGATGATGCCGAACTCGTCCTGGTGGTCGCCGATGCGCCACTCGTAGTAGCCGACCTGCCCCGACGCCGGGTCGGTCGCCTCGAAGTACGGCCCGCGACCGAGGACCTCGGTGTACCAGGCCCGCGCCGCGGCCATGTCGCCGGCGTAGAAGTTCAGGGTGCAGAAGCCGCGCAGGTCGATGCTCATCGAACTCTCCTTCGTGTGCTTGCTTACTGGTGAGAACGACGTTAACGAGGGTTGTGGAACGTACGGTTCCTCAATTCGTGGGAGACTTCGTTCATGTTGGAGACGTCGGTGCGGCTGCTGCGGCTGCTGTCGTTGCTGCAGGTCAGACGCGAGTGGTCTGGCGCGGAGCTGGCGTCGCGGCTCGAGGTGACCACGCGGACGGTCCGCAACGACATCGAGCGGCTGCGGATCATGGGCTACGAGGTCGAGTCGACGACCGGCCCGGCGGGTGGCTACCGCCTGGGCGCCGGGTCGGCGCTGCCGCCGCTGATCCTGGACGACGACGAGGCGGTCGCCGTCGCGCTGGGGTTGCGCGCGGCCGCCGCCGGCTCCGTCACTGGCATCGAGGAGACGTCGCTGCGGGCGCTGGCGAAGCTGGAGCGGACGCTGCCGTCGCGGCTGCGGCACCGCATCGACGCGCTTCGATCGGCGACGGCGTCGGCCGCCGGCGTGGGCGCCCGGGTCGACGCCGACGTGCTGATGGCGGTCGCGGCGGCCGTGCACGGCCGCGAGCAGCTGCGCTTCGACTACGCCGGGCACGACGGCGCGGAGTCGGTGCGCCGGGTCGAGCCGCACCAGCTGGTCTACACCGGACGCCGCTGGTACCTGCTGGCCTGGGACCTCGACCGCGACGACTGGCGCACGTTCCGAGCCGACCGCATCCGGCCTCGAGTGCCGACGGGGCCGCGGTTCACGCCGCGGGAGCCGCCCGGCGGCGACGCCGTCGCGCACGTGCTGCGCGGCGTGGGGTCGCAGGCCTACCGCGAGCAGGCGCGGGTCCGCCTCGACGCGCCGATCGACGTGGTCCGCGACAAGATCACCGCGATGGGCGGCCTCGTCACCGAGCTCGAGGACGGCAGCTGCCTGCTGCAGACCGGCGGCGACTCCTGGCACGACCTCGCCGGCTACCTGGGCAGCCTCGGCGCGCCGTTCGAGGTGCTCGACCCGCCGGAGCTGCGCGCCCACCTGCGCTCGCTGGCCGAGCGCTACCTCGCCGCCGCCGGCCACGGTTGATCTTGGAGTTGTTCGGCCATCTATCGGGCAATTCGGGCTGGAATTGCCGAAGAACTCCAAGATCAACTCGGGAGGTGGGGGCGATCCCGTAGGCTCGGCTGCCATGCGGATCGGGGTCGTCGGGACGGAGAGCAGCCACGTCGACCAGTTCGTCCGCCTGCTCAACGTCGAGCACCGGCACGGCGACGCCCGCGTGGTCGCGCTCACCGGCGGCGACACCGAGCGCAACCGCGCGCTCGCCGCGGCCGCCGGCGACCAGCCGCCGCGGTTGGTCGACGAGCCGGGCGACCTGGTGGGCGCGGTCGACGCGGTGCTTATCTGCACGCGCGACGGACGAGCGCACCGCGCCGAGGCGGTCCCGCTGATCGAGGCCGGGCTTCCGGTGTTCGTCGACAAGCCGCTGGCCGGGTCCGCGGCGGACGCGGCGGCCATCGTCGACGCGGCCCGGGCGCACGGTGTGCCACTGTACGAGGGGTCGGCGCTGCGGTTCGTCCCCGCCGTCGCCGAGCTGGCCGGCGACAGGCCAGCCGCCGTGCACGTCAGCGGGCCGGCCGACCCCGCCGGGCCGTACGGCGGCCTGTACTTCTACGGCGTGCACCTGGCCGAGGCGGCGCTCCAGATCGTCGGCGAGCCCGCCGGCTTCGGACCGGTGGACGTGCGAGTGGGGCGCGGCGTCGTCACCGCGCTCACCACCATCGGCGACGTGCACGTCACGCTGACGTTCGTCGCCGGGGAGGCGCCGTTCCACGCCACCGTCGTGCGGGCCGGCGCGGTCGAGGCGCGCGAGCTGGCACTGCCGCCCGACTACACCGCACCCGTACTGGACCGCTTCCTCGTCGCCGCCCAGAAGGGCGAGCCGCCGTCCGACACCGAGGCGGCGATGATGGTGGCGCCGGTCGCGCTGCTCGACGCGGTGACCGCCGGGTTGGGCTGACGACTGGCACGCTTGGTGTGGCGTGCGTTGGGCTCCCCGTCCCCCTGCTGCCCCATTCTCTTGCCGCGAAACCGCGCCTCAAGTCCGCCATGGAGTCGCTTCGCGACGACGGGCGGACTTGACCCGCGGCTTCGCGGCCAAGAACGGGCAGCTATCAGGGGGACGGGGAGGATGTGGGCACGCCTCACGCTGGCCGTGCCCGTTTCGCGCCGTTTGTCGAGTCGTGGACAGCGATGATCATCCACGATCGCCTACATCACGAGGATTGCCTGAGCATCACCATGCCTGTAAGGGTGTTGACGCTGGGGTAATCCTCGTGATGGCCCGCGAATCACGGTGAAATCTCGCGATGTGGACGCCCAACGACACCAACGCCACACAGAACGGGCCGACGCCCCCAGCAGCCGTCGCCGCTCTTCCCCCGTCCCCCCTGATAGCTGCCCGTTCTTTGCCGCGGGCGCGCGGGTCAAGCGGTCATCGCCGCGCGAAGCGCCCAATAGTCCGCTTGAGGCGCGCGTACGCGGCCAAGACAATCGGGCAGCAGGGGGACGGGGCCAACCCCCCGGGCGAACCTACTCTCCGCGGACGATCTTGCGCAGCCTGGCGTACCGGTCGGCGTAGTCGCGTTCCGCCCCGCGGGTGCCGGGCTGGTAGTACTGCTTGTCCTTCACCGCGTCTGGGGCGTACTGCTGCTCGACGACGCCGCGGGGGTCGTCGTGGGCGTATGCGTAGGACGTGCCGTGGCCGAGCTTCTTCGACCCGGCGTAGTGCGAGTCGCGCAGGTGCGGCGGGACGGCGCCGGCCAGCCCGGCCCGCACGTCGGCCACCGCGGACCCGATCGCGCGCACCACGCTGTTCGACTTCGGCGCCAGCGCCAGTGCGATGACGACCTGGGCCAGCGTGATCTGCGCCTCCGGCCAGCCGATCAGCTGGACCGCCTGGGCGCCGGCGACCGCCGTCTGCAGCGCGGTGGGGTCGGCCATGCCGATGTCCTCGCTGGCGAGGATGACCAGCCGTCGGGCCAGGAACTTCGGGTCCTCCCCCGCCTCGGCCATGCGGGCGAGGTAGTGCAGGCCGGCGTCGACGTCGCTGCCCCGGATCGATTTGATCATGGCGCTGGTGACGTCGTAGTGCTGGTCGCCGTCGCGGTCGTAGCGGACGGCGGCGCGGTCGACGGCCTTCTCGGCAACGTCGAGCGTGATGACGCCGTCGACCGCTCCCCCGGCCGCGGCCTCGAGGTAGGTCAGCGCCCGGCGGGCGTCGCCGCCGGCCAGCCGGAGCAGGTGGTCGTGCGCGTCGTCGTCGATGGTGACGACGCCGTCGAGGCCGCGCTCGGACGTCAGCGCGCGGCGCATGACCTCGCGGATGGCGTCGTCGTCGAGCGGCTCGAGCGTGAGCAGCAGCGACCGCGACAGCAGCGGGCTGATCAGCGCGAAGTACGGGTTCTCGGTGGTCGCCGCGACCAGCGACACCCACCGGTTCTCGACGCCGGGTAGCAGCGCGTCCTGCTGGGTCTTGGAGAACCGGTGCACCTCGTCGACGAACAGGACGGTGCCGGTGCCGGTGCGGACCAGCTCGCGGCGGGCGGTGTCGATGACGGCGCGGACGTCCTTGACGCCGGCCGTCACCGCGGACAGCTCGACGAACCGGCGCTGCGTGGCCCGGCTGACGACGTAGGCGAGCGTCGTCTTGCCGGTGCCGGGCGGCCCCCACAGCACCAGCGCCATCGGCTGGTCCTGCTCGACCAGCCGGCGCAGCGGCGTGCCCGGGCCGAGCAGGTGCTGCTGCCCGACGATCTCGTCGAGCGTGCGTGGGCGCATGCGCACCGCCAGCGGCTTGCCGGCGACGTCGTCGTCGGCGCCGGACAGCGACCCCGCGGGCACCGACGGCGCGGCGCCGCCGAACAGTCCTTCCTGCTCCATGATCTGCGAGCCTACGCGGTCACGCTGACACCAGGTGTCAGCGGCGCACCTGGTCGCGGCACTGCCGCACGACGCGGACCACCTCGTCGCGCTCGGCGTCGTCGAGGTCGGCGGGCCGGTAGGGGTCGACGGCGAACTCGGCCGGCACGGTGCCCTCGTCGGCGGCCAGCCACAGCATGCGCTGCACGTAGCCCTCGTAGGGCGGGCGGAACGTCACCCGGGCCACCTCGTCGACGATCGCCGACACCTCCAGGAACCGGGCCGCGGCGTCGCGCGCCGACGTGTGCACCGCCGCCGCGAACGTCTCGACCGCGGCCACCGTGATCTGCACTGAGGCCGCCGCCAGCCCGATCAGCGCACCCTCGGCACCCCACATGAGCGACGCGCCGAGCATGCGATCCTCGCCGGTCAGGACGAGCAGGCCGCGCGATCGGGCGGCCGCGATGCTCTCCTGGCAGGCGATGGCGTCGTGCAGGCGGGCCGGCTTGAACGCGCACACGTCCGGCAGGTCGAGCACCCGCGCCAGCGTCTCAGGCGCGTACGGCCGGAAGTAGAGGTCGAACGCGATCAGCGGCAGCCCGGACGCCCGGGCGACCGCCTCGTGGTGGGCGACGACGGCGTCGGGGTCGGCGTCGGCGGGCGGGAAAACCAGCAGCGCGTCGGCGCCGGCCGCGCCCGCCGTCGCCGCCCACTCGAGGTCGTGGCCGGGGCCCTCCGCGCTGCCGCCGACCCCGGCGAGCACCGGGACGCCCAAGGTGGCGGCGCGGCGGACCAGCTCGGACTTGGTGGCGATGGACAGCCGGTCGCCCCGGCCGGTGTGCGCGGCGACGGCCAGCCCGCCGGCGCCGCCGCGCACCAGCTGCCCGAAGTAGGCCTCGCAGACGTCGGGGTCGGTGCTGCCGTCGGCCCGCATGGGTGTCGCGGCCGCGGCCACCAGGGACCACCGCAGCCGTCCGGTCAGCTCCGCCGCGCCTCGCGTGTTCGCCACCGATGCAGACTATCCATTGTCGGGCGCCGGCCGGTCACGACCGTCCGTCCGCGCACTGCCCGCGCACCGGCCCGGTGACCTCGTTCGGCTCGTCCAGGACCGGCGCCGGATCGTTGCCGGCGCAGGACAGCCCGCCGACGACCCGGTTCCCGGCGAACCGGACGCCGCCGGTGTTGCCGGCCAGCGAGACGGAGCCACTCAGCGACGACCGCGTGATCGACACCGCGCCGGTGCTGCCGGTCACCGTCACCGGGCCGCCCACCGTCGCGCCGGCCAGCACCACGCCGCCGGCGCGGTCGGTGCGCAGCGGACCGGCGACCGCCGAGTCCGTGACGGCCAGCATCGCCCCGGGGCTCACCTGAACCGAGCCGCCCACCGTCGCGCCGTCCAGGCAGGTGAGGCCGGACGTGACCCGCACCGGGCCCGCGTGCGGTCCGTCGACGGTGACGTCGCACACCGGCGCCGTGGCCTCGAAGGACGTCCACAGCGCGCCCCGGGTCGAGAGCCGGCGGCCCTCCAGGGTCAGCTCGCCGCCGCGGTCCAGCGGAACAGTGAAGGTCAGGCTCGCCGTGCCGGTGGCGTCGGCGCGGACGGTGCCCAGCTGCCGGGCGTTGGGCCGCAGCCACACCTCCAGCTGCTCGCCCGGCCCGAGGCCGGTGAACGTGACCGTCTGCGACCGGCCGGCCGGGACGGCGTCCGCCGCCACGCTCGCGGCCGCCGCCGGGCGGGCGCTCGGCGTGTACTCCCAGTACTGCAGGTCACGGGCGATGTACACGTTGCCGTTGGTGTGCAGCAACCCGTACGAGGCCGGCCGGAACACCCGGGCGCGGTCCAGCGTCACGGGGTCGATCCGGTACATGTTCCGCTGGGAGACGACGTAGAGCTGGTCGACGTGCGGGTCGTACCAGAGCCGCGAGCCGACGTGCGCGTAGTCGATGGTGTCCCACGGGTACGGCTCGTAGTTGCGGCGCGCCTCGACCGTCCGCGTCGCGACGTCGATGCGGAACACCGACACCGTCGTGTGGCTCCACAGCTTGCCGTTCTCGTCGAAGGCGAGCTCGCCGATGGCGCCCTCGCCGGGCATCGGCGCGATCTCCCAGAGCTTGCGCCGTTCCTCGATGTCGTAGGCGAAGACGACGGCATCGGTCTGGGTGGGCCGCGGCCCGCCGACGCCGCCGTACACCGAGGTGGCGCCGTAGAGCACGCCGTCGCGGTAGGTCAGCGCGACCACGCTCTGCCCGGGCACGACGTCGTCGAACCACGACTCGCCGGTGCGCGTGTTCAGCAGCGTCAGGCCGCCGCCGGGCGAGCCGTTCTTCGCCACCGTGCCGATCGCGAGATGGTCGCCGGCCGAGGCCAGCGCGAACGGGCGGGACTGGCCGTGGTCCTCGTACAGCCGCAGCACCGGCTTCGGGTTCACGCCCGGCTCGGCCGGCTGGTCCGGGTCGTAGCGGAGGATCTCGCCCCACGGGTAGGTGCCGACGTAGAGGGCGCCGTCATGGGTGACCATGCCCTCGGCCTGGCTGATCTCCGAGGCGAACTGCGTCTTCGCGCCGGTCCGCGGGTCGTAGCTAGCCATGCCCCCGGCCAGGAAGGTGCCCACGTAGAGCAGGCCGTCCGGGCCCTCGGCGATCGAGCGGACCGGTCCCGGCGCCGCGACGGCGTCCGCGGTACGCAGCTCGGACCGGCCCGTCTCCGGCGAGTAGACGAAGTAGCGGCCGACGTGGTCGAGGCCGACGAGGGTGGCGCCGGGCCACTCAGGGTCGCCGAGGTCCAGGAAGTCGAAGCCGCGCACGTCGCTGACGCCGGTCAGCGACGTCGCCGCGTAGGCCCGCTCCACCAGGTCGTAAGTGTGCAGTGTCTGGTCGCGGACGAAGTAGACGGTGCGCCCGTCGGCGGCGACCGGCGACACGCTCAGCCCGTGGGCGTCCGGGATCTCCTGGACCCAGGCGCCGGCGTCCAGGTCGTAGACGTGCAGCGGCGACGGCGAGCCGGACAGGCTGAACCGGGCGAACAGCAGCCGGCCGCGGACGTCGAGGTCGTACACCCCGGCCGCCGGGTCGGCGCCCGGCGGCAGCCCCAGGTCGCGCCGCTCCCCCGTCGCCGCATCGATCTCGACGACGCTCGTGGTGGCGTGGGTGCCGGCGTAGACCTTGCCGCCGGCGGCGGCGATGCCGCGCACGATCAGCGGGTCGGCGTCCGGCGCGAGCGAGCCGAGGTTCGTCGTCGCGCCGGTGGCCGGGTCGTACCGGAACACGGTGGCCCGGGACTGGCCGGTGCCGCCGTAGACGACGCCGTTCTCGTCGTGCGTGACGGACCAGACGAAGGTCTCACCGGCCACCGCCACGCCGAGGTCCTCGACGGCCGCGGCGCCCGGCCGGTACCGGTACACGCGCCCCTCGCCGTAGGTGCCGACGTAGACGTCGCCGTTCGGCGTGACGTCGACCGCCCACGAGCCTGACGATCCGGGCAGCGGGAACTCGTGCACCCGGCTGCCGTCGCGGGCGTCGACGACGCTGAGCACCGCCGGGCTGCCCGACGACACCAGGTACAGCCACGGTTCGCCGTCCGGTCCGTGGCCGACCGCCGATCCGGGCGCGGTGACGGCGTTCAGCGGCATCCCGCCGATGTCCTTGAACACCGGATACTCGACGGCCTGCGCGCCGGCCGTCAGCGTGGCCGCCGCGACCAGTACGGCGGCGAACCAGGTGATCAGGCGTCGCATCATGCCTCCCTGCACTGCCCGGACACCGGGCCGTCGACGTCGAGGTCCTCGAGCACCGGCGGCGGCTCGTTGCCGGTGCAGCTGAGCGGGCCGGTCACGGTGAGGCCGGACACCGTCGTGCCGCCGGAGTTGGACAGCAGCTCCACCGGGCCGTCCACCGTCGTGCCGTCGATCCACACCTCGCCGACGGCGCCGGTCACCGAGAGCGGGCCGGTCACCGTCACGCCGTCGAGCGTGACGCCGCCGGCGCCGACCGCGCGCACCGGTCCGCGCACCGCGGAGTCCTCCGCCACCAGGACCGCGCCCGGGCTGACCTGGACCGGGCCGTCGACGTCCGCGCCGTCGAGGCACGTGGTCCCGGCCGTGACCGTCAGCGGGCCCGCGTGCGGACCGGTGACCGTCACGTCGCAGACCGGCTGGGGCCGCAGCGAGAAGTTCCACCGGTACAGCGCCGCGCCACGGGTGTAGTAGAGGTAGCCGGCGTCGTCGCGGGCCAGCGACCCCACGCCGGCCGACGCCAGCTCAGTGACGGCCCAGGTCCGCGGGTCGACCCGCCACAGGCTGCCGGAGCTGGTGACGTAGAGGTAGCCGTCCTCGCGGAACAGCAGCTGCCGGTCCTGGCCGTACATGGTCGTGGTGCGCGGGAACAGCCGCTCCGCGCGGGTGACGGCGCGCGCGGCGGTGTCGTACGTGAACAGCGTCCCGTCCGCGACGCCCCACAGCGTGCCGTCGGCGTCGAACGTCAGCCCGTTGACCGCCCGGCCGCCCGGGACCGGCACCAGCCGGTGCAGGACGGCGCCGGTGGCGGGGTCGGCGACGAACAGCTCGGCCTCGGTGGCCACCGGGTCGATGCCGTAGCCGCCGTTGACCGACGTGCCGCCGTAGAGCAGCCCGTCCCGCTCGGCCAGCGACACCACGCTCTGGTCCGGCACGACGTGGCGGTGCGTCACCACCTGCCCGGTGGCCGGGTCCCACAGGCTCAGCGCGCCGCCGAGCCGGCCCGACTTCGGCACGCTGCCCACCGCCATGACGTCGCCGACCTGGGCGAAGGCCTGCGGCCGGTCTTGCTCGGCGGTGATGACGGCGGCCGGGCCCGGGTTGGTGCCCATACTCCACGGCTTGGTCGTGTCGAAGTCGAGCAGCCCGGCGTTCGGGTAGCGGCCGAACACCAGGTGGTCGCCGTAGGTGCCGAACCCCTCGACCTGCCCGGCGCCGGCCAGCAGCGTCGTCGCGCCGGCGGCGGGGTCGAACCGGGCCATGCCCGGCGGGGACAGGAACGCGCCGGCGTACACGGCGCCGTCGGGGCCGGAGCCGAGTGCGGTGATGGTGTTCGGTGCACCCTGCAGGTCGGCCTCGCCGATGTAGCGGCCCTTCCTCGTCTCCGGGTTCCAGATGTAGATGCGGCCGTAGTAGTAGGTCATCGCCAGCGACCGGCCCGGGAAGTCGGGGTGGTCGAGGTCGACCCAGGCCCAGCTGCCGGGGAACGCGTTCGGCGCCCAGCCGACCGGCGCGTAGGTGTGGGTGTCGAGGTCGTAGGCGACGATGCCGACGGCGGCGATGCGGAAGTAGACGTACTTCCCCGCGGGGTCCGGCGGCGAGATGGCCCGCCCGGAGATGCCCGGGACGATGTTCACGAACTCGCCGCTGCCGGTGTCGTAGACCAGCAGGTCGTTGGACGGCTGCACGCGCAGCAGCAGGTAGTCGCGGGCCAGCGTCATGTCGTAGACCACCTCGTGGGTCTCGTACTGCGCCGGCAGCGCGACCTGGTGGAACTGCCCGGTCGCGCGGTCGAAGCGGGTCAGCCGGGCCCGCGGCTGGGTGCCGACCCAGACGCTGTCCTCGTCGGCCTCCAGCGTGCGGGCGTACGTCTCGCCCGGCACCGCCTGGCCGTGGTCGGTGAACGCACCCGTGGCGGGGTCGTAGGCGAACAGCCGGCCGCCGGGGTACGTCCCGCCGTAGACGATGCCGTCCGGCGCGGCGTCCAGCCGCCAGATCCCCTCGCCGGCGAAGGGCACGCCCAGCGCCGTCACCGCGTCGTCGCCCGGCGTCCAGGAGTACAGCTGGCCCTCGGTCATGCCGAAGTAGACGGTGCCGTCGGCGACGCTGAACGTGCTGGCCCAGCTGTTGATCCCGGCCGGCAGCCGCTCGGCGAACACCACCTCGGCGCTGCGCAGGTCGGTGACCTGGAACATCCCGGGGGTCTCCTCGTTGCCCGCGGTCACCCAGTACGCCTGCGGCCGTCCCTGCGCGTCGACGCCCTGGGACTGCTCCTGCGACAGCACGCGGCCCTCGATCGGGTAGCCGAGGGATTCCTCGGCCCCGACGACCGGCGCGGACGCGGCGCGCGGTGCCGAAGCGGGCTCCGTCGCGGCGTCCGTTCCCGCGCCGGCCACCGGCACCGTCAGCGACAGCACGAGTGCGGCGGCCACTGCCGCCAGCGACGATCGGTGCAGCCTCGTCAAGGCATCCTCCTCGCGATCGGTCATTTCGGCCTGGCCCGTTAGGCGGTCATCCTGGCAGCCGGCGGCGAGCCTGGGCAAGACCTCCGGGAATTTCGGCCTTGCCCGATATCCGTGCGATCGGTAGCCTCCCGGTGCAGATCCCCCATTCGCCGTCTCGGAGGTCCCCGCGATGAGAGCGCTGCTGTCCGGATCGGCCGTCCTCGTGCTCGCCCTCGCCACCGCGGCGGCGGCACCGCCCGCCGGCGCGTCCGGCGAGGCCCCGGCCGACGCGCCACCACCGGGTGAGGTCACCTCGCTCGGCACGCCCCTGCAGGACGTGCTGCTGATCGGCGGCACGCTCGCACCCGGCCCGGACGGCACGCCGGTGCTGTGGAGTGCGTCGTCCGGGGCGCCGGCGCACCTCAACGCCGTCGACCCGGCGACCGGCGAGGCGGTGGCCCGGTTCGACCTGCCCGGCGCGGGCGGGTCCTGGGCGGTCGACGCCGGCCCGGACGGCTCGGTGTACGTCGGCACCTACGGCGCGCCCGGCCTCTACCGCTGGACCGCGGCGGACGGCGTCGAGGCGCTCGGCAACCCGATCGCCGGCGAGACGTTCGTCTGGGACGTGTCGGTCGCCGACGACGGCCAGGTGTACGGCGGCACGTCGCCCGGCGGCAAGCTGTTCGGCTACGACCCCGCGACCGGCGCGTTCCGCGACTTCGGCCGGCTGTCCTCGACCCACGCCTACGTGCGCAGCGTCGCGGTGCACGGCGACACCGTCTTCGCCGGCACCGAGAACCCCGCCGCGGTGTTCGCCGTCGACCGGGTGTCCGGCGTCAGCACCGCCCTGCCGCTGCCGGACGGCCTGGACGTCTCGACCGCCTGGGCCTACGACGTCGACGTCGTCGGCGACTATCTGTACGTCCGCTTCGGGTCCGCCTCGCCGAGCCCGCTGTACGTCTGGGACATCGCCGCCGGCCGGTGGGTCGACAGCATCGCGACGGCGCACGGGCTGGAGCCGTCGCCGCCGGACGAGGAGGGCCGCGTCTACCTGATCGTGGCCGGCGAGCTGGTCCGCTACGACCCGCGCGACGGCAGCATCGTCGGCACCGACATGCCGTTCACCGGCCGGGTGGCCAACACCCGCGGCATCGGCTGGGCCGAGCTCGGACTGCCCGACTACCCCGGGCGCAGCATCGTCGGCCTGCTCTGGCGGGGGATGATGTTCCGCTACAACCCGACGACCGGCGCGTGGTCGTTCGTCCAGACCACCATCGAGGGCGAGCCGATCGACATCACCGCGCTCACCGAGGGTCCCGACGGGCGGGTGTACGCCGGCGGGTTCCTCAACGGCGGCTTCGCGGCCGTCGACCCCGCCACCGGCGTGCGCGAGGAGTTCCACACGTTCTCGCAGAGCGAGGCGATGACGACGCACGACGGGCGGCTCTACGTCGGCGCCTACCCTGACGCGCGGGTGTACTCCTACGACCCGGCGCTGCCCTGGCACAGCCCGGAGTACTCCCCGTCGCCGGAGCCCGGCGCCGTCGACAACCCGCGGCGGCTGTTCGACTTCAAGGCCGACCGGCAGATCCGGCCGCGGGCGCTGGCGTCGGCCGGCGACCACCTCGCCGTCGGCACCATGCCCGACCTCGGCGAGCTGGGCGGCGTGTTCGCCCTGTACGACGCCGACAGCGGCGCCCTGGTGCACGCCGAGCGTGACCTGATCGACGACGAGAGCATCGTCGCGCTCGCCTACCGCGACGGCGTCGTCTACGGGTCGACCAGCATCTACGGCGGCCAGACCGCCACGCCGCCGACCCAGCCGGAGGCGACCGTCTTCGCGTGGTCCGTGGCCGAGCGGCGGCTGCTGTGGGAGCTGCACCCGTCGCCGGGCAAGCCGTCCATCCCGGCGCTGGCCTTCGACGACGCCGGCCGGCTGTGGGGCCTCTCGGGGACCGACCTGTTCGCCGTCGACGTGGCGGCGGCGTCCGTGGTGGAGCGGGTGAGCCTGGGCTCGAGCGGCAGCAGCTCCGGCGACCTCGTGTTCAGCGCCGTCGACGGGCTGCTCTACGCCTCGCCGGCGGGCTCCCGGCTGGTCCGCGTGAACCCGTCGACCCTGGGGGTCGAGCAGCTGTGGACCGGGTCGGCGTCGCACCTCGCCGCGCACAGCGACGGCGACGTGTACGTCGCGTCCGGCGACGAGCTGTTGCGGTTCACCCCGCGCTGCACGACGACGGTCACCGGCACGCACCGCGGCGACCTGACGGCGTCGGCGGGGACGTTGTGCCTGGACGGCGCGACGGTGCTCGGCTCGGTGACCGTCACCGGCGGCGCCGGCCTGCGCGTCGACGGCGGCTCGGTGTTCGGGTCGGTGACGGCCGACGGCGCCTCGCCCGTCGTCCTCTCCGATGTGACGGTGCGCGGCGCGGTGACGCTGGTGAACGGGCCGGCGCCGGCCGCCGTCGTGTCCGGGTCGACGATCTTCGGCTCGCTCGACTGCTCGGGCAACGCCGAGCCGCCCACCGACGACGGTGTGCCCAACCGGGTCCGCGGCGAGCGGTCCGGCCAGTGTGCGACGCTGTGACCCCTGAGGGCATGAGGGCACTGATCGCGACGGGAGGAGCGGCGGCATGCACGTCCTGGTCATCGGCGGTGCCGGCATGGTCGGCAGCAACGTGGTCCCGCACCTGGCGGAGCGGCACACCGTCCGGGTGCTGGACCGACGGCCGGTCACCGCCGGCGGCGTGGAGTCCGTGCGGGGTGATGCCCGCTCCCCCGACGACGTCCGGGCGGCGCTGGACGGCGTCGACGGTGTCGTGCACATGGCTGCCGCCGTCCCCCGCGCCGACGGCTACGACCCGGTCGCGAACGGGCTGGCGTTCGAGGTGAACGTCGGCTCGCCGCACCTGGCCATGTCGCTGGCGGCGGCCGCGGGGGTGCGCTCGTTCGTGCACATCAGCACCATGTCGGTGTTCGAGGCCTACTCGACGCGGCCGGTCGATCCCGCCACCGCCGTCCCGGACGCCGTCGCGCCCTACGGCCTGACCAAGCGGCTCGGCGAGCAGGTCGTGGCGGCGTTGTCACCGTCGCTGGGGCTCCCGGCCTGCTCGCTGCGGCTGATCTACCCGACGCCCGACGCCGACTGGCCGCAGTGGCGCTCGCCGGAGGGCCACCCGCCGCGGCCCATGCGCATGCGCGACGGCAGCGGCGCCCAGATCCCCGCCCTGGCCGCCGCCGACCTCGCGGCCGCGATCGATCGGGCGCTGGACTGGCCCGGGCCCTACCGGCCGTTCACCGTCACCGCCGACGTCGCCGGGGTCTCCGTCGTACCCGACGACACCCGCGCCGTCCTCGGCTGGGCGCCGGCCCGGGTGCTCTGACCGACCGCCGCGCTCCGTCCCGTGGTGCGGGCGCGACGGTGTCGTCGCCGTCGTCGGGTGGGGCCGTCACGAGGATTTCCCGAGCGTCACCACGATCGCAGGCGTAGTGCGACACGGGATTTCGTGGTGAACGTGATCATTCCGGAGCGGGCAGGCGGAAGACGTCGGCGGCGTTGCGCCACATGACGAGCTCCTCCTCCGCCGCGCTCAGTTCGGCAGCCCGGATGGCGCCCAGCGTCACCGCCGGATGGATGAGCGTGGCGTCGCTGCCGAACATCAGCCGCTCCGGCCCGACGCGGTCCAGTACCCAGCGGATCCGGCCGGGCGCGGGCGTCGACCAGCACGGCTCGAACCAGAGCCGGTCGGTCCGCTGCGCCGCGTCGGGCACGAGCGGCCAGGCCGGACCGCCGAAGTGGGCGGCGACCACCCGAACGCCGGGGACGCCGGCGACGACGTCGGCCAGGCCGACGATCTCCTCGCCCCAGGTGTGCACCAGCACGGGCAGGTCGTACGACGCCAGCAGCGCCAGCGCGTCGGCCATCGCCGCCGAACCGCCGGGCGAGCCGGCGTAGTGGGTGTGGATCTTCGCACCCACGAACAGCCCGGTCGGCAGCAGCGACGACAGCTGCGACTCCGCGAGCGACAGGTCTCGCGGGTCGACGACCAGCAGCCCTCGCAGCCGCGGCCCGGCGGCCTCCAGCACCGGGACCAGCGCGGGGTTCCCCGGCAGCGGGTCGTAGACGACGGCCTCGACGGCGGACACCAGCTGCACGTCGATGCCGCACTCGTCCATCACCCGCAGGTTCACCGCGGCGTCGGCGACGGACGTACTGAAGAACCACGGGCCCCAGTGGCCGTGCACGTCGACGATCACGCCGCCACCCCCAGCAGCCGGCGCAGGTTCCCGCCCACGACGAGGGCGCGCTCCGACGCCCCTAGCCCGGCCGCCGCGAGCCGGTCGACCACGGCGGCCGCCTCGAACCAGCCGGGACGGCTGCCGAAGACCAGCCGCTCGGCGCCGACCGACGCCACCACGACCTCCCAGCCGTCGACGTCGCCCAGCAGCCGGGTCGACGCGTGGAAGCCGGGCTCGTCGCGGGCCAGCAGGACGAAGTCGCCGAGGTGGTAGAAGTGCGCGTCGACGAAGACGGCGGTCACGCCCAGTCCGGCCAGTGCCGGCCCGATCACCCGGACGTCGCCCTCCACCAGCAGCACCAGCCCGGCCGAGGCCGCCGTCCGGGCCACCGCCCGCAGGCCGGGCGCCGTCGCCGGCACACCCTGCCGGTCCGGCGCCAGCCGCACCGCCCGCACCCCCAGCGACGCGGCCCGCGCGACCTCGTCCAGGGCCGTCAGCGGGTCGCGCAGGTCCACCCCGGCCGCCGCCTGCCAGCCGAACGCCGCCGCCACCGACCGCGCCTCGTCGTTGCCGCTGGGCGCGTCGAACAGCAGCGATCGCAGCGACGTCACCAGCCCGCCGCCGATGCCCAGCCCCGTCAGCGCACCGGCCAGCGCGTCCCCGTCCAGCCGCGCCCCCGTCGCGATGTCGCGGCCGATCAGCAGGTCGCAGTCGAGGATCACGACGCCACCAGCGCGGTGTGCACCTTCGTGACGGCGGCGACGATGTCGTCGACGTCGGCGTCGGTGAAGTTCTCGTTCCACGGCACCACGACCAGCCGCCGGTACACGAGGTCCTCGGCGACCGGGCAGAGCCCGTCGGGGTACTCCGCCCGGCCGGCCAGCGGATAGCCGGACGAGCCATAGGTCAGCGGCCGCCGCAGCACCGGCTCGGCGTACAGCGGCCGCGCCAGGTAGCCCCCGAGCGCCGGCACGCCCTCGGCCGTCAGCGCCGCCGCGTACCGCTGCAGCCCGGCCTCGTCCAGCCCGTCGACCAGCAGCGGGAAGTACCAGTAGACGTGGTCGCCGTCGTCCGGCGGGAGACCCAGCCCGTCCAGCTTGGACACGCGCGCCGCGAACGCGGCCGCACTCGTCCGCCGGCGGGCGACGACGGCGGGCAGCTTGCGCAGCTGCTCGCGGGCCACCGCGCCGACCAGCTCGGTCATCCGGTAGTTCAGCGCGAACGACAGGTAGGCGCGCTCGCCGGTCTCGCGCGGCCAGCCCTTGTCGGCGAATCGGCGCAGCCGCAGCGCCAGCTCGGGGTCGTCGGTGGTGACCAGGCCGCCGTCGCCGGTCGTGATGTGCTTGTACTGCTGCAGGCTGAAGCAGCCCAGCTGCCCGACGGCGCCGGCCAGCGGCCCGCCGGGGCGCACGGGCGCGAGGTAGGCCTGGGCGCAGTCCTCGATCAGCGCGATGCCGGCGCGGTCGGTCAGCTCGCGCAGCCGCTCCACGGGGGCCGGTTTGCCGAACAGGTGGACGGCGACGACGCCGCGGGTGCGCGGCCCGATCAGGGCGGCGACGGCGCCGGGGTCGAGGTTGCCGGTGACGGGATCGACGTCGGCGAAGACCGGAACCGCGTTCTGCGCGATGATCGGCGTCACCGAGCCCATGTCCGAGATCGGCGGGACGATGATCTCGTCGCCCGGCTCCGGGTCGACCGCCGCGACCGCCAGGTGGATCGCGGCCGTGCCGCTGCTGCACGCCACCGCGTACCGCGTGCCGATGAGCGCCGCGAACTCCTCCGTCAGCGCCGCCACCTCGGTCCCCCACACCCCGGAGAGCATGCCGCTGCGCAGCACCCGCAGGACGGCGGCCTCCTCCTCCGCGCCGATGGTGCGGCCGGCCGCGTTCAGTGGCGACGGCAGCGGCCGCGCCGCGTCCCGTACCGGCGTCCCCCCGTCGATGGCCAGCGTCCCCACTGCCTCTCCCGCCCTCCGTCGATCGACCATCATCGTATCGGCCTGGCCCGAAATCTGGACCAGGTGGCTACAGTTGTCGCATGGACACCTCGATCGGCGTGGTCGGCCCGCACGACCTGGTCGACAGCGTCGCGACCGTCTGCGAAGAGCAGGCCGGGGTGCGGGTGCACCGGTTCGACTACGACCACGAGACCCAGGCCACCGCCATGGTGACCACGCACGCGTCCGGCGTCGACGCCTGGCTGTTCACCGGCATCGTGCCGTACACCATCGCACACGACGCGCTGACCCGCCCGGCCGCGTTCGTCGACTACAGCGGGTCGACGCTGCTGGAGGCACTGGTGCGGCTGCTGCGCGACGGCCACGACGTCACCCGCCTCTCGGTCGACACCCTCGACGCCGCGCAGGTGCAGGGCACCCTGCGTGACGCCGGGGTGCCGGTCGACGACGTGCGCACGCTGCCCTATCGTCCGGGCGCGACGGCCGCCGACTTCGCCGCGTTCCATCGCCGGCACGCGGCCCGTCACGAGGGCACCGTCGCCGTCACGTGCCTGGCGTCGGTGCACGACGAGCTCAGCGGTGAGCTGCCGGTGTTCCGGCTGGCGCCGTCGCGGCAGTCGGTGCGCGCGGCGCTGCGCCAGCTGCTGCTGTCGGCGACCAGCCAGATCCAGGAGGACGCGCAGGTCGCGCTCGGGCTGGTCGAGGTCTTCCCCGCGTCCGAGCTCGACGACCTGGCGCGCGAGGTCGGCCTGCTCGGCGGCTCGCTGTCGCAGTACTCCGAGACGCTATCGCTGATCGTGACCACCCGCGGGCCGCTGCACGACGCCTCGCGCGGGTTCACCGCGCTGCCGCTGCTGCACCGGCTCGGCCAGCGCCACGACGTCGTGCGCATCGGCTTCGGCATCGGGCACAGCGGCGCCGAGGCCGAACGGCTGGCCCGCCGGGCGCTGGCCCGGGCCCGCAGCCACGGCGACGTCGCCGCCGTCGTCTCGTCGCGCAACGACGTCGACATCCTGCTCGAGACGGTCGCGCCGGCCGAGGCGCCGAAGCCCGAGCAGAGCCGCGCCGTGGTCGCCAGCCGGGTCGGGCTGTCGGTCGGCACGCTCGACCGCCTCCGCGAGATCACCGCCGCCACGGCCGACCGCCCGCTCACCACGCGCGACATCGCCGACGGGCTCGGCGTGCAGCTGCGGACGGCACGCCGCATCCTGCAGCGGCTGGAGCTGGCGGGCTGCGCGGAGCGGTCGGGCAGCCTGGAGTCCGGGACCATCGGGCGGCCGCTGACGCTGTACCGCATCAGCCTCTGAGCCAGCGGTCCAGCCGCTCGGCGATGAAGTCGTCGTCGCGCAGCTGCGGGTACGCGGCCCAGATGCGGTCGATCTCGGCCAGCTGGCCGGGCGAGAGCACCTCGTCCTCGTCCAGGCACCACAGCCCGGCCAGCAGGCCCTGACGACGCAGCACCTCGTGGATGCCGGGCACGCAGCCGTGGAACGCGTGCGCGGCGTCGAAGATGGCGGCGTTGGCGTCGGTGAGGACGGGGTTGAGCGCGAGCAGCTCGCGCAGCGCGGCGTCGTCGCCGGCCCGGGCGCGTCCGGCCGCGGCGAGGATCTCGACCGCACCGCGCACCCACACCGCCCACTGCCCGAGCAGGCCGCCGACGACCTCGATGCGCCGGCCGCCGACGTCGTAGGTGGTGAGCAGGTCCATGACGATGTGGTCGTCGTTGCCGGTGTAGAGGGCGATGTCGCCGGCCCGTCCCGACTCGGCCAGGCCGTGCACGACCTCCAGCGTCGCGTACCGATCGAACGGCGCCACCTTGACGCCGGCGACCGCGGGCTGCTCGCCCAGCCGCCGCCAGAAGTCGCGGCCGAGCACCCGCCCGCCCACCGCGGGCTGCAGGTAGAAGCCGATGACCGGGATCACCTCGCCGACGGCGCGGGCGCGGTCGAGCAGCTCGTCCTCGGTAGCGCCGCCGGTGCCGTACGGCGTCAGCAGCGCGAGGTCGTAGCCGAGGTCGCGGGCGAGCTCGGCCTCGGCGACCGCCTGCTGGGCCGGCCCCACGATGCCGGCGACCAGCACGGGCGCGCGGTCGGTGTACTCGGCGGCGGTCGCGGCGGCCAGCTCGAGCACCGGGGCCAGCAGGCCCCGGCCGGGCTCGTGCACGGCGAACTGGGTGGTGTGGACGGCGACCGCCAGGCCGCTGGCGCCGGCCTCGAGGTAGTACCGCGACAGCGCCCGCTGCCGCCGCTCGTCGAGCTTGCGGTCCTCGTCGAGCGCGAGCGGGTGCGCCGGGATCACGCCACCGGCGCGGAACCGGGCCAGGGCGTCGTCGGCCGCCGGCATCAGAACTTCCCGTCGCGTCGCTGGAACTTGGTCGGCTTGCCCAGGGTCGGCAGGCCGGCCCGCACCCAGTGCGCCGTCGCCTCCACCAGCTCGGGCACGGCCACGTCCGGGTAGCCGAACAGCCCGTGGCAGCGTTGGGCGTTGGCCAGCAGCGCCGTCGGGGCCTCCTCGCCGGTGAACGTCACCGGCTTGTCCAGCGCCGCGGAGAGGTCGGTGGCCAGCCGGCGCACGCCGAGCGTCTCGGGGCCGGTGACGTTGAGCAGCAGCGGCGGGGTGGACGCGTGCAGCAGCGCCCGCAGCGTGACCTCGTTCGCGTAGCCCTGCCAGACCAGGTTGAGGCTGCCCATCGTCACGTCGACCGGCTCGCCGGCCTCGATGGCCTGCGCGAGGTCGACCAGCACGCCGTAGCGCATCTCGACCGCGTAGTTGAGCCGGATGATCGCCATCGGCGTGCCGGCGCGCTGCGACGCGGCCTGCAGGATCCGCTCGCGGCCCAGGCACGACATCGCGTACTCGCCGATCGGGCCGGGCAGGGTCTCCTCGGTGGCGCCGCCGCTGCCGACGTCGACCAGCGGGTACACGTTGCCGGTCGAGAGCGCGCTGATGCGGCTACCGGCGTAGCGCCGGGCGACGCGGCCGGGCAGGTAGACGTTGGTCTCCCAGGTGCCGGCCTGGTTGCCCTCGGTGCCGAACTTCGCGCCCACGAGGTACACGACGTTCGCGGCGTCGGGCAGCGAGGCCAGGGCGTCGTCGTCGGCGATGTCGGCCGCCACGACCTCCGCGCCGGTCGCCTCCATGGCCTCGCGGGCGCCTGGCGCTCCGTACCGGGACACCGCGACGACGCGGGCACCGGTGCCGGCCGCCTCGATGCCGCGCACGGCCAGCCTGACCAGGCTCACGCCCAGCTTGCCGCTCGCACCGAGCACGACCACGTCGCCGTCGAGCCGGCGCAGGTCCTCCACCAGCTCCGGCCGTGGCCGCGATAGTCGCTCGTCGAGCTCGTCGATGCTCCGCACCCGCATCCTCCATCTCCCGAACTTACGGTCCAGACCGTAATTTGCGGGACATGATGCTGTCAAGGTGCGCGATCACGCAGCCGAGCGGGACCGGGAGGCGCTACTCGGCCGCCAGGCCGCCTCCGAAGACGATGGCGAACCCCACCGCGAAACCCGCGGCGGAATGGTCGAAGATCAGGGCCAGCACCAGGCCCAGTCCGAACGCGACCATGAACCTCTTTGCCAGCTTCTGACCCATCGCCACTCCCTGCCAGTGGTGGGGACAACGCTGGTTCCATGATCAACCCGACCGCCCGGGGCCGCGCAAGCGAAAGTCTCACATTGAGGGACGGCGCCCGGAGGTTCGTCCGGGTGTGCCGGGAACGTCACCGCGCACGACGGTGTCCAGTCGTCGACCGGCAGTCCCGATGGCGGCCGACACACCCGCCCCATGGTTGGTTCCGGCGTGTTGACGCTGACGCCAACTGTTGGCCTGAGCGTCAACACGCCCGGACGGGTGGGGGTTCCGGCGTGTTGACACTGACGCCAACAGTTGGCCTGAGCGTCAACACGCCCGGACAGTACTCGGGAGGTCCCGGGCCCCGGAGAGCCGCGTACGTCACCGCCGCGGAAACGCCCGCCCGTCGCCGAACACGCGCAGGGCAGCGCTCACGACGTCGTCAGCGCCGCCGGGGCCGGCCATGAGCTGCGGCTGGCGCAGCCAGAACACCGTCGCGGCGGCCGCCTCCGCGCCCGGGGCGGGCAGCGCCCGCACCTGCCCTCCCAGTGCCGGCAGGGAGCCCAGCGGCGGGTAGCCGTCCTCGACGGGGACGCCCTCGGCGGCCAGCGCCCGGCCCGCCCAGTCGCGGTCCACGCCCGGCGCCGCCCGCAGCATCAGCAGGTGCCGGGAGTCGGTGGTGGTGCCCGGCGGCTGCGGCACCACCTCGACGGGCCCGCCGGCCGCCGCCAGCCCGTCCGTCACCCGCCGCGCGAACGCGTCGCGGGCGGCGACCTCGTCGTCGAGCCGGTCCAGCCAGGGCAGCAGCAGGGCCGCCTGCAGCTCGGTCATCCGCAGGTTCCAGCCGACGTCGGCGTGGTGGTACCAGGCGCCGTCGCGGACCCGGCCGACGTTGCAGGCCGACCAGGCACGGGCGGCGAGGTCGTCGTCGTTCGTGACGATGAGGCCGCCCTCTCCGGCGGTCATCGCCTTGCTGGACTGGAAGCTGAACGTGCCGGCCGTCCCGTGCGCGCCGACCGGCCGGCCGCGGTAGGCGGCGCTATGCGCCTGGGCGCTGTCCTCGACGACGGCAAGGCCGTGCTCGGCGGCGAGCGCGAGCAGGTCGTCCAACGGGGCCGGGCTGCCGGCCAGGTGGACCGGCATGACGGCGCGCGTGCGCGGCGTGAGCGCCGGCCGGACAGTGCCGGCCGTCAGATGCAGGTGGCCGGGGTCGACGTCGGCGATCACCGGCACCGCGCCGAGCAGCAGCACCGCCGTGGCGCACGCGACGAACGTGTACGCCGGCACCACCACCTCGTCGCCAGGCCGGACGCCCGCCGCCCGCAGCGCGACGAACAGCGCCAGCGTCCCGTTCGTCAGCACGATGCCGTGCTTCGCACCGTGCCGCCGGGCGAACTCGGCGGCCAGCCGCTCGCACAGCGGACCGGACGTCGCGCCCCAGTGGCCGCTGTCGACGACCTCGGCCAGCAGCTTGCGCTGCGTGTCCGACGCGGGCGGCGGCCAGGCCGGCCAGGGGGCGCGGCGCGTGGGCTCGCCGCCGTCGATGGCGAGTGTCGTCATGGCGTCTCCTGGGAAGCGAGGATGAGGCGCCGGCCGAGCAGCCGGGCGGCGTTGCCGCCCAGCACCAGCGCACGGTCTTCGTCGGACAGCCGGGCGAACCGTACTTTCCCGAGGCCCAGCCGAGGGTCCAGGAAGCAGGCATCGGTCCCGAACAGCACGCGGTCGGCGCCGGCGACGGCGACCAGACGCTCCAGCCAGCGGGTGGTGAGCCGGGAGCCGCAGATCTCCAGGTACAGGTTCGGCTGGGCGGCGGACAGCCGGGCCGCGCGGTCGAAGCCGTCCTGCCAGAGGCCGGCGTGCCCGACGAGGACCGGCACCGCGGGATGGCGGCGGGCCAGCTCGGCGAGGTCGCCGGGGTCGGAGTACGGCGATCGCGTCTGCCCGTGCGACAGCACCGGGACGCCGGCCGCGGCGGCCAGCTCGAGCAGCGGCTCGTACCGCGGGTCGATGACGGCGCACTCGTGCGTGTCCGGGTGCAGCTTCAGGCCCCAGACGCCGGGCCGGTCCAGCTGTTCGCGCAGGAGCGCGGCGGCGTCGGGCCGGTACGGGTCGGCGACCAGCCAGACCCCGATGCGGCCCGGATGCCGTTCGGCCTCGGCCAGCGCCAGCTCGTTGCCCGCCGCGGGATCGCGGCCGACGGCGACCAGGTGCGAGACGCCGACGACGTCGATGCCGATCTCGGTGTTGACGTCCACCAGCCAGGCCGCGCCGGGCTCCGGCACGAAGAAGTCGGCCCAGCCGCCCACGTGTCCATGCGCGTCGATCACCGGGCTCATCGTCGACCCCCTGCCCGCAACGCTTCGAACGAGCCGGCCGCGATCAGCTCGACGTCGGCGGCGGGCAGCCGCAGGTGGTCCAGCTGGAAGCGCGGGCCGGCGTCGTCCCACACCGGTGCGCCGGTGCCGAACACCAGCCGGTGCGCGCCGGACCGCCGGGCCAGCCACTCGACGGCGCCGGCGGCGGCGAGCGTGCCGGTCTCGACGTGGATGCCCGGGTGGGCGTCGAGCAGCTCGGCCAGCTCGCGCAGGCACCGGTAGCCCGGCGAGAGCACCAGTATCCGGAGCTCCGGCACGGCGGCGGCCAGGGCGCCGACGCGGTCCAGGCCGGTCTCGCTCGCGTCCAGCGCGAGTGGGATGGCGGCCACGGCGAGCTCGTGCCACCAGCGCAACGCCACCGGACCGGTGAGCGCGAACCGGTGCCGCACCGGGCAGGCGCGCACCATCGCCGGAGCGGCGTCGACGACCGCTCCGGGGCCGTCCGGCCAGCCGGCGCCGGGCACCGCGGGCAGGATCACCGGGACGGGCACCAGCCGCTCGTGGCCGGGGACGGAGCCGGGGCCGGCGCCGTGCTCGTGCGCGGGGTCGCCGTACAGTCCGTGACTCGGCGTGACGGCGGCGCCGTCGGTGCCCAGGTGGTCCAGCTCGGCGAGCAGCCCCGCGACGTCGGCGGACGGCACGTGGTCGCCCGGCACCGGCCCGAGCACCCGGTGGGCGTCGAAGATCCGCACCGGCCGGTCAGCCCTTCAGGCCGGTGGTCGCGATGCTGTTCACCAGGTAGCGCTGCAGGACGCCGAAGATGACCAGGCACGGGATGACGCTGATCGCGGCCGACGCCATGATCCGCGCCCGCGCCACCGTCTCGGCGTTGAGCGTCGACAACCCGACCGTCAGCGTGCGCATCTCGTCGGTCTGCGCGATGACCAGCGGCCACAGGAAGTCGTTCCAGTGCCAGAGGAACACGAAGATGCCCAGCGTCGCCAGCACCGGCTTGGTGAGCGGCAGCACCAGCCGCCAGAACACCGTCCACTCCCCCGCGCCGTCGATCTTCGCCGCGTCGAACAGGTCGTCCGGCAGTCCCTTGATGAACTGGCGCATCAGGAACACCGCCTGCGAGTTGGCCAGCGTCGGGACGATCAGCCCCCAGAAGGTGTTGACGCCCTCCATGCGCGAGACCAGCACGAACATCGGAATCAGCGTGGCCTGCGCGGGCACCATGAGCGTCGCCAGGAACGACCACATCAGCGCGTTGCTGCCCGGGAACCGCTTGCGGGCGAACGCGTAGCCGGCCATCGCCGCCGTCAGCAGGATGACGACCACCGAGACGATCGAGTAGACGAACGAGTTCAGCGTCCAGCGCAGGAACGACGACGCCGACAGGACCGCGCTCAGGTTGTCCAGCGTCACCTCGTCGGGCAGCCGCTGCGGGATCGTCTGCGCGCCTTCGGGCGTGATCGCCAGCACGAACACCGCGACGAACGGCACCACGGTGAAGACCGACGCCAGGATCAGCAGGACGGTCAGCCAGACGTTCGCCCCGCTCCGCCGGCGGCGCCGGCGCCCGGTGGCGGCCGAGCTCGTCGCCGCCGGAGCGGGTGGTGCGGTGAGGGTGGTCACGTGTTCTCCCGGTCCAGGACGTACCGCTGCACCAGGGAGATCACGAGGACCACGAGGAACAGCATGACGCCGATGGTGGCGGCGTAGCCGAAGTCGAAGAACTTGAAGCCCTGGTCGTACAGCATGTAGACGAGCCCGTACGACGCCCGGGCCGGGCCGCCGCCGGTCATGACGTAGATCGTGTCGAACACCTGGAACGCCACGATCGTCTCGATGACCAGCACGAAGAAGATCACGGGGCGCAGCAGCGGCAGCGTGATGCGCCGGAACTTGGCCCACGCCCCGGCGCCGTCGAGCGTCGCCGCCTCCATGACGTCCTCGGGGATGTTCTTCAGCCCGGCCAGCAGGATCAGCATCGAGTACCCGAAGCTCTTCCACACCGAGACGACGGCCAGCGACCCCAGCACCATCGCCTGGTTGCCGGTGAGGAACGGCGCCGGCCCGAGGCCGAAGCGATCGAGCACGCCGTTGACGAGCCCGTTCGAGTCGTAGATCCAGATCCAGATGATGCCGGCCATGACGAACGAGGTGACGTACGGCAGGAACAGCAGTCCCCGGAACAGCCCGCGGCCGCGCACCACGTGATGCAGCATCGTCGCGGTTCCGAGCGACACCACCAGCGTCAGCGGCACGTACATCAGCGCGTAGAGCAGCGTGACGCGCAGGCTGTCGAAGAACAGGTCGTCCTCGATCAGGCGGCGGTAGTTCTCCGCGCCGACGAACGAGAAGTCGCCGCTGAGCCGGTAGTCGGTGAAGCTCATCCCGAGCGCGCCGAGGCTCGGCACGAACCGGAAGATCACGAACAGCACGAGCATGGGCAGGACGAAGATCAGTCCCCAGCCCGGGTCGCGCACGCGGTCCCGCCACGACGGGCGCGGCGGGGCCGTGCGTTGCAGCGTCATACGGTTCTCCTCGCCCGGCGTGGGGCGTCAGCAGGTGTGGCGTCAGCCGCCACGAGCGATCAGGTCGCGCGCCTCGGTCGCGGCGTCGGCGAGCGCGTCCTCCGGCGACTTCGACCCCTGCAGCGCTGCCTGCAGCTGCGCCGACAGCACCGCCATGACCTGACGGGCGGTCGGCGTCACCTCACCCGGGCGAGCGTACTGGAGCGCGTCGCTGAGCGCCGTCAGCGCGTCGTCGCCGGTGGGGGCGTCGACGTCCGTGCGGGCCGGGAAGGTGCCGGCCGCGTCGTTCAGGCGCGCGGAGACGTCCGGGCTCGCGATGAACGACGCCACCTCGTACGCCGCTTCCTCGTCGTCGTTGATACTGGTCAGCGCCAGGACGCCGGGAATGCCGAAGCTCACCTGCTCCTCACCCTTCAGCGGCGCGCCGACCACCACGTTCTCGGCACCGAGGCTGGTGCGCATGATCTCGATGTCCGGCAGCGTGATGGCGTACGTCATGGCCGTCGTGCCCGTGGTCAGGGGTCCGCCGTCCACGAGGTTCGTCTTCGTCGCCGCATCGGCCGGCAGCCCGCCGGCCTCCTGGAGATCGAGCAGGAACTGCAGCGCCGCCAGGCCCTCCGGCCCGTCGAAGGCGACGTCGGAACCGTCCTCGGTGAAGACGCTGCCGCCGGCCTGCCACAGCAGCGGGTAGAAGGTCAGGTTCAGGGTCGTCTCCGGGGAGCCGGAGTAGTCCAGGACCGAGACACCGTTCGCCGCCAGCGCCGGCGCCGCCGCCAGGACGTCGTCCCACGTGGCCGGCGGCTCGGTGATGCCGGCCGCCTGGAACGCGGCCATGTTGTAGGCCGTGGTGGTGCTCGTGTGGTAGATCGGCACCCCGTACAGCTCGTCCTCGAAGGTGACGATGTCCAGCGCGCTGGGCAGGTACGCGTCGCGGTCGTCCTCGACCGCCCCGTCGAGCGGCTTCAGCCCGCCGCTGACCTGGTACTGAAGCGTCTGGTCGGGGGTGAGCAGCACGAGGTCCGGGCCCTGGCCGGAGGCGATGGCGGTCGCGATCTTCTCGTCGCGGCCCTCCCAGGGCTGCAGCTCGAGAGTGAGGTCGATGTCCTCGTGCTCGGCCTCGAAGTCCGCCTCGACCTGCTCCCAGAACTCGATGCTGGCGTCCTGGTCCGGAATGACCGGGTACATCCACACCGTGACCTCGGCCGAGCCTCCACCGCCGGCCGTGTCGTCGTCCGAACCCCCGCAAGCGGCGACGGTCAACAGCGCCGCCACCCCGACCGCCATACCTCGAACTCGCACCGGAAACCTCCTCGCCCAAGAGCCGGCAAATACCGGCCTGGGCCGAAACTATAGCTGACCGTCGGACGCGGTCAAGGCCGCCGGACCGGCTGTGATGCAGCGGTAACCGGCGGCGACGTCTCCATGCGGTTCGTCACGTGGCCGTGAGCTCGCCCGCCAGGGCGAGCCAGGTCGTCACGGGCACCGACGACGCCGCGGCCGGCGGATCGATGCCCGTCGACGTCAGCAGCCGGTGCGCGCGCTTCTTCGGCACGTGGGCGCCGAGCACGTCCCGGGCGGGCCGGCGCGGCTGCCGGTAGGCGTCCTGCAGCAACCGCCGGGCCAGCCGGGCCTGTGCCCGCGACACGTCGGCGCGCCGCCGGACCACCAGGTGCGCGGAATCGACCGACGGCGCTGGGCGGAAGCTGCCCGGCCGGACCCGTCCGGCGATGCCGAGCTCGAACCTGGCCTGCCACCAGGCGACCTCCAGATCGCGCGGGTGGGTGTCGGTCATCCGCTTGGCGAAACCCCACTCGACCAGCAGGTCCGCGCCTGCGACCGAGGTCGTCTCCGGGTCCAGGAGGCGGCGCAGCAGCGCCGTCGAGATCGCGTACGGGATGTTCGCGACCACGCGGTACGGGCGGTGCGGCAGCATGACGGTGCGCGCGTCGGCCTCGACGACCCGGACGCCGTCGTCGCCGGCGAAGCGCCGCCGGAGCTTCGCGACGAACCGCGGGTCGCGCTCGACGGCGATGACGCGGGCGCCGGTGGCGGCCAGCGGCGCGGTCAGCGCTCCGAGCCCGGCGCCCAGTTCGATGACCAGGTCGCCCGGTCCGGCGCCGGACGAGCTGACCATCCGGGCGCTGACGGACGGGTCGCGGAGCAGGTGGATGCCGGCGTGGTTGGGCGCGCCGCTGTTCGCTGGGTGATTCGCGCGGCCGGCGCGGTTCTGACGGGAGTGGGTGCGGGCATGCCGTGGCATGGGCCATCACGACCTCTCGGGATCACGGGAGACGGCGGACGTCGAAAAGCCGCGCCGTGCGCCTCGGGTGTGGTCACCGAGGGACGGACGCGGCTGCGGCGTGCTCCCGTGTGCCCGGCCCGGACCCCGTTCAGCCGGGGTCAGCCGGTGGTACGCAGAGCTACGCCGTGACGGACCGGCGGGGACGCCAGAACGCCACAGCGCGGTTGTCTGTCATTCCCATGCTCTTCAGCGTACCGGTCGGCCTCAGCCGGACACCAACGCTTTCGGTGTGACGGTCACCTCGAACGGCTGCGTGAGCGTGACGCTCTCGTCGCCCGTGGCCCTGCCCACCTCGACGTACGCGCCGTCGACCAGGTCGTAGGCCACGATGGACGGCTCGTCCGGGTCCACGATCCAGTACGACGCCACCCCACTGTCGGCGTACTTCGAGTACTTGAGCAACTGGTCCTTCCGCCGGGTGCTCCTCGACTGCACCTCCACGGCGAGGGTCAGCGGCGCGGTGATCGGTCCGTCGCTGTCCTGGTCGCGTCGGACGATGAGAACGTCGGGCTGAAACGACGTGCCGCGGTCGGGCTGCCAGTCGCGCGGCGCGACGTACACCTTCAGGTGGCTGGGCATCGCCGAACGCAGCAACACGGCAAGCTCGAGGACGACGGTCTGGTGCGGTCCCAACGGTGCCGGCGTCACCAGCAGGAACCCATCGAGCAGTTCGTAGCGGAGCCCGTCGTCAGGCAGGCCGGCGAGGTCGTCGACGGTCCAGGCGTCGGTTCCACGTGGCCGCTGCATCATGGTTGTCATGGTGCCCCCTTCCGGGCTCGGTCGCCACTGAGCTTTTCCTGCGCAATCGCGCCCCGCAACCAGCGATCACCAGATTGTGGACAACTAGCCGAGCATCAATTCGTTGTGGACGACCTCGGCGCGTTCGCCCTGCCAGCGACGCCGCGCCCACCGGTCGTGGGTCACCACGACCACCGCGAGACCGGCCGCGTCGACCGCGGCCTCCAGCTCCTCCACCAGGCCGAGCGACAGGTGGTTCGTCGGCTCGTCGAGCAGCAGCACCTGCGGCCGCGTCACCAGCATCCGGGCCAGCGCGAGCCGCCGCTGCTGACCGACGGACAGCGCGCCGACCGGCGTCGCCAGGGCCGGTCCGGGAAGCAGGCCGAGGCCCGCCAGCTCGGCCTGGTACTCGTCGGCCGGGCCGGGGCGGCCGGCGGCGAACGCCTGCACCGCCGTGAGCGACGGGTCAGGGAAGCTGCCGGTCTGCGGCAGCCAGCCGATCCGCAGCCGGCGCGACCGCAGCACCTCGCCGGTCGCCGGCTCCAGGGCCCCGGCCAGCACCGACAGCAGCGACGACTTGCCGGAACCGTTGCGGCCGGTGATCATCAGCCGGGTGTCGCGCGTGACGTCAAGGGCGCGGGCGGTGATGCGGCCGGGCACCTTGACGTCGCGGACCGCGATCAGCACGCCGTCGGGCACGTCGGGGACCGGCCCCATACCGACCGCGAGGTCTCCGGCCCTGCGCGAGCCCTTCGAGGGAGAGGAAGCCAGCGCGGCGTCGAACGTCAACAGCCGCGGCGGTTTGGGGATGCGCTGCTCCTCCAGCCGGCGCAGCCGGTTCTCGGCGTCGCGGACCCGCCGTGACACCGCGGCGTCGACCTTCTGGCTGAGGAAGTGCACGACGAACTTGTCGTTGTCGCGGCGGCCGCGGCCGTCGTGCCCGACCCGGCGGGCGTCCTGCTTGACGACGGCCCGCGCCGCGTCGACCTCGTCGGACCACGTGGCGTAGGCCTGCTCCCACCGGGCCCGGGCGGCGGCCTTGCCGGCCAGGTAGTCGGTGTACGTGCCGGTGTAGCGGGCCGGGCCGACGTGCGGGGTGCCGTCGCGGTCGACGGTCAGGACCGGGTCGAGGTCGAGGATCGACGTCGCCACGCCGTCGAGGAACGCGCGGTCGTGCGAGACGGTGACGACGGCGCCGCGGTGGGCTCGCAGCGCCTCCTCGAGGAACGCGATGGCGTCGTCGTCGAGGTGGTTGGTCGGCTCGTCCAGCAGCAGCACGTCCGGCGCGCGGACCAGCGCGAGCGCCAGAGCCAGCCGCGACCGCTGTCCGCCGGACAGCGTGCCGAGCGGCCGGTCCCCCGCGACCTCGGCCAGCCCCAGGCCGGCCAGGGCGCGCGCCGCGCGGGCGTCGGCGGACCAGCCGTCGCGGTGCTCGAACTCCGCCAGCAGGTCGCCGTACTCGTCCAGCACCGACTGGTCGCCGTCGGCGAGCTTGGCCTCGGCGGCACGCATGCGCCGCTCGAGCTCCCGGAACTCCGCCAGCGCGGCATCGATGGCGCCGTCGACGGTGTCGCCGTCGGGCAGGTCGGGCTCCTGGGTGAGGTAGCCGAGGCTGCCGTGCCGCTCGACGGTGCCGGAGTCGGGCCGCTCGACCCCGGCGGACAGCCGGAGCAGCGTCGACTTGCCGACGCCGTTCTCGCCGACGATGCCCAGCCGCTCCCCCGCGGCGGCGTCGTAGCTGACGCCGTCGAGGACCCGGCGGCCGGCGTAGGCGATGGAAACAGCGCGAACAGAGAGCAGAGACACGTGACGACCTCGACGAGGTTGCTGGGAGCCCGCCGGGTGGCACACCTCGGGCGCGGGCTGGAGTCACGCGTCAGATCACATCGCTGACGATGATGCCATGCGGGTGCGGTCCGGGCAAAGCGTTTTCGCGCCGGCATCGAAGGAGACCGCTCGTGCACAGGATCGACGCCCACCTCGCCTCAGATCGGTCAGCGGCGCACCCGATAGCTCAGGTGAAGCACCCGGTCGCCCTGGATCACCACGTCCGGATCGTCCAGCAGGTGCTGCGCGTCGACCGACCCGAAGAAGCGCTTGCCGGACCCGAACACCACGGGTGCGACGTCCATGCGCACCTCGTCGACCAGGCCCGCGGCCAGCGCCTGGCCGCCGACGTCGCCGGCCGCGACCTCGACGAGGCGGTCACCCGCGAGTTCCTGTGCCTTGGCCACGGCCGCCTCGACGCCGTCGACGAAGTGGAACGGCGCCTCGGGGTCCCAGCCCTCGGGCGGCGGCCGGTGCGTCACGACGACCACGTGGTCGACCCCGGCCGGAGGCTTGCCGTCCCAGCCGTCCGTCAGGTCGAAGACGTGGCGGCCGGCGATCGTCGCCCCGATCGGGTCCCAGTAGGCCCGGGTGTAGTCGTAGGACCTCTGGGACACCTTCACGGCGCCGCTCTCGTCCAGCGGGACGTCACCACTGACCAGCCAGTCGAACAGCGGTCCGGGCTGGTCGTTCTCGTCGGCGATGAAGCCGTCGACGGACACCGTGCTGTACATGACCACCTTGCCCATGAGGGCGCTCCTCTGCTCTCGGATGCCCCTCAGGTTAGGGTTTCGTGACCTGCCGCTCTTGTAAGAAATCAATCGGCCGGCAGCGGCCAGCTGTCCAGCGCGTGGCCGGGATGCTCGCGCAGGAACCGCCGCCGGACCTCGGCGTACCGGGTCGGCGTGAGCCCGGTGAACGCCCGGAACTCGTGGCCGAAGTGGGCCTGGTCGAAGTAGCCCGCACCGCTGGCGACGTCGGCCCAGTCGATCGGTCCGGCGAAGTCGATCGCGAACACGGTGGCGGCGAAGCGGTAGGTGCGCGCCAGCCGCTTCGGCGTGACGCCGACGAGCTCCTTGAACCGCAGCGCCAGATGAGTGCTGCTGACACCGGCCGCCACCCTCAGGTCGCCGATCGGCACCGCCCCGCTGCTGGCCGCGATGACGCTGCTCGTATGGCGGACCAGCCCCAGCCCGGCGGTCTCGCACAGCCGTCGCATCAGCTCCTCCTCGAGCAGCGTCAGCATCGCGTGCGGCCCGTCCGCCGTGGCCAGCCGGTCGCGCAGCTCGGCGACCGCGGGGCGGCCCCACACCTGCTCGACCGTCACCGGCCGGTCGCACAGCTCGGCCGCGGGCATCGGCAGGAACGGCCCCATCCCCCACGGCTTGAAGTGCACGCCGACGGACCGGGTCCAGATCGGGTAACCGAACTCCCACGCGCGGGTGGGCATCGTGACCACGCAGCCGTCGGCGTACTCGGCCGTGTCGGGGTCGGCGCCGCCGCGGACGCGGAACGGCGCACCGAGGTTGACGATGAGCAGCGCCGCCGGCGGCGGCAGCCTCAGCCGGGCGTACGGCGGCGCACCCTCCAGGTAGTAGAGGTCGTCGATCAGCCCGTCCAGCGGCGGTCGCGGCACTCTGGAGACGTACTCCACGTCCACAGTATCGCCCGGCATCGAGTCGGCGCCGATCGCGGACGAGCGCCCGGTCGCGGCCCACCGGCCGACCCGCGGCCGCCGGTCGGGGCGGCCGCGGGTCAGCGCAAGCGACTCAGGCCTGAGCCTGCTCAGAGACGGCGTCGATGCCGGCCTCCTTGCGCTGCTGCGCGGTGATCGGCGCCGGCGCCGCCGTCAGCGGGTCGTACCCGCCGCCGGTCTTCGGGAACGCGATGACGTCGCGGATGGAGTCGGACCCGGCCAGCAGCGCCGTGATGCGGTCCCAGCCGAACGCGATGCCACCGTGCGGTGGGGCGCCGTACCTGAACGCGTCGAGCAGGAAGCCGAACTTCTCCTGCGCCTCCTCCGAACCCAGGCCCATCACCCGGAACACCCGCTCCTGCACGTCGCGGCGGTGGATACGGATCGACCCGCCGCCGATCTCGTTGCCGTTGCAGACGATGTCGTAGGCGTAGGCGAGCGCGTTGCCCGGGTCGGTGTCGAAGGTGTCGAGCGACTCAGGCTTCGGCGACGTGAACGCGTGGTGCACGGCGGTCCAGGCGCCCGAGCCGACGGCGACGTCGTCGGTCTCGTCGACCGGTTCGAACAGCGGCGAGTCGACCACCCAGGTGAACGCCCAGGCGTCCTCGTCGATCAGCCCCGCGCGGCGGCCGATCTCCAGCCGCGCCGCGCCGAGCAGCGCCTGCGACGACCGTCGCGTGCCGGCGGCGAAGAACACGGCGTCGCCGGGAACCGCGCCGACCAGCTTGGGCAGGCCGGCCTTCTCGTCCTCGGACAGGTTCTTCGCGACCGGGCCGGACAGCTCGCCGTCGGCCCCGACCAGCACGTACGCCAGCCCCCGCGCGCCGCGCGCCTTGGCCCAGTCCTGCCAGCCGTCGAGCTCCTTGCGGGTCTGCGACGCGCCGCCCGGGTACACGACGGCGCCCACGTACGGCGCTTGGAACACCCGGAACTGCGTGTTCGCGAAGTGCTCGGTGACCTCGGTGAGCTCCTGACCGAACCGCAGGTCGGGCTTGTCAGAGCCGAACCGGTCCATGGCGTCGCGGTAGGTCATGCGCGGGATCGGGGTCGTCAGCTCGTGGCCGGCCAGCGCCCACAGCGCCGTGAGGACGCGCTCGGCCAGCGCGATGACGTCGTCCTGCTCGACGAAGCTCATCTCGATGTCGAGCTGGGTGAACTCGGGCTGCCGGTCGGCGCGGAAGTCCTCGTCGCGGTAGCAGCGGGCGATCTGGAAGTACCGCTCCAGCCCGGCGACCATGAGCAACTGCTTGAACAACTGCGGCGACTGCGGCAGCGCGTACCAGGACCCCGGTCGCAGCCGGGCCGGCACCAGGAAGTCGCGCGCCCCCTCGGGCGTGGACCGGGTGAGCGTCGGCGTCTCGACCTCGACGAAGTTCTCGGCCAGCAGGACGTCGCGGGCGGCCTTGTTCACGGCGCTGCGCAGCCGGATCGCGGCGGCCGGGCCGGTGCGACGCAGGTCGAGGTAGCGGTACTTCAGCCGCACCTCCTCACCGACGTCGACGTGGTCGTCGATCTGGAACGGCAGCGGCTCGGCCTCACTCAGCACCTCGACCGCCTCGGCGACGACCTCGATCTCGCCGGTCGGCAGGTTCGGGTTCTCGTTCCCCTCCGGACGCCGGCCGACCTGCCCCGTGACCTTGATGCAGAACTCGTTGCGCAGCCCGTGCGCGACCGACTCGTCGCGCACCACCACCTGCGCCACCCCGGACGCATCCCGCAGATCCAGGAACGCCACTCCCCCATGATCGCGACGGCGGGCCACCCAGCCGGTGAGGGTGACGGTCTGGCCGGCGTGGTCGGCACGCAGCGTGCCGGCCTCGTGGGTGCGGAGCACAGGTGTTCCTCTCAGGGTTGGCGGAGCGGTGGTGCTGACCCAGCGATCCTACGTAACCGCATCATGCGGCGGCGAGGCGATTCCCCGCCGGACGCCCGCATGGTCCACGTCCGTGCCGCGTGTTCTCCGCCCCGCCACGACCCCGGTCCCGGTTGATCTTGGAGTTGTTCGGCCATCTATCGGACATTTCGGTCGGCGATTGCCGAACAACTCCAAGATCGACTTCGGCATGGATCGGTGGTGCGGGCGGGCGATGGGTGCGGGCGGGGCGGCGGACGTCAGAAGAGGGCGTCCTGGGCGGGTTCGGCAGGCGTCGGCTCGGGCGTGACGCGTGGGCCCCAGCGGCGGCCGTGCAGGGGGCGCCGGCGGTCGTCGACCATCGGCTCGGCGTCGTCGTCGCGGAGGCGGTACCGGCGCAGGTGGGGTTCGACGCGGGCCCGCAGCCAGTCGCGATAGCGCTGGTCGGAGTAGGAGCCCCGGTGGTAGAGCCGCCGGTACAGCGGCAGCAGGTCGGGCCGGGTGGACTCCAGCCAGTCGAGGTACCACTCGCGGGCGCCGGGCCGCAGGTGCAGCGGGATGTAGCTGATGCCCGTGGCGCCAGCGTCGGCCACCGCCGCGACCAACGCGGACAGATGCTCCTCGGAGTCGGTGAGGCCGGGCAGGATCGGCGCCAGCAGGACGGTGCACGGCAGGCCGGCCTCGCGCACCGACCGCACCAGCTCCAGCCGGGCCTTCGGCGTGGGCGTGCCGGGCTCCACCGAACGGTGCAGCGTCTCGTCGAGCAGGGCCAGCGAGACGCCGACGCCGACCTGGACATCCTCGGCGGCGCGGCGCAGCAGCGGCAGGTCGCGACGCAGCAGCGTGCCCTTCGTCAGGATGCTGAACGGCGTGCCGGACCCGGCCAGCGCCTCGATGACGCCCGGCATCAGCCGGTACCGGCCCTCGGCCCGCTGGTAGGGGTCGGTGTTGGTGCCCATGGCGACGTGCTCGCGCGACCACGACCGGCGGCTGACCTCGCGGCGCAGCACGTCGGCGACGTTCACCTTGACGATCACCTGGCGGTTGAAGTCGTCGCCGGCGTCGAGGTCGAGGTAGGTGTGGGTGTTGCGGGCGAAGCAGTTGTGGCTGACGACGCCGTGCGCGATGAAGTCGCCGGTGCCGGTGGTGAGGTCGAACATCGGCAGCTCGACGTCCATCGGCCGCACGTAGCTGACCGTCAGCGCGTCGTCGGCCCGTACCGCGGCACCGACGACGCCGCGGCGCAGTCCCACGAGGCGGTCGCGGGTGGTCAGCGACGGACGGGGCGGCTCGCCCTCGGCGGCCGGGGCCACATGCTTCCAGCCGTCGGCCGTGAGGAACCGGTGGTCGCCGCTGGCGACGATCGACGTGCCGCCGTCGAGCTCGAGCCGGAACGCCGGCTTGGACGTGCGCCAGTGGTCGAGCACCTGGGTACGCACCAGGCGCCGGCTCAACCCCTCGGCCCGGGTGCCGAGCACCTGGTCGCCCGGCCGCACCCGCGCCAGCGGGACGGTGGAGCCGTCGGCCATGGTGATGGGCGCGTAGCCGGACAGGCAGTAGGTGCACGCATGGCTGCAGCCGCGGTACGGGTTCACCGTCCAGCGGAACGGCACGTGCGACGCCTCGGGCACCTTGTTGAGCGCGGACTTGGACGTGACCTCGTGGAAGGTGATGCCCTCGAACTCAGGTGTGCGCACGCTGCGGACCAGCCCGGACAGCCGCTGCAGCCCCGGCAGCGCCGCACCGTCGGTGACCGCGAGCTCCTGAGCTTCCCAACGCACTCATCCATTCGAACACACGTTCGGTACCGACGCAAGTCCGTGGAACAGGCCGGTTTCGTCCAGGTCAGCGCGTAGCGGAACAGCGGCACCCGCCGCCACTGGACGCCGGGCAGCGGGTGGGTCAGTACGTCACCGGCGACCCACTCGACGTCCGGACGGGACCGGCGGGACCGCGTCCAGTACCAGCCGGTGGTAGTGGAGGTTGTGGTTCCACCGCACGCTAGACGAGCCGCTGCAGGTGCGTCACCAGCCCGTTCAGCGAGATCGCCTGCTGCTCCCCCGTCGCGAGGTCCTTCACCTGGGCGACGCCCTCGGCGAGGTCGCGCGCGCCGACGACGACGGCGTACTTGGCGCCGCTGCGATCGGCGGCCTTCATGGCGCCCTTGAGGCCGCGGCCGCCGGTGGCGAAGTCGGCCGCGACGCCGGCCCGCCGGAGCTGGGTGACCAGTCCGAACGCCCACGCCGCAGCCTCGTCGCCGAGCGGGACGGCGAACACCTGGACGCCCGTGACCCCCGGCAGCGGCAGCCCCTCGGCCTCCATGGCCAGCAGCGTGCGGTCGGCGCCGAGCGCCCAGCCCACCCCGGGCAGCGCCGGCCCGCCGATCAGCTCGGACAGGCCGTCGTAGCGACCGCCGCCGCCCACCGCGGACTGCGAGCCGAGACCGTCGTGGACGAACTCGAACAGTGTGCGGGTGTAGTAGTCGAGCCCGCGCACGAGCCGCGGGTCGTCCTCGAAGTCGACACCCGCCGACGTCAGCAGCGAGCGGACGGTGTCGTGGTGCGCGCGGTCGGACGGTGACAGGAAGTCGGTGATGATCGGCGCCGACGCCAGCGCCTTCTGGATCTCCGGCCGCTTGTCGTCGAGCACCCGCAGCGGGTTGATCTCGACCCGCCGGGCGGTCTCCTCGTCGAGGTCGAGACCGCGCAGGTACTCCTGCAGCGCCGCCCGGTAGGCCGGCCGCGACTCGTGCGAGCCGAGCGAGTTCAGCAGCACCCGCACCCCGGTCAGCCCGAGCGCGCGGTAGGCGTCGACGGCGAGCACGATCAGCTCGGCGTCGCTGGCGGGGTCCTCGGTGCCCAGGATCTCGGCGCCGACCTGGGAGAAGTGCCGGTAGCGGCCCTTCTGCGGCCGCTCGTAGCGGTAGTAGGAGCCGGAGTACCACAGCTTCACCGGCAGCGCGCCGCGGTGCAGCCCGTTCTCGAGGACGGCGCGCAGCACCGGCGCCGTCCCCTCCGGCCGCAGCGTGACGTCGTCGCCGCCGCGGGTGGTGAAGGAGTACATCTCCTTCGTGACGATGTCGGTCGACTCGCCGACGCCACGGGCGAACAGCGTCGTCTCCTCGAAGCTGGGCGTCTCGACGTAGCCGTAGCCGGCCGAGCGCAGCGGCGCGGCCAGCGTGTCGCGGACGGCGAGCATGGCCTCGCCGCGCGGCGGCACGAGATCGAAGGTGCCCTTCGGGGCACGGAAGGCTGGAACAGTCACGTGTCTACAGTCCTCGCAGGTACGGGTTGGATGCGCGTTCCCGGTCGAGGGTCGACGCCGCGCCGTGGCCGGGCCGGACGGTGGTGAGTCCGGGCAGCTCGTCGTCCGACGCGAGGCGGGTCAGCGTCGCGCGCATGCGCGCGTCGTCGCCACCCGGCAGGTCGGTGCGGCCCACCGTGGCTGCGAACAGCACGTCGCCGGTGAAGACGACGGCGTCGCCGGGCGCGTAGTAGAGCGTCGACCCCTCGGTATGGCCGGGCGCATGGATCGCGCGCAGCCCGACGCCGGCGAGTTCCAGCTCGGTGTCGGCGCCGCCGAACGGCCGGACGTCGGCCGGTGGCGTCCAGCCGGCGCCGAACTGGGCGAACTGCACCGCCAGTTGCGGACCGAGCGAGCCGAGCGGGTCGGACAGCCGGTAGGCGTCGCCTTCGTGCAGGTGGACGGGGAGGTCGCGGCCGCGGCAGAGCTCGCTCACCGCGTAGGTGTGGTCGAGGTGGCCGTGGGTGACGAGGACCGCGGCCGGCTCGAGGGAGTGCTCGGCGAACACCTTCTCCAGCTGCTCGGCGACGCCGATGCCGGGATCGATCACGAGGCACTCGCGGGCGCCGTCGGCCGCCACGACGTAGCAGTTGGTACCCAGTACGGGAGCGACGACGGTGAGCAGGAGCACCCAGGAAGGTTACCGGCGGGCCACTCATCGCCGCGAACTCGTTATCTGATTCCCGCCGTGTACTGCCTAGACTGTCCCCGCGTACCACACGCGGAAGGGGGGTCCTCGGGTCCCCTCATCGTTCTCGAAACGACCGGGAGGATGGCTGGTGGCCCAGAGTGCCAAGCAACGCCGGCGTCAGCTCGCGCGCCAGCACTACGAGCGTCAGCAGGCGCGGCGGGCCGAGCAGGCCCAGAAGCGGCGGAAGATCGGCATCGTCGTCGGAGCCGTGATCGTGGCGGTGGCTCTCGTCATGGGCACGCTCCTGGTGTCCGGCGCACTCGGCGACGACGACGATCCCGTCGCGTCCGGCACCGACTCCTCCCCGTCCGCCGACGCCGCCGCCGGCACCTGCGACTACCGCGCCGCCGGCGAGTCGGCCGTCCCCGACCTCGGCACGCCGCCGGCCATCGACCCCGCCGCGCTCCAGACGCCGCTGCCCACCACGGCGACGCTGACCATCAACGGCGCCCCGGTCACCGTGACGCTCGACGCCGGCGCGCCGTGCACCGTCAACTCGCTGGCCTTCCTGGCCTCCGCCGGGTACTACGACGGCACCGCCTGCCACCGCCTGACGACCTCCGACAGCCTGAAGGTCCTGCAGTGCGGCGACCCGACCGGCACCGGCTCGGGCGGCCCCGGCTACGAGTACGACAACGAGAACACCGACGGCGCCACCTACCCGGCCGGTACGGTGGCGATGGCCAACAGCGGCCCCAACACCAACGGCAGCCAGTTCTTCCTCGTGTACGGCGACTCCCAGCTGCCGCCCGACTACACCGTCTTCGGCCAGATCACCACTGGTCTGGACGTGATCACTGGTATCGCCGAGGCTGGAACCGACAATGGATCGGAGGATGGCGCGCCCATCACCCCGGTCACCCTCGACTCCGTCACCACCGCCTGACCCGGATGAGGACACCGTGACGAACACGACTGGTAGCCCCGAGCACGACGACGCGGCGACACCCGCCGCCGAGGTCGAGCCCACGGCCCCCGAGTCCCCCGGCGCCACCGAGCCGGCGCCGACGCCCGAAGCCGCCGCGGCGGAGCCGGCCGAGCCCGAGGCCGCACAGCCCGAGCCCGAGGCCGCACCGG